>JACQDK010000019.1 GCA_016201135.1 Actinomycetota bacterium
TGGGGTGAGGCCGCGGACTGATCGAGGATCGGATTCGACCTCGGAGGGGACGTGTTCGCCGTCCCCGGTCGGGAGGCGGGGAACGACGGGGACGACCTCCGCCACGACGACGGAACTGTCAGAACTCAGACGCTACTGGAGCTGCCGTCGGAAGCCGTTCCCGCCGCCGCTACACTCGACCCGGTGGCCTGCCCGAGCGGACGAAGGGGCACGCCTGGAGAGCGTGTAGGGGGGCAACCCTCTCGCGGGTTCGAATCCCGCGGCCACCGCCGCCACCGCCGTCGCCGCCTTCACCACCTTCACCGTTCCGCCGGGAGCGTCCATCCGGGGCAGCGAGCCGGCGCGACCGGCCCGGGCAACCCGTCGAGGGACTCGAGGGCCAGGCGCACGTCGTCGAAGTCGGTCCACGGGAGGAAGGGGACGCCGTCTCGCTCGCACCAGGCGACGAGCGCGTCCTTCGCGAACGCAACGTCCGCATACAGCGCCCCGTAGCGGTCGGACTGTCCTTCGCCGACGAAGGCGACGGGACCGTGCGCGGCGCGAGCCCTCTGCACGGCGAGCATCTTGCATGTGCCGCAGCCCACGCACTCCTGGTGCCCGTTCGGGTGCTCCATCGCGGGGCCGCCGCCTCCGGGGAAGGTCATCTCGTTGGTCGTGACCTCGAGCGATCCCAGGCCCGCCTCCTCCAGGATCGGGCGGATGTAGAAAGCGAACCCGTCCGATGCCAGCGAGAGTGGGAGTGCCCGTTCGGCGGCCCAGGCGACGAACGGGGGGAAGGTCGGATCGAGGGCGCAGTTCGCGAGCGCGTACGCGAGCATCTCTTCGCGCGTGCCGGTGAGCAGAGCCGCCTGCCGGTGCATCGCTTCGCGCAGCCCCATCTCGCCCCGGTCCACGAGATCGTCGTACGTGGGCCACGAGGGGTCGCCGAAGACCTCCAGCAGGACCTCGGAAACGTCGGCCGAGCAAGCGGTCCCGTCGAAGTCCACCACGATCGCGCCGAGCACCGGGTCAGGGTATCGGCTAGGACGCGGGGTGCTCGCCGCCCCGGATCCGGGGTGCGAGGATCCGGGGGGTGAAGACGGCGAAGAGGATCGCGCTCGGGTTCGTGGAGGCCGAACGGCAACGCCGGGCGAACGTGCCCGGCGCGGAGGTCGTCGATCTGGATGGGCTCGCGCTCGCGTTCGCCAACGTTCCCGATCGCGAGGTGAACTCGGTGCTGGTGATCTCCGAGCCCACGGACCCCCCGGAGGCCCTGGCCGCGGCGGAGCTTGAGTTCCGCCGGCGCGGGCGAACCTTCGGCGTGGATCTGGAGGTCGGACGGCACCCCTCCGTGGACGAGGCCGTCCGGTCGGCGGGGCTCACGCTCCTGCTGTCGCGGCCGGGGATGGCGGTCCGCGTCGAGGATCTGCCGCCGTCCTTGCTGCCGGACGGCGTCCGGGTCGAGCCCGTGCACGACGGGGGTGGGGCGGCCGGCGTCGCCCGCGTCGACGTGGAGGCGTTCGGCGATGGATCGGAGCTCGCGGAGCGCTTCTACGCGCAGGGCTCCTACGGGGTTGAGGGCGCGCGGTCGTTCGTCGCATGGAAGGGCGACGAGCCGGTCGGTATCGCCGCCGCCCATCTCTGGGATGGCGCGGTCGGCATCTTCGGCGTCGGCGTGATCCCCCGTGCGCGGCGCCGCGGGATCGGAGCCGCGCTAACCGTGATGGCCGCGCGGACGTTTCCCTCCGCCGACCTCGCATGGCTGCATCCCAGCGAGATGTCCCGGCGGATGTACGAGCACCTCGGCTTCCGGCCGGTCTCCGAATGGCAGGTCTGGGTGCGCTCGGGGGATTGAGCTCGGCCCGCCGGAAGGCGTGTCCCGAGGGCGACGTATACTCGCGCGGTGGCCGTGCTAGGCGGGGAGCTAGCGGTGCCCTGTACCCGCGATCCGCTTCAGCGGGGCTGAATCCCCGTCCGAGGCCCGGATGGTCCGGGGCAGCTATCGGCACGGAGCGTTGAGGGTCGGGTCCTGCGCGACGCCAACCTGCGAACCCGGTCAGGTCCGGAAGGAAGCAGCCGTAAGCGGGCGATGGCGGGTGCCGCAGGAGCGCCTGGCCGGAGCTCCCGTGCCGGGAAGCGCTCGAGTCGTCCGAGGTCGACGGCGGGTGCACGGTCACCTTTCTTGTAGGGGGAAGGCGTGGCGGAGGAGAAGCAGCACCAGGCCCTTTACCGACGGTACCGGCCGCAGACGCCGGCCGAGGTCCTGGGCCAGGACCACGTGGTGCGGGCGCTGACCGGCGCGATCCGCGAGGGCCGCCTGCATCACGCGTTCCTTTTCTGCGGGCCGAGGGGAACCGGCAAGACCTCCACCGCCCGGATCCTCGCGAAGATGGTCAACTGCGAGAAGGGTCCGACGCCCGAGCCCTGCGGCGAGTGCGCGCAGTGCGTCGCGATCCGCGAGGGGCAGCACCTCGACGTGGTCGAGATCGACGCGGCCTCGCACGGCGGCGTCGAGGACGCGCGCGAGCTCCGCGAGCGGGCGCCGACGGCGCCCGCGGTCGGCCGCGAGAAGGTCTACATCATCGACGAGGCGCAGCGGCTCTCCGCGCCGGCGTTCGACGCGCTGCTCAAGCTCTTCGAGGAGCCGCCGGTCGGCGTGAGGTTCGTGCTGGCCACGACCGAGCCGCAGAAGATGCCGGCCACGATCGTCGGCCGGTGCCAGCGGTTCGACTTCCGGCGGCTCACGCTCGAGGCCCTCGCCGGGCACCTACAGAAGATCGCGGCGTCCGAAGGAGTGAAGCTCTCCCCGTCGGCGGCGCACACGATGGCTCGCCAGGCGGAGGGCTCGGCGCGCGACGCGCTCTCGCTGCTCGACCAGGCGAGCGTGCTCGGCGGCGCCGAGGTCGACGACGACGTGATCGCGGCGCTGCTCGGCGCGCCGCGCGCCGAGGTGCAGCACGAGCTCGCCGACGCGGTCGCGGTGGGCGACGCGCGCTCGGCGTTCGAGATCGTGAACCGGCTCGTCATGGACGGGCAGGACCTGCGGCCCGTCGCCGCCGAGACGCTCGCGCACTTCCGGAACCTGCTCCTGGTGCAGACCGCCCCCGGGCAGCAGGACCTGCTCGACGTCGCCGCCGACGAGTACGAGCACCTGCGTGCGCAGGCCGGCAAGTTCTCGCCGGCGGAGCTCGCACGTGTGATCGCCCTGCTCCTTTCGGCCCAGAGCGACATGCGATGGACGACGTCGCCTCGACTGTCGCTCGAGCTGGCGCTCGTGCGCGCGACGATGCCGGAGAGCGATCCCCAGCCGGCCGGCCTGCTCGCGCGCCTCGAGAGGCTTGAACGGCTCGCGAACCTGGACGAGCCGGCCGCCCCCCCGGCCTCGCCGGCTGCCGACGCGCCCGAGCCGGCCGTGGGACTTCGAGACGCCGACGCGCCCGAGCCGGCCGTGGGACTTCGAGGCGCCGACGCGCGAGGCATGGCAAGGCAGGGTCAGCGCGGCGGCGCCTCGAAGGCCGCCCAGGCTCCCGACGGGGTCCAAACCGCCGCCCAGGTTCCCGCCGCCGGGAACGTCGACGTCGCGATGCTCCGCCGGTCCTGGTCTGCTCTCCTGGACCACCTGCAGACGACGCGCCAGCCGATCCTGAAGGCTCTTCTCGAGAGCGCGACGGTGGCGACCTTCGAATCAGGAACCCTCGAGCTCGCGTTCCCTCCCGACAAGAGGTTCGGAGTGACCAAGGTGATCGACCGCGCCGAGGAGCTCCGCGAGGCGCTCGGGGCGTTGTTCGGCGTGCGGCCGGAGATCCGATGCGTAGTGCGCGAGTCGGCTCCGGGCGTGGTGGTGGTCGAGGAGGAAGAGGTTCCCGACGACGCCGAGGCGCTCCGCCGCGTCCAGGAGATGCTGGGGGCGAAGGTGGCGACCGATGCCGAGGTGGACTAGCCGGTGTACGAGGGCCCGATCCAGGAGCTGATCGACGAGCTCTCGCGGCTGCCCGGCATCGGGCCGAAGTCCGCGCAGCGCCTCGCCTTCTGGCTGGTCAAGGCGCCGGCCGACGACGCGAAGCGCCTGGCGCGCGCGATCGTCGAGGCCAAGGAGCGCATCGCGTTCTGCCGCGAGTGCGGCAACGTGGCCGAGGGCGATCTCTGCCGTATCTGTAGGGATCCAGGCCGCGACGTGACGACCCTTTGCGTGGTGGAGGAGCCGAAGGACGCCGCCACGATCGAGAAGGCCGGCGTCGTGAAGGGGCGTTACCACATCCTCGGAGGCGCGATCTCGCCCCTTGACGGCGTGGGGCCCGAGGACCTGCGGGTGCAGGAGCTGCTCGACCGCGTCGCGCGCGACCACGTGATCGAGGTGATCCTCGCGACCAACCCCAACCTGGAAGGCAACGCCACCGCGATGTACGTGGCGGCGATGCTGACGCCGTTCGGCGTCCGCGTGACCCGTCTGGCCAGCGGCCTCCCGGTCGGGGGGGACCTCGAGTACGCCGACGAGGTCACGCTGTCCCAGGCCCTCGAGGGTCGCCGCGAGATGTGAGCGGCGACCCTCGAGACGGAACCCGTCAGGATGCTCGGGCCGTTCGCCGCCGGCGGCGAACCAGCGCGGCGACGAACCAGAAACCGAGAGCGGCACAAGGTAGCCGAGCCCCACGACGACCGTTGCGACCACTCCGAAGAAACCGGCCACCGCCCGGGCCCACGCCTCCCCGATGCTGGGGTTGCGGACGCGGTCCTGCGGGGTCTGGGGCACCCCGGCTTCCAGCAGCGACACGCGTATCGAGGACTCGCTCGTCCGGCTCTGGATCACGTTCAGCTGGCCCTGGATCTGCTCGATCTGGCCCTGCGTGTCGTCGAGCGCGTTCTGCACGCGGAGCGTCTCGTCGATCGTGACGGCCTTGGCGTACAGAGCCTGAAGCGCCCGCCGCCTGCCCTCCAGGATCTTCAGTCGCGCCCTCAGGTCCACGAACTGGGCCGTCACGTCCTCCGCCGCGACCTGCACGCTCGTCACCTCACCCACCTGCCGCAGCGCGGTTACGGTGGCGTCGAAGCGTGCGGCCGGCACGTGAAGGACGAGGTTCCCGGCGCGCACGCCGACCGACGAGGAGAACACGAACCCGCCGTGAGTGTCGGCGATCGCGGTGACCCTGTCGACGGCCCCGCCGAGCCCGTCGCGCGGGACCGTCAGCCGGAGGCTTCCCGTCCGGATGATCTTGGAGAGATCGATGTGGGGGAGCTGCGCCGCGGGCTGATTCGCAAAAAGCGGCTGTGCCGCCCCACCGGCGCCGGCCGCGCCCACGGACTGCTGGGAGACGCCGAAATCTGGGAGCGCCGCCGGCGCCAGTGCGCCTTCCCGCCCCGCGAACGCGTTCCCGGGCGCGGCCGTGCCGGAGGAGGCCGTCAATGGCACCTGGTTCTGCGACTTCATCAGCGAGCCCACCAGCCCGGCGACCACCAGGAAGGCCACCACTCCGGCGGCGATCCCGATCCACGGCCCGCCGCGCCGCCGCCTGCCCTTCCTCGCCGGGGCGAGGTGCCGCTCCCGCTCGGCCGCATCGCGCAGGTCGTCCTCGATCTTCCGCAGGTACCCGATATTCGTGTCCATCAGTCGCTCACCGCCTGCTTCTCCTGGAGCGCGACGCCCAGATGTCTCAGGCCCCGGCTCACCCGCTGGCGCGCGCTGTCGGGGGTGCACCCGAGCTCGCCCGCCACCACGTCGTACGACTTGCCCTCGACGACCCGCAGCCTCACCGCGGCCTGCTGGTGCGCCGGCAGCGCGTCCATGGCCTCGGCGAGCGCCTCTCGCAGCGGCTCGAAGTCGACGAGCTCCTCGATCCGCTCGAAGTCATCAGGTTCCAGCTCCCGTTCGGGCATCCCGAGCCTCCTGCGCGCCGCCACGTCCACCCGGCCGCCCCGGAAGAACCGGGAGAGCTGGTGCCGCGCGATCCCGTACAGCCACGCCACGCCGTCCACCCCTCGGTCGCTGTAGCTCCGCCGGGACGCGAAGGCCTCGGCGAAGGACTCGGCCGCGAGCTCGGCGGCCGACTCGGGGTCGAACGTGCGCCTGGCGAAGTAGCGGAGGAGGTCCTCGGCGTGGCGCCTGTAGAAGGCCGCGAACGCCTCGGGATCCTCGCCGGAGGCCAGGAGCAGCTGGGTGTCAGTCCGTTCGTCCGTCACGGGGTCCTCTCGGCCGCTTCCCACTCCTACCATGCCCCGAGCACCTCCCGGTGTGACATCCACGAACGTAGGAGGGCGCGCGACCCGCGATCGGTTCCCCGGCTGCTGGTGGTCGCGGGTTCCATGGGGCAGGCTTGCTAGGCTCGGAGGCTCGAAGAAAGGACCGGCTTCCCCGTGCCCATCATCGTCCAGAAGTACGGTGGCACCTCCGTCGGCTCGACCGACCGGCTGCGCCACGTCGCCGACCGGGTCGTGCAGGCCAAGGAGGCCGGCTACGACGTGGTCGTGGTCGTCTCGGCGATGGGCGAGACCACCGACGACCTTCTGGCGATGGCGAACCAGATCACGCCGACGCCGGAGCCCCGCGAGCTGGACATGCTCCTAACCGCTGGCGAGCGCATCGCGATGTCCCTGCTCGCGATCGCGATCAACGCGCGGGGCTGCAAGGCGGCGAGCTACACCGGCTCGCAGGCCGGGATCATCACCGACACGCAGCACGGCAAGGCGAAGATCGTCGAGATCCGCCCGAAGAGGGTCCTTGAGTCGATCCAGGCGGGCAACGTCGTGATCGTGGCCGGGTTCCAGGGGCTCTCGAGCTCGTACGAGATCACGACCCTCGGGCGCGGCGGCTCCGACACGACGGCGGTCGCGATGGCCGCGGCACTCGGCGCGGACGCGTGCGAGATCTGCACGGACGTCGACGGGGTTTACACGGCAGACCCCCGAGTGGAGCCGAGGGCACGCAAGCTCCCCGTCGTGTCCTACGACGAGATGATGGAGCTGGCGGCCGCCGGCGCGAAGGTCCTGCAATCGCGGTCGGTGGAGTACGCTCGCAGGCACGGCGTGCGCATCCACGTCCGATCGTCTTTCGAGGACGTGCCCGGCACCTGGGTGCAGGAGGTCGACGAGGAGCAGATGGAAGGCGTGATGATCTCGGGTGTGGCGCTCGACGTCGAGGAGGCCAAGGTCACTCTCGACCGGGTTCCCGACCGCCCCGGCGTCGCCGCGACGGTGTTCAGGGCCATCGCCTCCGAGGCGATCAACATCGACATGATCGTGCAGAACGTGTCCCACGACGGGCGCACCGACCTGTCTTTCACCGCGCCGATCGCCGAGCGCGCGCACCTGGAGGCCGTGCTCGACCGGATCGTGAAGGAGATCGGCGCCGAGCGGTTCACGCTCGACGACGGCGTGGCGAAGATCTCCCTGGTGGGCGCCGGCATGAAGAGCCATCCGGGCGTCGCCGCGGACATGTTCGACGCGCTGGCGGCCGAGGGCGTCAACATCGAGATGATCTCCACCTCGCCCATCCGGATCTCCTGCGTCGTGCGCAAGCAGGACGGGGAGCGCGCCCTGCGAGCCGTGCACGCGCGCTTCGGCCTGGAGGACGGCGGCTCCGGGGAGCGCTGATCGCGTGGACCCTCCCAGCTTCCTCCCGTCTCCTCCGCCTCCCCGAGAGCCCCTCGCGGGATCCCTGCTCCCGTCCGAGTCCGGGCGGCAGCAGCAGCGGCATCCGGTGCTGGCCGTCGTCATCGCGCTCGTGGCGATCGGGTCGATGGTCGGGGGCGGGTTCCTCCTCCTTCGGCCGGTGCCCTGCGGCAGCAGCCGCGTGGTCTCCGCCCGGTTCGGCTACTGCGCGGACCCTCCGGGGGGCTGGGAGTCCCACCCGGCCGTGTCCGGTCCCGACCTGTTCACGGCATCGGCCTCGCCGGCCGTCGTGGAGGTCTCGGTGGTGCGCGTGCCGGCGTCCTCGACCCTGGCGCAGATCGCTGACCAGGTCGCGACCCTCGATCGGGGCGTCGGCTTCCAGGTCGGCGATCCGGTGCCCTTCAGGCTCGGCGGCCGTCCCGCGCTCTGGTTCGAGGGCGGGGCGAGCACCGGCAGCGACACCGTCCGCCTGCGTGAGGTCGTCGTCGTGAAGGACGGGATCGCCTGGCGGATCACGCTGTCCGACACGGGCGGCTCGTACGATCGCGACCTTCCGGCCTTCGGCGAGCTGTTGTCCTCCCTTCAGTTCTTCTAGAGGTGCCCCTCGCGGAGGACCCCGCGAGCAGCCGATAGCATGGAGCGACCATGCGCGTAGCCGTCGTCGGAGCCACCGGAGCGGTTGGCCGGGAGATGACCCGCATCCTGGAGGAGCGGGACTTCCCGGTCGACGAGCTCGTGCTGCTCGCCTCCGCCAAGTCCGCGGGGCGCACCTTGCGGTTCCGGGGCGAGGAGGTGACGGTGCGCGAGCTCTCCCTCGAGGCCCTGCTCGGGGTGGACGTGGCGCTCGTCTCGGCGGGGGCCGCGGTCTCCCGCTCGTTCGTGCCCGAGGCCGCCGCGGCGGGCACGACCTGCATCGACAACTCGAGTGCCTTCCGGATGGAGCCCGGCGTGCCGCTCGCGATCCCCGAGGTGAACCCCGAGGCGCTCGAGGGCGCCCCGAGGATCGTGGCCGTCCCCAACTGCACGACGATCACGGCGATGCTCGCGGTGGGGCCGCTGCACCGCGCGGCGGGGCTCCGCGGGCTCGTGCTCTCGTCCTACCAGTCCGTAAGCGGGGCCGGATGGAAGGGCGAGCGGGAGCTCTTCGAGCAGATCGAGAAGCTCCGCGGGCGCGAGGAGGACCTGGGTCGCCCCGACCGCGAGGCACTTCCCGAGGGCGAGGTCTTCGGAAAGACGATCGCCTACAACGTCGTCGCGAAGGTGGGGGACTTCGGGCCCGACGGGTATACGGGCGAGGAGTCGAAGATCATGGCCGAGCCGCGCAAGATCCTGGGGCTGCCGGAGCTCCGCGTGGTCGCGACCTCGGTGCGAGTGCCGGTTCCGGTGGGACACGCGGTGTCGATCCTGGCGGAGTTCTCTCGCCCGATCTCGCCCGAGGAAGCCCGCGAGGCGCTGCGTGCCGCGCCCGGGGTGGAGGTCCGAGACGACCCCGCGAACGGCGTGTACCCGTCGCCGATCGAGGCCGCAGGGCTCGACGTCGCGCTCGTCGGCAGGATCCGTCGGGTCGAGCACGACCCGAACGCGCTGGCCCTCTTCAGCTGCGCCGACAACCTGCGGATGGGCGCGGCGCTCGACGCGGTGCACGTCGCCGAGCACCTGTTCACGCGCTGACCGTCAGTCCTCCCCGACCGGCTGGCCGCCGGGGTGGACGTCGTCCGTGAGCTGCTTCACGAACCACTTGCCGTAGTCGCTCCAGCCGCGACGTTCGTAGAAGCGGTGGGCCGGCTCGCGCCACCCGGCGGTCACGAGCGCCATGCGGAAGCAGCCGCGCTTGCGCGCGAGATCCTCGGCGCGGCCCAGGAGCGCCTCGCCTATGCCGCGGCCGCGGAGCCCCTCGCTCACGACGACGTCGTTCACGCGAGCCTGCGGGCGGTGATCGCCGAGGCGCTGGTGGTACTCCATGTCGAGCACACCCACGACCTCGCCCGCGGACTCGGCGACGAGCGTGACGGTCTCCAGGCGCCGGAGATGGCCGGCGAACCACATGCGGTGCGTGGGGTCCTCGGCCGTGCCCTTGGCGACCCCGCGGCCGAGCTCGATCAGGAGACCGGCCACCGCGGGCCAGTCGCCCGTCTGCGCGAGGCGAACGCCGGATCGGTCCAATCGGTTCCTCGGTCCTCGCCGAGCTCCATCGCCGCAGTCTAGCGAGCCGGCCCCGCCTGCCGGATGCGCCCCGGGGGCGAAGGGCCGGCCCCGATCCCTACTCCTGATCGACCGGCGCGAGGGCGACCTTGCCTCGCTTGTGCTCGTACATCAGGTTGTCGGCGCGCTCGAGGAGCTCGTCGAGCGTGCACGGCGAGGCGGGGTCGAACTCCGCGGCGCCCACCGAGAACGACAGCCGGTACGGCCTGCCCGGCTCGGCGTTACGCGCGGCAACCTCGGAGCCGAGTCGCTGGAGCGCGCCCTGGACGTCGGGCGCCGGGTCGGTCGTGAGCATCACGCAGAACTCGTCTCCACCCATCCGGGCCATCAGGTCCGACGAGCGGAAGGTCTCCTTCAGCACGTGGGCGGCCTCGGCGATCATCGCGTCACCGGCGCGGTGACCGAGGGAGTCGTTGACCGCCTTCAGCCCGTCGAGGTCGACGAAGAGCAGGGCGACTGGCCGCAGCTGTCTGCGTGCCGTCTCCAGCTGGTTCTGCGCCGCCGGCATGAACCCGCGCCGGTTCAGCAGCCGCGTCTGCGTATCGATCACGGCCATGTGCCGGAGCTCCCCCTGAAGCTCGATGAGGCGCGTGCCCGTGTGGGCGATCGCCCGGCCGAGGCGGGCCACCTCGTCCTTGCCCGGCGGCGGGTCCCTGGGCGGCATGCCCTCCTCTATCAGCCGCGCGTTCTCCTCCACCTGGCGGATCCGGCGAACCAGCGCCGTGACGAAGATCAGCACGAGGAGCAAGCCGGCGAACGCGCCCGCCGGCAGCGCGACGATCTGGATCAGGAACGACGTGTGCCGTGCCGCGGCAAGCCGTGCCTGGCGGTCGGCCAGCAGGACCCGCTCCTGAGCCGCCATCGCGGTGAGGAGGTTCCGGATCTCGCCCATCACGTCGTTGCCCTGGCTCAGCAGCGCGATCACCGCCCGCCGGTTCTTGCCGATCGGTGCGTACGGCTGGAGCCTCTCAAGGATCGTGAGCCGCTCGACCGAGAGGTTCTCGAGCGTGACGACCCGCTGCTCCTGAGCTGGGTTCCCTTGCACGAGCTCCGCCAGCTGGCGGAAGGCCACCGGCACGCCGATGACGCCTTCCTGATAGGGACCCAGGTACGCTGGGCGCCCGGTCAGCAGGTACCCACGCATGCCGGTCTCGGCGTTCGTCAGCGAGTCCTGCACCTGGTTCAGCGCCTGCGTGACGTCGTACGTCTGCTGCAGGTCCCTGAGCGCATCATTGGAACGGCTCCTCGAGGAGTAGCCGAGCGCGGTGGCGACGACGAGCGTCACGATCGGCACCGTCATGACGGCAAGGCTCTTCGACCTGAGCAACACTGTGCGGCCACCTCCGGGCTCGGAGAAGGCTTCGGAGCGCGGAGGGGTCGTCTTGAGCGTGGGGGACCGGCCGGGGTGAGGTTTCACGGGCTCCCGGGGGACCCCCCTTGTCTACCGAGCGGTAGACAAGGCATAATCTGCCGCGTGGTAGAGAACGCCGCCCCGGTGCCCGTGCCCGGCGACCCGCCGAAGAGCACGATCGTGGAGAGCCTCTCGGGCAAGCACGTCCTGATCACGGGCGTGACGGGATTCCTGGGCCAGGTGGTCTTCGAGCGGCTCCTGCGGGACTGTCCCGATACCCCGATCGTGCTGCTCGTGCGGGGCCAGCAGAGCCAGACCGGGCGCGCGCGCGTCGAGTACCTGCTGCGAAAGCCGGCCTTCGATCCCCTGCGAGAGCTCCTGGGGGAGATCGCCCTGCTCCGCGCCCTCGACGATCGCGTGACGGTCGTGGAGGGCGACTTCTCGAAGGACGTGCCGCGGCTCCCGCCCGGGCTCGACGTCGTCTTCCACTGCGCAGCGACGGTCAGCTTCGCCTCGCCGATCGACGAGGGATTCCAGACGAACCTGTACGGCGCGATGAACCTGTACGAGGGCGTCGTGCGCAGCAGCTCCCGCCCCCACCTGGTGCACGTCTCGACCGCGTACGTGGCCGGCGTGCAGAAGGGCGTCATCCCCGAAGCCACTCTCGACCACCGGGTGGACTGGCGCCTGGAGGCCGAGCTCGCGCTCGGGGCACGCCGCGACGTCGAGACGCAGTCCCGCCGCCCCGAGCTCCTGGACTCCTTCATGGAGAAGGCCGAGAAGGAGCACTCGCGCGCCGGCCCCACGACCGTGGCCGACGACGCAGAGGAGCGCCGACGCGGGTGGGTCTCCAAGCGCCTCACGGAGTACGGACGGGCCCGTGCCCGCTCGCTCGGGTGGCCCGACGTCTACACCTTCACCAAGGCGATGGGCGAGCGCGCGGTGGAGGAGCTCGCCGCCGAGCACGGCCTGCCGCTCTCGATCGTCCGCCCGTCGATCATCGAGTCGGCGCTGCTGCACCCTGCCCCCGGCTGGATCGACGGCTTCAAGATGGCGGACCCGATCATCCGCGCGTACGGCCTCGGTCAGATCCCCGAGTTCCCCGGCATCCCCGAGGGCATCGTCGACATCATCCCCGTCGACTTCGTCGTGAACGCGATGCTTGCCGTGGCGGTCTCTCCTCCGGATCCGGGCTCGCCCGGCTACTTCCACGTGAGCTCGGGCGACCGGAACCCGCTTCAGTACTTCGAGCTGTACGAGTACGTGCGCGAGTACTTCGAGGCGCATCCCCTCCCCGAACGTGGTCGCGGCGAGCACAAGGTCCCGGAGTGGAAGTTCCCCGGGAACCTGAAGGTGGAGCGGCTGATCCGGCGCGCCGAGAAGCTCACCGACCTGGCCGAGCAGGTCGTCACCCACCTGCCGAAGTCCAAGGCGATGCGCGACGCGGTGGCGCGCGTGGACCGCGACAAGTCCCGCGTGGACTTCGTGAAGCGCTACTCCGACCTGTACGGCGCGTACACCGAGGCCGAGGTGATCTACACGGACGACCGGATGCTCGCGCTCTGGGAGTCCCTGCCGGTGAAGGACAGGGCGACGTTCCCGTTCGACTCCGCGGCGGTCGACTGGAAGTACTACCTGCAGGACGTGCACTGCCCGGCCGTGACCGAGAGCCTGCGCGAGCTGTCGAAGCGCCGTGCCAAGCCCGCGGTGAAGATCGTGGAGCGCGCGGAGCCGGTCGTCGCCGTGTTCGACATGGAGGGCACGATCATCACGTCGAACGTCGTGGAGTCGTACGTGTGGGCCAAGTTCGCCGACCTGGAACCGGAGGGCTGGCCGGCCGAGCTGGTGAGCGTCTTCGGGCGGATCCCCAGTTACCTGCAGGCCGACCGTCGCGACCGCGGCGAGTTCCTGCGGACGTTCTTCCGGCGGTACGAGGGGTGCAGCGTGGAGGGCCTTCAGCGGCTGATCGACCAGCACGTCACGGAGTTCATGCTCCAGAAGGCGTCTCAGGCCTCGATCCGGCGCGTGCGCGAGCACCGCGCGGCGGGGCACCGCACGATCCTGCTCACCGCCGCCGCCGAGCCGTTCATCCAGCCGCTCGCGCCGCTGTTCGACCTCGTGATCGGCGCGCAGCTCCAGGTTCGCGACGGGCGGTACACGGGATTCATGTCCGCGCCGCCGCTCGTCGGCGAGGCGCGCTCGGCGTGGCTCCGCCGGTGGGCCGCGGCCGAAGGCGTCGACCTGCGGCACTCCTACGCGTACGCGGACTCACACTCGGACCTGCCGCTGCTCCGCGCGGTGGGCAATCCGGTGGTGGTGTCTCCCGACTCGGCCCTGTACCGCTACGCGAGACGGCGGCGCTGGCCGATCGAGGAGTGGTCGATGTCGAAGGGGATGCCGCGCGTACGTTTCCCTAGGCCGGCGACGAGGTAGGCGCGATGGCTCTCTCGCTCGAGCTCTTCCGATCGGTCCCCCGGTACCTGGGCGCGCGCGCGATCGGGTCGAAGGCTCCGGGCCTGGTCGCCGGTCCGCTCGCGCCGCTGCGACTCGCGACGTTGAAGGACCCCGTCGCGCCGAAGGGCCGGCCCGGATGGGCCCGCGTGCGGCCGCTGCTCTCGGGGATCTGCGGGAGCGACCTCGCCACGATCGGCGGTCGCTCCTCGTTCTACTTCTCGCCGCTGGTGTCGCTGCCGTTCGTTCCGGGGCACGAGGTCGTGGGCGAGCTGGTGGATGCCTGCGACGACCTCGCCGCGGGCACGCGCGTCGTGCTCGCGAGCGTGCTCGCCTGCGCGGCCCGCGGCGAGGACCCTCCGTGCTCCAACTGCGCCGCAGGAGACTTCGGCCGGTGCGACCGCGTGACGGTCGGGCACCTCAAGGCGGGCCTCCAGACGGGGTACTGCGCCGACACAGGGGGCGGATGGAGCCGGATGATGCTCGCGCACCGCTCGCAGCTCCACGAGGTGCCGCAGTTCATGAGCGACGAGGTCGCGGTGCTCGTCGAGCCGTTCGCCTGCGCGATCCACGCGGCGCTTCGCGCGAACGTCCCCCCGGGCGGCAGCGTCCTCGTGGTGGGCGCCGGCACGGTGGGCGTCCTCACAACGGCCGCGCTCCGGATGCTCACCAAGGCCGAGCGCGTGATCGTGGCCGCGAAGCACCCGAAGCAGCGCGGGGCGGCCAAGCTGGTCGGCGCCTCCGAGGTCGTGAAGCCCGAGGAGGCCGTCGGCGCCGTCCGTCGCGGCGCCCGCGCCGTGAAGCTAAAGCCCGAGCGCGGGAGCGAGTTCCTGCTGGGCGGCGTGGACGTGGCGCTCGAGTGCACGGGATCGAGGGCGGGGCTGGACCTCGCGCTGCGCACGACGCGAGCCGGAGGGCGGGTCGTGCTCTCGGGCATCCCCGACGGCGGCGCGGACCTGACGCCGCTATGGTTCCGCGAGCTGGAGCTGGTGGGCGCGTACACGAGCGGCACGGAGCGCCTCGCAGACGGCGCCGAGCGCCGGACGTTCGACATGGCGCTCGAGATGGCCTCCGGCGCACCGATGCTCGGTGAGCTGGTGGGCGCTCGGTATCCGCTCGATCGGTGGCGCGAGGCGATCGACCACGCGCTGTCGGCCGGGCGCCTCGGCACGTTCAAGGTGGCGTTCGCGCCTCAGGACTCGTAAAGGAGCCCCAGGAAGATGCCCAGACCCGGTTTCGTCCTCGAAGTCGACGAGCGGACGCCCCCCCTCCTGGTCCACGAGGGGGAGGGCTATCGCCTTCAGAAGTTCCCCTGGGGAACGCGCGTGGTGTACCCGCCGGACTCGCTGCCGGCGATCCGCGACGTCAACGCCGCGATCCGCCACGCGCTCCTCAGTCCCGTGGGCTCCGAGCCTCTGCCCGAGCTCCTGAAGCCGGGCATGAAGCTGACGATCGCGGTGGACGACATCTCGATCCCCCTGCCGCAGATGCGCACCCCCGACGTCCGCCAGCGGATCCTGGAGCACGTCATCGAGCTGGCGGCGAGCAAGGGCGTGGAGGACGTGAAGATCGTCGTCGCAACCGCGCTGCACCGCCGGATGACCGCCGCCGAGATCAAGCGGATGGTCGGCGAGCGTGTGTTCCGGAGCTTCTGGCCGAACGACCTCTCCAACTTCGACGCCGAGGACCCCGACGCGCTCACCCACGTCGGAACGACCGACAAGGGCGAGGACGTGGAGATCTCGAAGCGCGCAGCCGAGTCGGACCTGATCGTGTACGTGAACGTGAACCTCGTCGCGATGGACGGGGGGCACAAGTCGGTAGCGGTGGGCCTCGCGAGCTACAAGAGCCTGAAGCACCACCACAACGTCGACACGATGATGCACTCGCTCTCGTACATGGACCCGCGCGAGGGGCGCAGCGCCATCTACGACTCCGCCACGCGGATGGGGCGCCTGATCGCGGCCAGCGGCATCAAGGTGTTCCAGATCGAGACCACGCTGAACAACGACACGTTCCCGTCGCAGCTGGGGTTCCTGAACAAGCGCGAGTGGGAGTGGTCCGCGTTCGACCAGGGCCTGATGATGGCCGCGAGGAAGGGGAACGACCTCGCGCCGCCCCGGGTGCGCCGGGAGGTCTTCCGCCGGATCGAGGCCGACTACGGCCTGACCGGCGTGAACGCCGGCGAGGTCGAGGCCGTGCACGAGCGCACGCTCGCGAACCTGCACCGGCAGCAGCTCGTCGAGGTGAGGGGCCAGAGCGACGTGCTGGTCATGGGCATCCCCTACATCGGCCCCTACAACGTGAACTCGATCCTGAACCCGATCCTCGTGCACTGCCTGGGACTGGGGTACCTGTTCAACATGTACCGGAACAAGCCGCTCGTGAAGCCGGGCGGCGTGGTGATCATGTTCCACCCGGTGCCCTGGGAGTTCCACCAGATCCACCACCCCAGCTACATCGACTTCTTCGAGGAGGTCCTGGCCGAGACCACCGACCCCTCGACGATCGAGTCGAAGTTCGAGCAGCAGTACGCGACCGATCCCTGGTACACGCACCTTTACCGGACCAGCCACGCGTACCACGGCGTTCATCCGTTCTACATGTGGTACTGGGGCGCGCACGGGCGCGATCACGCCGGCGACGTGATCTTCGTGGGCGGGGACGCGAAGGCCGTGGCTCGCCTGGGGTATCGCCGCGCCGGCACCTTCGGCGACGCGCTCGAGATGGCGAAGGACACCGTGGGTCCGAGCCCGTCGATCACGTACTTCCACGCGCCGCCGCTGATGATCGCGGACGTGAAGTGAGGAGCGGGCGATGAGCGGCGTGCGCGACGAGCTGAAGGAGATGGCGAAGGGGTTCCGCTGGGGCCGGCGCCCGCTGGTTCCGCGCTCGGCCGAGCCCCACGTGCTCGAGAAGGACGACGCCGGGTTCCCCACCGACTGGGCTCGGACCGACGCGGGGGTTGCGGTGCGCCAGGTTCTGCTGAAGGGCGTGATGAAGCCGATCCTTGCGAACGAGCTCTCGATGCGCGTGCACGGGCTCGACAACCTGGGCGGCCTGGAGGGGCCGGTGCTCTTCTTCTCGAACCACACGAGCCACCTGGACGCCACGATCATCATGACGACGCTCCCCGACGAGTGGCAGGCCAAGACCGCCGTCGGCGCGGCGCGCGACTACTTCTTCGACGTGTGGTGGCGCCAGGCGTTCACGGCGCTCGTGTACGGCGCGTTCCCGATCGAGCGCGGCAGCGGCAGCAAGGGCGTGGGCAAGGCGCGCGAGCTGCTCGACGAGGGCTGGAGCATCGTGGTCTTCCCGGAAGGGACGCGCTCGCCCGACGGTCACGTGCAGCGGTTCCGGCACGGGACGGCGCGTCTCTGCCTCGAGGCGGGCGTGCCGGCGGTGCCCATCGGCATCCGGGGCGCGTTCCAGGCGATGCCGAAGGGACGGGGCTGGCCCCGGCCGGGCCGCCCGCCCGTGAGCGTGCGCTACGGTCGCCCCATCGTGCCCGAGGAGGGCGAGGCCCACCAGGACTTCTCGCGACGGATGGCCCAGGCGGTCGCCCAGCTCCACGACGAGGATCGCTCGACGTGGTGGGACTCCCTGCGCAGGGCCGAGCGGGGGCAGACCCCTTCGCTGTCGGGACCTATGGGACCGGGCTGGCTCCGCAGGTGGGAGGGCTCACGCCCGGTGCCCCGCCGCGGTCCCGAGAGGGCCTGGGAGTAGGCGGTGCCCCGGACCGGCGGCCAGGAGCGGCGCTCCACATTGGTGGAGGAGGCGATCCGGCGGTTCGGCCGCGATGGGTACCAGGGGACCTCGCTCGAGGCGGTCGCCTCGGCCGTCGGGGTGCGAAAGCAGACGCTCCTCTACTACTTCCCCACGAAGGAAGCGCTGCTGGAGTCGTGCCTTGCCGCCGCCGGGGAGCGTCTGGCCGAGGTGATCGGCCGGGGTCTGGAGGGGAAGGAGGCCACGGAGGATCGCGCCGAGGCCGTGATCCACGCGGTCTTCTCGCTGGCGGCGGAGTGGCCGGAGTTCCCCATGTTCATCCGGGAGGCCGGCCGGCTCGGTCCCGACGCCTTCGAGCGGTTCGCGGCGGTCCTCGAGCCGCTCAGGCTGCGCGCCGTCGACTTCCTCCAGACGGGCATGGACAACGACCTGATCCGCAAGCAGGACCCGGCCTTCCTGCTGTTCACGCTCTACACGGCCGTGGTGGGCTCGCTCACCGAGGCGAGCGTGCTGAACGCGCTGGTGGGTCCCCAGAAGGGGCGGGCGTCGCTGCACAGGCGGGAGCGGGAGGTCATCGCGTTCGTCCGCGGGGCGCTCCGGCCCCCCGCAGACCCCGGCGGCTGAGCGCCGTCAGTCGACCGACCAGTCGAACGCCGCCACGACGGCGTGCCGCCCCGTGTGATCGAAGGACATCTCCGGCAGGTCGACCGTCAGCTGCGCGCCCTGCGCGACGTGTCCGTCCTTCCAGATGAAGCCTCCCGGCTTCACGATCCGGACGTCGTTCTCGGCTCCGCTCACGGGGTTGCGCAGCGGCTCCAACCGGGCGGTCGCGACCCCTTCGACCGAGAACCGGGATCCCTTCCCGTCGAACACGGCATCGATGGTCGCTCGCTCCAGGACCGGCGGTCGTTCGTAGGTGGAGTTGAAGATCTGGAAGAAGTCGTGGCCCACCTCGCCGGACACGACGGACCGGATCGCCTCGAACTGCGCGTCGTCCCGGCAATCGACGTAGCCGCGAGCCCGGCCGCCCTTGTCGTGGATCGCTCCCGGCCACCAGTACGCCATGACGAAGGTCACTCCGGACAGATCCACCTCGCCGAAGTGCCCGGTGTCGACGCGATGACACGCGAGCGCCTCGCAGTTCCCCTCCTCCGAGTTCGGCACGCCCCGGAAGTTGCAGTCGCATCCCGGCGCACAGCTACACAGCTCGAGCAGTGTCCCTTGCATCCTCCAGCTCATCGGTCATCCTCCTTTGCGATCGCTGCGCGCCGGCTCGTGGCCGAAAGGAAGCCAAGGCTCGACACGCAGAACGGCACGACGTAGTTGAGTCCCACCCGGATCCATGTGGCCACGGTCGCGTCGCCGCCCAGGATCACGCCGCCTTGGTTGATCAGTGAGAGCAGGGTGCCGACGACGGCCGCGATCTTCAGGGTCTTGCGAAGGGTGCGCGGCTTGAACCAGAGCCGGGCGGCGTCGCCGTACGTGCTCCAGGAGGGCTGGGCGGCCTGGCTCATGGCCCCGCGTATGAGAACTCGGCGTACTCGGCGTACTTGCCCGTTATGTCCCAGGTGATCCCCGCCGACGCGAGCGTCCCGGCGGCCGACATGCCCATCTCGCTTCGCGTCGAGGTGAACCCTGTGGGCTTGTCCAGGTACAGCTCCTCCTCGTCACCCGTCACCGGGTTCACGATCGGCGACAGGCGCAGGTCCAGGTCCGCGTCTCCCCGGACCCGGACCCGGGAGCGGATGCCGTCGAGCACCAGGTCTATCTTCGCCAGGACGGTGTCGAACACCGTCGCACGCACCGAGGCGAACTCGTCGAACGGCGACCCCACGCCGCCGCCGCGCCAGAGCCGCCGGATCGCCTCGTGCTGTTCGGCGGTGTCCCGCTCGTCCAGGATCAGGAACTCGCTTCCGCCCCCCTCGTGGATCGGTCCGGGCGAATGCCCGGGCCATGCGAAGTTCACGCCCCCGAGGTCCACCTCCCCGAAGTGACCCTCACGGATCCCCAGCACGTACACGCCCTCGCAGTGACCATAGGTGGGCGGCGCGTCGAAGTTGCAGGGGCAGCCCCAGTCGCAGTTGCAGGCCCCGAGGATCGCGCCCTCGAGTCTCCAGGCGGGAACGGGCCCCGTCGCGCTCACATCCCCTCCGCCGGAGCTTGCGTCGCGGGCCTGGGTGCTTGCTGGTGCAGAGCCGGCGCCAAGCCCGGCGCGAACGGGATCGCGAGCGCGAGCAGCAGGAAGACGACGCCGACGACGGTGGAGAAGGGCTCGCCGCGTCGCCAGAGCTTCTCGAGGAAGATCACGGCCGCGAGGGCGGCCATCGCCGCGACGTTCATGACGCCGACGGCGACCAGCACCGCCATGAGCCCCCAGCAGCAGCCCACGCAGTAGACGCCGTGATGGACGCCCACCCGCAGGTCGCGCAGGCGGCCCTTGTAGTTCGCGTAGTGAAGGAGCTGCATGATCGGCGCGCGGCAGTGGCGCAGGCACGCCCGCTTCATCGGAGTCAGCTGGTAGATGCCCGCGGCAGCGAAGACGCCGACCGCGAGCCACTTCGCGACCTCGGGCGCGATCTCGACCAGTCGCTCGGTGCCAAGCAGCGCGAGGAACGCGACGACCCCGAAGGCGGTCCATGCGATCAGGTAGCCCGAGACGAACGTGCCGATCCGGAAGGCCAGGCGGCCGCCGCGCTCGTTCGCGCGGATCGAGCGCACCCAGGTGATGGCGACGGGCGCCACCGACGGGAACATCATCGCGGCCATCATCACGACCCACATCAGGAGGAAGGCCGGTAGCGCCATTCCCATGGTGCCCGGGCCGACGCCGATCTGGCGAGCCTGCTGGACGGTCACGAACCAGGCGAGGGCGGCCAGGACGATCAGCACGATCCACGCCTGAGCGAGCGCGCGGAGCG
>JACQDK010000109.1 GCA_016201135.1 Actinomycetota bacterium
GCCGACCTCGACCGCCACAATCTCGCGCTCGCGCGGGCGCTCCAGGGCGACGGCCGTGTGTACGTCTCGGCCGCCGTCATCGACGGCGTGGCGTGCCTGCGTCCCTGCATCGTCAACTACCGGACGCAGGACGAGGACGTGCTCGCGCTGGTGGAGATCGCGCGCGAGGTCGGCGCCAGGCTCAGTCGAGCCTGAGCCGGAGGCGAGGCCCCGAGCGCGGCGGGCGTCACACTCCCGTCACAGTTCCGCGACGAAGACGTCACACGGCCTGAGGCCCCGCGATCGCAGACGGCGAGCCCCATTCGTCGCGGGACATGTCCGTGGGTCTGAATGCCATGAAAGTCGGCCTCCTCGGGCGGCAGACTCCGTGCTGTCGGTAGCAGCAGCGACCCGAGGAGGCCGTAGATGTTGTACGTGGGAGGAGACTTGAGCCGCAAGCGATTCGATTGGGAGGCGATGTGGCCGGACGGTGGTGGCTGCGCCGGGGGCGCTGCGCCGCCGGACGCCGACGGGCTCGCCCACCTCGCCTTCCAGCTGCGCGCCCTCGACTCGGAGGTGGTGGTGGTGATCGAGTCGATGACCGGGGCGCGCTTCGTGCACGATCAGCTGGAGCGGCACGGGCTGGAGGTGCGGATCGCCGACGCGCGCAAGGCGAAGGTGGCGGCGGAGCTGCTCGGCCAGGTGGGGGCGAAGACGGACCGCCTGGACGCGCGCGTCTTGGCCGAGCTCGCCCGCCGCGACTTGGTGCCGGAGATCTGGCTCGCCGACCCGGCGACGCGGGCGGCGCGGGAGCGGGCTCGTTTTCGCCTTCATCTCGTCCGCCACAGGAGCGCGCTCAAAAACCGCATCCACCAGACGCTGATCACCCACGGTGTCGCCCGCGCCGAGTCCGACCTGTTCGGCGCCGGCGGGCGCAAGCGGCTCGAGCGGCTCCAGTTGCCCGAACCGTGGCGGGCGAGCGTCGCCGTCTCCCTCACCCTGATCGACCACCTCGACGAGGAGATCCAAGCGCAGGAGCGGCTGCTGCGCCGCGAAGGCGCCGAGCACGCATACGTCCCCCTGCTCATGAGCGCACCCGGGATCGGCTGGGTGCTCGCCTTCACGATCGCGTCCGAGATCGGCACGATCGAGCGCTTCCCCAGCCCGCGCAAGCTCGTCGGCTACACCGGCCTGTGCCCGCGCGTCGACCAGTCGGGCGAGTCCGACCGGCGCGGCCCCCTGCGCAAGAACGGCCCGAAATGGCTGCGCTGGGCGCTCGTCGAGGCAGCCCAGCACGCCGCCCGCCACCCCGCCTACCACGACCGCTACCAGCACACCAAGAAACGACTCGGCCGCCAGCGCGGCCCCCGCGTCGCCCAAATCGACGTCGCCCGCAAGCTCGCCGAAGCGATCTGGCAGATGCTGACGCGCGGCGAGACATTCGCTCCGGCAGGCGCCCCCGGGGGTCTGGCCGCCTAGACGGCCCTGTCTGAATTGCGCCACCGAAGCGACTCCCATACCAGCCCTCTCATCCCCGAAAGGATGCGATAGAGAAATGAGCCACGCTCCAAACCCCAAACCCGCAAAGCCGCCCTAAACACCATCACAGCCACGCCCGCCCTTGACGGACGGCCGACTTTCATAGAGACCCCCGGACATGTCCCAAAGCGACAGACCCCGGCCATGTCCCGAAGCGACACGCTTCCTCGCCCTCCGCGGCGA
>JACQDK010000110.1 GCA_016201135.1 Actinomycetota bacterium
GCTCACGCACGCCCTGGACGACCAGCACTTCAACCTCGACCGGATCGACGGGCTCGTCACCTCGTGCGCCGACGAGGAGCTCCAGGCGGCCCTCGGCGCGATCGAGGGGAGCGCGCAGTTCTTCTCGTTCGAGGTGGCGAGGGACTACCTGACCGCGGACCAGCTCCTACAGGTGGGGCAGGAGGCGGGGGCGGCCCCGGCGCCGCAGGTCCAGCCCTTCGTCGAGCAGATGCAGCTCTGGCCGTACGAGGCCGGGCTCCGGTTCATCTCGGCGGTCGACGCGGCCGGCGGCACCTCCGCCGTGAACCGCGCCCTTCAGCACCTGCCCGTCTCCACCGAGCAGGTCATGCACCCGGACCTGTACCCGGGCGACGTGCCCACGCCGGTGGACGTGCCCGATCTGGGGCCGAAGCTCGGGCCCGGGTGGAAGGACCTGGACGTGAGCGACGTCGGTGAGTCGTTCCTCGACATCATGCTCTCCCTCCGCCTGGACAAGACCCGCGCCGACGAGGCCGCCGCGGGATGGGACGGCGGGATCTACCGGGCGTGGTCGCACGGCTCCCAGGTCGCGGTCGTCATGAGCACGGCGTGGGACACCGCGAACGATGCCCGGCAGTTCGCGACGACGATGGCCGACTGGATCGATGCCGGCGACCAGTCCGCCGAGGTGCTCCCGGCCGGCGGCACCCGCGTCGAGGTGCTGTTCGGGTCGGACTCCGCGACGCTCGCCTCGCTGCGAACCGCCGCCGCCTGACCGGCCCACCGGCGACCGCGGGCCGCGGGCCCGACTCGGCGGAACGACCTAGGTCTCCTGCCGCCAGAAACATCCCCCCGGCCCCTCCCCGGGGGCGTCCGAAAGGCGGGATGCTCGGATCGGGCGACGGGGGGGACGAGGTGTCCGAGCTTGCCGGGACGTTCGACCAGGTTACGGTGGGGATCAGGGCGCTCATGTCCGCCGCGATGGAGGGCGCCGACCCCGAATCGGTGCGGGTCGGGTTCGAGGCGCTCCGTGACCAGTGGCTCGCGGCCGAGCGCGACTCCCGTGACGACGAGCCCGGGTCGATCCGCCGGTTCGAGGGGGTGGCCGCGATGCTCTGCGGCGAGGCCTTCTGGCCGGCGATCCGCGCCGTCAGCGAGCACCGCGACGCGGGGGAGGAGCTCGACCGGGCGAAAGAGGCCGCGCGCTGGATACTCCGCGCACACACGGCGTTCGCCTCAGGTCACCAGGAGGCCCTGAACCTGTGTCTCCGCCGCGCCGCGAACGTCGTCCGCGACGCCGAAGGCGAACGCTCCCCGGACGCATGAGCCCGCCGGCGCCTGCGCGGTGGCCGACCCCTCGCGGCCGGGTCGGCCGTAGACTGAAGCCTCCCATCGACCCGGAGGCATGTGTTCATGACCAAGTACGTCTACGACTTCCACGAGGGAAACAAGGAGATGAAGGATCTCCTCGGCGGGAAGGGGGCCAACCTCGCCGAGATGACGAACATGGGCCTTCCGGTTCCGCACGGGTTCACGCTCACGACCGAGGCCTGTCTCGCCTACCTTGCGCAGGGCGACCACCCGGCCGGCCTGATGCAGGAGGTCGAGGAGCACCTGCGCCGCCTCGAGGACTCGATGGGAAAGCACCTGGGCGACCCGAACGACCCGCTGCTCGTCTCCGTCCGCTCCGGAGCCAAGTTCTCGATGCCCGGCATGATGGACACGGTCCTGAACCTGGGTCTCAACGAGGATTCGCTGAAGGGCCTCGTCCGCCAGACCGGCGGCGACGAACGATTCGCGAACGACGCGTACCGGCGGTTCATCCAGATGTTCGGCAAGATCGTGATGAACGTGCCGGGCGACGCTTTCGAGCACGCCCTGGACGAGGCGAAGGACCGCAAGGGGCCGGGTTCGCAGGACACCGACCTAGACGCCGACGATCTGCGCGCGCTGATCTCGGAGTTCCGGCACATCTACGAGGAGCGCACCGGGAGCGGGTTCCCGACCGATCCCCGCGAGCAGATGCGCCTCGCGATCGAGGCCGTCTTCAAGTCCTGGAATGGGAAGCGGGCCCGCGACTACCGGCGCCAGAACAAGATCAGCGACGACCTCGGCACCGCCGTGAACATCGTCGCGATGGTGTTCGGCAACCGTGGCGAGGACTCCGGGACCGGCGTGGCGTTCACGCGCGACCCGGCGATGGGGGAGAAGGTGCCCTACGGGGACTACCTGGCGAACGCGCAGGGCGAGGACGTCGTGGCCGGCATCCGCAACACGCTGGCCCTGGCGGAGCTTCAGACGATCGATCCGGTCTCCTACGGCGAGCTCCTTCAGGTCATGCACACGCTCGAGATGCACTACCGGGACATGTGCGACATCGAGTTCACGATCGAGAAGGGCAGGCTCTGGATCCTTCAGACGCGCGTGGGCAAGCGCACCGCTCTGGCGGAGTGGGTGATGGCCTACGACATGCTCGAGGAGGGCCTGATCGACGAGGACACCGCACTCCTTCGCGTGGACGCGAACCGACTGGAGGAGCTGTTCAAGCGACGCGTGAAGGCCGACGGCGCTCAGGCGATCGCGAAGGGCCTGAACGCCTCTCCGGGCGCCGCCACCGGGAAGGTGGTCTTCACGGCGGACGAGGCCGAGCAGTGGGCCCGGCGCGGCGAGAAGGTCGTGCTGGTCCGGCGAGAGACCACGCCCGACGACTACCACGGCATGATCGCCTCGCAGGGGATCCTGACCTCCGCCGGCGGGACCAACTCGCACGCGGCGGTGGTGGCCAGGGGCGAGGGCATCCCGGCCGTCTGCGGCGCCGACCGGATCAAGCTCTCGGCCGCCGATCGCGCCTTCACCGCCGACGGCACCACGGTGCGGGAGGGCGACCTGATCACGATCGACGGCTTCACCGGCAACGTGTACATCGGGGAGCTGCCGCTCGAGGAGTCAGTCCTGGAGAAAGCGCGCGCCGGCGACGCCGAGGCTCGCGAGCAGAAGATCTGGAGGGCTTTCGGGCGCCTGATGTCCGTCGCCGACGAGCGTCGGCGCCTGCGCGTCCGTGCCAACGCCGACACGCCCGACCAGTCGCAGAACGCACGCGAGCGCGGGGCGGAGGGCATCGGCCTCTGCCGCACCGAACACATGTTCCTGGGCGAGGAGCGCGTCGGGGCCGTGCGCCAGATGATCTTCGCCGAGACCCCCGAGCAGGAGCAGGCCGCGTACGACGCGCTCGCGCCGCTTCAGCGCGAGGACTTCGTCGGGATCTTCCGGGCTATGAGCGACCTGCCGGTCACGGTTCGACTGCTCGACCCTCCGCTGCACGAGTTCCTGCCCGACCAGGTCTCTCTGGCCGTAGAGGTCGCGCTCGGCAGGGAGCGGGGCCAGGACATGACCGAGCAGGAACGCGTGCTGCGCAAGGTGAACGAGCTGCACGAGACCAACCCGATGCTCGGCCTGCGCGGGGTGCGCCTGGGGATCGTGAAGCCCGGGCTGTACGCGATGCAGGTGCGCGCGATCTGCGAGGCCGCAGCCCGGGTGAAGAAGGAGGGCGGCGACCCGAAGGTCGAGATCATGATCCCGCTCGTCGCGACGAAGCCGGAGCTCGAGCAGATGCGGGCCGAGCTGGAGCCGGTGGCACGCGAGGTCCTCGATCGCGAGGGCGTCGAGCTCTCGCACCTGGAGTGGGGAACGATGATCGAGCTGCCCCGGGCCGCGGTGACGGCCGGCGAGATCGCCGAGGCCGCCGACTTCTTCTCCTTCGGAACGAACGACCTCACGCAGACCGCCTTCGGCTTCAGCCGCGACGACATCGGCAAGTTCGTGGCGATGTACGAGGAGCGCAAACTCGTACCGGCCAACCCGTTCGTGACCGTCGACCGCCCGGGCGTCGGCAGGCTCATGACGATCGCCTCCGAGGAGGGGCGGGCCGCTAACGAGCGGCTGCACCTCGGGATCTGCGGCGAGCACGGGGGCGACCCCGCAAGCGTGACGTTCTGTCACGAGATCGGGCTCGACTACGTGAGCTGCTCGCCGTTCCGGGTCGAGACCGCGCGCCTCGCGGCGGGCCAGGCTCAGGTCGGTAGCGCGGAGTCGGCCTCCAGGTAGCATCCCGCCCGCCGCTGGCCGCCGGCCGTGACGCGGGGCACGGAACCTCACCCCGTCACGCGCGCATGTTCCCCCGGATGCGCGATGCGCCGGCTCCGCGGAGCCTGCTAGCGTCGACGGCTCCCCCATCCTCCCCCGCGAGGAATGGAGGTCTCGCATGGCTGCATCGCGAACCCGCCGGCGACGCGCCCTCACGCTGGGGATCGTCGTGGGGGTCGTGGCGGGAACAGCCGTGGGGGCGGCCCTGCTGGCTCCGGCCGGAGCCCCGAGCAGCTCCCCGTCCCCGGAGGTACTGCACGCCGCGCCCGCGGTCGTTCCGGTCGGCGCGGAGGTCACGCTCTCGGCCGCCACCGTCTGCGCCGCGCCGGGGTCGGACTCGTGCGCGGTCGTCGGCTCGGTTGCCCACGTCCTGCCGGAGGGGTCGACCGAGTGGGCTCCGGTGAACGGCCAGGCGAAGGGGGGCGGGTACCTGTTCCGCGTGCCGGCCGCGCTCGTGCCCGACTCGGGGTTCGAGTACTGGCTCGAGTTCCGCACTCGCGACGGCTCTTCGGTCGCCTACCCCCCCGGAGGGGAGCGCAGCCCGATCCGGGTGATCACGACCGCGGGGCTCGCCGAACGCTCCCTGCCGGCCTTCCGGTGGGATGAGGTCCGGCCGCCCGACGGGGCCCTGCTGCGCCTGCCATACGGGGAGGGAGACGGCCGGGTAGGTCGTGCCGGCACCGCGCCCGACGAGCTCCCGCAGGGGCCCTCGAGCTTCGACGTCGGACCCGACGGTTCGATCTACGTGGTGGACTGGGTGAACCGGCGGATACAGGTGTTCTCGCCGCGAGGCCGCTTCGCGCGCTCGATCCCGCTTCCCGCCGCGCGCCCGATGGACCTGGCCGTGGCCCAGGACGGACGGCTCTACCTCTCGACGCTTGGACTCGACGCCACGGCGTACGAGGTCTCCGGGACCGGGAGGGTCCTCGGCCGCTACCCGGTGGCCTACGGGGTGGCCGCGCGCGTGTCGTCGGCTCCGGACGGGCCGCGGGTGATGGTCGGACCGAGCCAGTGGGTCCCCGTCCGCGGCGCTCCGGGCGTCCCGCTGCCGGCCGAGAGCCAGGCGGCCATGCAGACGAGCTCGGTTCCTCTGGCCGACGGGTCGGTCGGGATCGCCGGGGATATCGGGGATCGCGCATTCGCGGTCGCCTGGACCAGGCCCGACGGCTCTCGCGTGGGTGCCGTGTTCCGGCTGCCTCCCGGGGTCAGGGTGGGCACCGACTACTTCGTCCGGCCTCTTGCCGACGGCGGGGCGGTCGTCGCCCGGGGCCTGTGGGACGACACCAACTTCGCGGTCGCCGTCCTCCGGCTCGACGCCCGCGCGGACATCGTGTCTTTCGCGCGGCTCCCCGAGCCCTCCATCCAGCAGGACGCCAGGTTCTCGACGGTGCGGTTCCGCGACCCGGGCGAGGTGCTGGCGGTCTATGCGACGGATCGTGCGGTCACGATCGAGCGATACGAGGTGGCCTCATGAGCGGCCGAGATCGCACGAGGTCATCGCGAACGCATCTCCTCCTCGGACTGGTGCTCGTGGGGCTCGGGCTGGTCGCGGCAACGGCCGGTCCCGCCCTGGCTTCATGGACCGACGACAACTGCACGGGGTCGGCGTACGCGATCGACTACTGGAAGCGGCGGCTGCTACAAGCTCAACGATCGGGACGACACGCCCGACGCCCCCGACTCGGGAGGCGAGGGCAACGACTGTTCGGGCTTCGTCTTCCGCACCTGGGCGCTCCGGGGAGACGGGAACCCGGGGTATCGCTACTGGGAGATGGCGAAGAACGTCCACGGTCCGTACAGCACGGCGGAGTACTACGCCCCGGACCCCGATTGGCAGTTCAAGACGATCGGAAAGACCTACTTCGCCACGGACTACATGGACGCCTTCGTCTACCAGAGCGGCGACTCGGGACACATAGGGATGATCTACGTGGAGGGCAGCGGGGGCGCCGACTACATCATCCACGCGAAGAGCGACGCCGACGGGACCACCATCACGTATGAGACGTACCGGTCGTCCTCGGCCTTCCGCGCCGTCGCTCGCAAGGACTGGACCCCCGAGTGCTATCCGCGTTGCACGTTCTGAGGCAGGTCCGGTTGCTAGCCTTGGTCCGTGGGCGCCATCCGCCGCCATCCCATCCTCGGGGCGCTCTCGCTCGTCGTCCTTTCGGTTGCCGCCGTCGTCGGCGTGACCGCGGTGGCCGTCTGGCGTGAGGCCCACGTCGACGACGCCAGCCGCGTGGAGCGGACCGACATCATCCTGGTCCTCGGGGCGGCGGAGTACGACGGCACCCCCTCCCCGGTGTTCCAGGCACGCCTCGACCACGCCAGGCTCCTCTACCGGCAGGGGCGCGCGGACTTCGTGATGGTCCTGGGAGGTGGGCGTCCCGGGGACGTGACCACCGAGGGTGAGGCGGGGCGGCGCTATCTCGAGTACCGGATCCTCGGAAACTGACCTGGTGGGCCGAACGGCCTAGCCCGCCCCACTCGCGGGTCAGGTACCGCGGCGTACCAGGAATAGGGTAGGGAGGGCTATCCACGTTCCTTCCCCGGCCGCCGATACGCCGAGGTGAGCTCCAAAAACCGGCTGTGCGGCCGGGGAAGGGGTTGGAGCCGGGAGGAACCTCATGGGACAGATCCTGGAGCCGCTTTCCAGCCAGTGGCAGTTGGCATTCTTCGCTCTCTGCGTCGTGATGGGCGCGATGCTCTGGCGCGCTCACCGCCAGGTCTCCTCGCTGGGCGTCACGGCGGACACCATGCGTGAATCCCTCGAGCGCCTCGAGCACACCGTGGGCGAGATCTCGGGCCGCACCACCAACACGGAGCACACGCTGATCGCGAACCTCGCCGAGTACCGCATGGCCCTCGGCAGCACCAGCGCGTACCGCGAGTACCTTCAGCGGCTGGGCGTTGCCCCGGCGTCCGACGTGGAGCCGATCCTCGAGGCGATCCCAGACGGCGCTGTGGCGGTGAGCAAGGAGGGACGGGTGCTCTACGTCAATCGCGCCTACGCCGAGGCGACGTCGGTGGAGCCGGGCATGACCCTGGACGAGATAAGCAAGCGCTGCGAGGTGCGAACCTTCGAAGGCGATCGACTCACGCTGGAGCAGCTTCCGGAGTCTTGCGTGCTCCGCGGCGAGCAGGTCAAGGGCACGCTCGTTCGGATCCGACCGGCGGGTGCGAGCCGCGAGGTCATCCTGTCCGTCAACGGGGAACCGGCCCGTGACGTCCTCGGTCGCGTGGTTGCGGCCGTCATGGTCGCCCGCGAGGTGTCCGAGGAGGTCGCGATGGCCATCGAGGTGCGCCGCATGACGCGGGAGTCGACCACGGCGACCCTGACGAAGATCTGACGCCCCGGCCTACTTCACGACCAGCGTCCCCTTCATCCCGAGGGACTTGTGGAAGCGGCAGTAGAACTCGTAGGTCCCGGGCGTGAGGTCGATCGTCACGTCCTGCGACGTGCCGCCGTCGTTCGTGATGTCGATGCTCGTGCCGTCGATCGTGAAGGTATGTGGCGTGCTGGGGTCCGTGTCCGCCACGGTGATCGCGTCCCCGGCCTTCACGCTGATCTTGCCGGGAGAGAACGAGAAGTTCGCCTGCGAGAGGGTGAGGACGCTCACCCCGCCCCCCGACCCGCCGGAGCTCGTGCTCGTGGGGGCACCGCTCGGGCCTCCACCCGTCGCCGCGCTGCTGCTCCCGCAGGCCGCCGTCAGCAAGGAGAGCGCGACCATGGCGGCCGCGAGCGTCTTCCAAGTCTTCATCCGGGACCTCCCTTCCTGATCCGCAGGCTATACCGGCAGGAGCGTCCTGGGGCCGTGTCCCGGCCCGCGGCTACCATGGTCGCGTGCCCACCCCACGCGAGCGGACCGAGGAGATCGAAGAACAGACGCTGTCGCCCCGCGCCGTGCTGGCCGCCGGGTCCAAGGGGCGGGAGCGCGAGGAGCCCCAGGATCCGCTCCGCACCGTGTTCCAGCGCGACCGCGACCGCATCGTCCACTCGAAGGCGTTCCGGCGGCTCAAGCACAAGACGCAGGTCTTCCTCGCGCCGGAGGGCGACCACTACCGCGTCCGGCTCACGCACACGCTCGACGTCTCGCAGATCGCGCGCACCGCGGCCCGGGCGCTCCGGCTGAACGAGGACCTCACCGAGGCGATCGCGCTCGGCAACGACCTGGGACACACCCCCTTCGGCCACCTCGGCGAGCAGGCGCTCACGCCCTTCCTCGGAAGACCGTTCCGGCACTCGGAGCAGTCCCTCCGGGTCGTCGATCACCTCGAGGACGACGGCCGGGGGCTGAACCTCACATGGGAGGTGCGCGACGGGATCCTGAATCACCCCTGGTCGATGCCGCCGCCGGCCACCCTCGAGGCCCAGGTGGTCCGGTTCGCCGACCGCATCGCGTACCTGAACCACGACGTCGACGACGCGATGCGGGCGGGGGTGCTCTCGTCCGGCGAGCTCCCGCCCGGGCCGCTCCAGGTCCTGGGCCCGACCCACGCGGAGCGCATCAACACCCTCGTCACGGACCTGGTCGAGGCGAGCACGGATGCCACTGAGATCCGCCTCTCGCCCCCGGTGTTCGCGGCGCTCGACGAGCTCCGGGGCTTCATGTTCGCCCGCGTGTACCTGCGGGAGTCGGCCCGCGCCGAGCAGGAGAAGGCCATCGAGCTGGTGCGGGGGCTCTTCGCGCACTTCCTCCAGCATCCGGAAGAGATCCCACCCGAGTACCATTCCGCTCCGGGGGACCTTCCGACCCGTGTGGCCGACTACATCGCCGGCATGACGGATCGGTACGCCCTCCGGACGTACGAGCGGCTCTTCCTTCCCCAGGGCTGGCTCCTCGACTGAGGGGACCGATGGCGGGAAGGATCCGGCAGGATGACATAGAGGCGGTCAAGGAACGGACCGACCTCGTGAAGCTCGCGTCCCAGTACCTCACGCTGAAGAAGTCCGGGCACGACTCCATGTCGGGCCTGTGCCCGTTCCACCAGGAGAAGACCCCCTCGTTCAGCGTGTCCCCGGCCAAGCAGGTCTTCTACTGCTTCGGCTGCTCGAAGGGAGGCGACGCCATCACTTTCCTGCGCGAGCTGGAGCACCTCTCCTACGTCGAGGCGGTGGAGCGGCTCGCGCAGGAGGCGGGCGTGCACCTGCGCTACGAGGGCGACTCGCCGGCGGAGCGCCGCGCGGCGGCACGCCGCGCGGCGCTCCACCGGGCGAACGATGAGGCCGCGGGCCTTTACGCGACGATGCTCGCCGACGGGCGCGAGGCCGCCGACGCCCGGGCCTACCTGGCCGAGCGCGGGATCGACGGCGAGGCGGCTCAGACGTTCCAGATCGGCTTCGCGCCCGGGTACCCCGACTACCTGCTGAAGCGGCTCACCAAGGACCTCGCGCCGGAGATCCTCCTGGAAGCCGGCCTCGCGACGCGGGGCGACGACGGCCAGATGCGCGACCGGTTCCGCGGCCGGATCACGTTCCCGGTGCACGATCTTCAGGGGAGGGTGGTCGGGTTCGGCGCCCGGATCCTGCCCTCCGACCCGCGCGCCGGGGAGCAGGCGAAGTACCTCAACACCGCCGAGACGCCGATCTACCGGAAGAACGAGCTCCTCTACAACATGCACAGGGCAAGGGGCGCCGTCGCCCGCACGGGCGAGGTCTTCGTCGTCGAGGGCTACACCGACGTGATCGCGCTCGTGCAGGCGGGCCTGGAGAACGCGGTCGCCACCTGCGGGACCGCGCTCGGTGAGGGCCACTTCCGACAGCTCTCGCGGTTCGCCCAGCGCGCCGTCCTGGCGTTCGACTCCGACGAGGCGGGAGCGCGCGCCGCCGAGCGCGCGTTCGCGTTCCAGGAGCAGTTCCCCGTGCAGGCGGTCGTCATGGTCATGCCCGAGGGGCTCGACCCGGCCGACTTCGTGACCAAGCACGGCGCGGAGGGCGTGAGGGAGGCCGCGCGCACGGCTCGCCCGCTGGTGGAGTACATGGTCCGCCGGACGGTGGCCCGCCACGACCTCTCCACGGTGGAGGGCCAGAGCGCCGCCGTGGCCGAGGCGCTGCCGATCCTGGAGGGCCTGGTGGATCCGGTCCGCCGGGCCGAGTACGCGCATCTTCTGGCCGAGCTGGCGGGGGTGGGGGAGACCTCGGTGATGATCTCGCTCGATCGGCGCCTGGAGGGCCGGCCGCGGGAGGTCGCCAAGACGATGAAGCGCGCCTCGGCCCAGGAGCGCGTGGAGCGAGAGATGTTGAAGCTTCTGGCCCGTGACGCCGATACATACCGGGAGCTCGTGGGGAAGCTAGAGCCTGACCACTTCCGCAACACGTCGCATCGCGCCGCTTTCGAAGCGCTGCGCGATGGCGACGGCGACGTCTCCGCGCTCGCCGCCGGCGCCGACGAGAAGCTCGCCGCGATGATCTCGGCCCTCACTGTCGAACCGCTCGAGGGCGAGCCGGACCCCGAGTACGCGCTGCGCGTCTGGACGCGGCTCCACGAGTTCCTGCTGAAGAGCAGGAGCGACGCGATGCGCTCACGCCTTCAGAAGATGAACCCCACGTCCGACCCCGGCTACGACGAGCTCTTCGCCGAGCTCGTCGCCGCCGACGGGGAGCTCCGGCGCCTCCGCTCCGGGGAGACGCCGGTCGCCTGACCTGATCGGAGGCGCGTTCCCCTCCGGGTCGTCCACCCGGGCCCTTTCGTACACTCTGCCCATCGTCCCCCCCGCCCGTGAGGAGATGCGTTGAGCGAGCCGGCTCGGGATCTCGGGAGCCTCGAGGAAGCCAAGGAAGCGATCAGCGCCCGCGGGCGGGAGAAGGGCTTCGTGACGTCCGAGGACCTCCTGGAGGTCGTTCCGGTCGAGGACGTCACTCCCGAGCAGGTGGAGGAGCTACTGACGCAGCTCCAGGAGTTCCTGTCCGCCGAGGGTATCGAGGTCATCGAGGTCCCAGGCGATGACGCCGACGCCGCCACGCAGGTCCGCATCGAGGTCGACCTGCTGAAGGCGCCGACGAACGACCCCGTCCGCATGTACCTGAAGGAGATCGGGAAGGTCCCGCTCCTAACCGCGGCCCAGGAGGTCGACCTGGCCCGCCGGATCGAGGCCGGAGAGTTCTCCACCGCGCTCCAGCGCTCGATAGAGGCCGACTCCAAGGTCGACCCCAAGCAGCTGAAGCTAGTGGTCGAGCGCGTCTGGGCGATCCGCGATCACCAGGTCACGGCGTTCGGCAAGGTCGAGGGCATCGGCCGCGACCCGTCCTCGGCCAAGAAGACCTACCGCCCGAAGGGCGAGGAGGACCGGCAGGAGTACCTGCACCGCGTCGAGCGCGACGGCCAGCTCGCGCAGAAGAAGCCCA
>JACQDK010000108.1 GCA_016201135.1 Actinomycetota bacterium
ACGGCCTTGCCGGGCGGGAGCTTCCCTATGATGTGCGCATGCTGCGCATGCTCACGGCGGGGGAGAGCCACGGGAAGGGGCTGGCCGCCGTGCTCGAGGGGCTGCCGGCCGGCGTTCAGATCTCCCCGAAGGAGGTGGCCGGCGAGCTGGCGCGCCGGCGTCACGGGCACGGCCGGGGTGGGCGCCAGAAGCTCGAGACCGACCGGTTCGAGATCCTCTCGGGCGTGAGGCACGGCCTCACGATCGGCTCGCCGATAGCCCTGACGATCCCGAACGTCGAGTTCGACGAGAAGTACCGGGACCTGATGGGAGTAGAGGGGCAGCTCGACCCCGCGCGGAAGCTGACCAGGCCGCGACCCGGGCACGCCGACCTCGTCGGCGCGCAGAAGTACGGCTTCGACGACGTGCGCAACGTGCTGGAGCGGGCGAGCGCGCGCGAGACGGCCGCAAGGGTCGCCGTCGGGGCCTTCTGCAAGGCCTTCCTCGCCGGACTCGGCGTTTCGGTGCTCTCGCATGTGGTGCGGATCGGGCGGGTGAAGGTCGCGTCGAGCTCGCGGTTCCCGGGTCCGCAGGATCTCGATGCGATCGACTCGTCGCCGGTCCGGTGCTTCGACGACGAAGCGGGAAGGCGCATGGTGAGCGAGATCGATCGCGCGCGGAAGGCGCGAGACACGGTCGGAGGCGTCTTCGAGGTGCTCGCGTACGGTTGCCCTCCCGGGCTCGGCTCGTACGCGCACTACGACAGGAAGCTCGATGCCCGCATGGCTCTCGCGCTGATGAGCATCCAGTCGGTGAAGGGCGTGGAGGTCGGCGACGGCTTCGCCACCGCGGCCCGCCCGGGCTCCCGAGCGCACGACGAGATCGTCGTGCGCTCGGGAGCCCTCACTCGCAAGACCGCGCGCGCCGGGGGCATCGAGGGCGGCATGAGCACCGGGCAGCCGATCCGCGTGCGCGCCGCGATGAAGCCGTTCTCGAGCGTGCCGCGGCCGCTCGCCACGGTGGACCTGGCGACGGGGGAAGCCGGCGTCGCGATCAAGCAGCGCACCGACGTGTGCGCCGTGCCGGCAGGCGGCGTGGTGGGCGAGGCGGCGGTGGCCTTCACGCTCGCGCAGGCGATGCTCGAGAAGTTCGGGGGCGACTCCCTGGCCGAGACGCGCCGGAACCTGGAGAGCTACGTGGAGGGCCTGTGATCGTCTACCTGGTGGGGATGCCCGGATCGGGCAAGTCCGTGGTGGGCCGGGAGCTGGCCGGGCGCCTGGGCGTGCCCTTCATCGACCTCGATCAAGAGATCGAGCGGAAGGCCGGGATGCCGGTCTCCGAGATATTCCGCACCGACGGCGAGGCGGCCTTCCGCGCGATGGAGGCCGCGGCGCTCGTGGAAGCCGGGATGCACGACCCTGCGGTTGTCGCCTGCGGCGGAGGAGTGGTGCTCGAGCCGGCGAACCGGATCACCCTCCGGGCCACCGGCACCTGCGTGTTCCTGGACGTGCCGCTCTCGCAGCTCCGCGAGCGCGTGCGGCCTTCGGCCGAGCGGCCGCTGATCCGCGAGCAGGGGGACCTCGAGCGCCTCCTGGTCGCGAGGGAGCCTCTGTACCGCGAGTTCGCCGGACACGTGGTGGACGGGAGCGGGACGCCGGGCGACGTGGCCGCCGCGATCGTGGAGGAGCTGCGTTGGTCCGCGTGACCGTTGGGGTGAAGGGGCGGGCTTACGACGTCACGATCGGCAGCGGGGTGATCGAGAGGGCGGGCGATCACCTCCCGGACCTTCAGCAGGCCACGCGCGCCTTCGTGGTGGCCGACCGAACCGTGGCGGACGCCTGGTTCGAGCCGCTCGCCTCGGCCCTCGTGGATCGAGGGCTCACGTGCGTGCACCTGGCCGTGCCCAGGGGGGAGGGGGCCAAGACGCTCGAGGTCTACGAGGCCCTTCTGCACCAGCTGGCCACGCAGGAGGCCCATCGCGACGACGTCGTGGTGGGCCTTGGCGGCGGCTCGGTGGGCGACCTTTCGGGGTTCGTCGCCGCCACGTACATGCGGGGCGTTCCGTTCGTGCAGGTGCCGACGACCCTCACAGCGCAGGTCGATGCCTCGATCGGAGGCAAGACCGCCGTGAACCTGCCCGAGGGGAAGAACCTCGTGGGCGTCTTCGCCCAACCCCGAGCGGTGCTGGCGGACGTCGCCTCGCTCGCGACCCTGGCGGACCGGGACTTCCGCTCGGGCCTGGCAGAGGTGGCGAAGTACGCGATCGCGCTCGACGTCGAGCTGCTGGCCTCGCTCGAGCGGGACCCGGCCGGCCTGCTCGCGCGCGAGCCCGGGGCGCTCGAGGACGTCGTCGCGCGGTGCGTGAGGGTGAAGGCCCGCACCGTCGCGGCCGACGAGCGCGACGCCGGGGAGCGGCTCTTCCTGAACTACGGGCACACCCTGGGCCACGCCCTCGAGAGGCTCGACGCTTTCGCTGGTCGCACCCACGGAGAGGCGATCTCGCTCGGCATGGTCTTCGCGGCGCGGCTGGCGGAGAGCATGGGAACGTGCGAGCCCGGCCTCGCGGGACGCACGACGCGGCTGCTCGCCTCGCTCGGCCTGGAGACAGCGGGGGCGCTGCCGCCGGCGGGCGAGATACTGGCGGCCTTCCGGCTCGACAAGAAGTACCAGGGCGGGGTGAGGTTCGTGCTGCTGGAGGACGTGGGGCGGCCGGCGGTCGTCGACGACGTGCCCGAGGCGGCGGCCCGCGCCGTCCTCGAGGAGATGGGAGCGGCATGAAGGTCCTCTACCTGTTCGGGCCGAACCTGGGGGCGCTCGGCACGCGCGACCCCGAGAAGTACGGCAAGCAGACGCTCGCCGAGGTCATGGCCGGGGTCGAAGAGCGAGGGCGGGCGCTCGGCCACGAAG
>JACQDK010000105.1 GCA_016201135.1 Actinomycetota bacterium
GACGGCGTCCGGGCCCGCATCGACCGGTCCTAGACCAGCCCCAGCTCGCGGCCGGCTCGCCCGAAGACCTCCAGCGCCTGCCGCAGGTCGTCCTCCGAGTGATCGGCGGTCACGATCGTGCGGACCCGTGCCCTTCCGCGCGCCACCGTCGGGAAGACGATCGCCGGGGCGAAGACCCCTTCGTCGAAGAGCCTGCGCGCGAACTCCTGCGTCTCGTCCTCCTCGCCGGTGATGACGGGTGTGATCGGCGTCTGGCTCTCGCCCGTGTCGAAGCCGAGGGCGTGCAGGCCCTCCTTGAACAGGCGCGTGTTCGACCACAGGCGGTCGATGCGCTGGGGCTCGTCCCGGATCACGTCGAGCGCCGCGATGCACGCGGAGACGACGGCCGGCGGCGCGCTCGTGGAGAACAGGTACGGGCGACCGCGGTTCTGCAGCCACTGGATCAGATGGGTGGGACCGGCGATGAACCCGCCCAGAACCCCTATCGCCTTGGACAGCGTCCCTACCTGGACGTCGACTCGGCCGTGGAGGCCGAAGTGATCGACGGTGCCGGCCCCGCCCCGGCCCAGCACCCCGCTCGCGTGCGCGTCGTCCACCATCATGATCGCCCCGTGGCGCTCGGCCACCTCGACCAGCCCTGGCAGCGGCGCGATGTCTCCATCCATCGAGAAGACTCCGTCGGTGATGAGCAGCTGCCTGCGGCCGGGGCGAGCCGTCTCCGCGAGCAGATCGTCGGCGGCGTCGACGTCCCTGTGGGGAAACACCTTGATCTCGGCGCCCGACAGTCGCGCCCCATCGATGATCGAGGCGTGGTTCAGCTGGTCTGAGACGATCACGTCCTCCTTGTCCAAGATCGCGGCCACGGTGCCGGCGTTGGCCGCGAACCCGGACTGGAACATCAGGGCGTCCTCCGCGTGCTTGAAGTCTGCGAACCGGCGCTCGAGATCCCGGTGCATCGACATCGTGCCGGCGATCGAGCGCACCGCGCCGCTGCCGGCGCCGAGCGCCAGGGCCGCCCCGGAAGCGGCCTCGTTGAGCCGGGGATGGTTCGCCAGGCCCAGGTAGTTGTTCGAGGCGAGGTTGATCACGTCCCGGCCGTCGAACCGCGCGCGCGCCCCGGTCGGGCCCTCGAGCGTCCGCGGATGAAGGAGGAGACCCTGTTCCTCCAGGTCGGCCAGTTCGTCCTTCAGGTAGTCGAGGGGTGCCATTCGATCACTCCTTGGGGAGCAGGATGACCTTGCCGGAACGACCGGAGGCCGTGGTCGCGAAGGCCTCCTCGTAGCGCTCCAGCGGGAACCTGTGGGTGATCACGGGCGTGACGTCCACCCGCCCGGTGGAGAGCAGCGTCGTGGTCTGCTGCCACGTGCGGAACATCTCGCGGCCGGTGATGCCCTGCAGGCGCGCCTCCTTGAAGATGACCTGGTCGTTCAGGTCGAGCGTCACGGCGGAGTCGGGCAGGCCGAGCAGCGACATGCGCCCGCCGCGCGCCAGCATCCTCGTGCCCTGGTCGATCGCCCTCGGGTTTCCGCTCATCTCGAGCACCACCTCCGCCCCGCTGCCGCCGGTGGCCTCGAGCACCATGACGACTGGATCCTGCTCGGTGGGGTTCACCAGCAGGTCAGCACCCATCTCACGGGCCTTCTCGCGGCGGTAGTCGTTGGGTTCGATCGCGATCACCTTCCACGCGCCGAGAGCCCGAGTGATGCCGACGGCGAAGAGGCCGATCGGGCCGCAGCCGATCACCGCGACCGCGTTGGTCGCCAGGTCCTCCCCCCCGCCCGTGCCGAACGCCGCATGCACCCCGTTGCCGAAGGGCTCCATGACCGACGCCACGTCGGGAGGGATCCCCTCGCCCACCTCCCAAGCGTTCTGGGCGGGCAGCACCACGAATCCGGCGAACGCGCCATCCGCGTCGACCCCGAGGATCCGCAGGTTCTCGCAGATGTGCGCTCGGCCGCTCCGGCAGGTCGTGCAGTGGCCGCAGGAGATGTGGGTCTCGGCGGCCACGAACGCGCCGGGCTTCAGATGATGAACCTCTGGTCCGATGCGCTCCACGTACCCGGCGACCTCGTGCCCGAAGGTCATGGGGAGGCGCGGGATCCGCTTTTGCGCCCACTCGTTCCAGTCGAAGATGTGAAGGTCGGTCCCGCAGATCGAAGCCGCGTGAACGCGGACCAGCACCTCGCCCTCACCGGGCTCGGGAACGGGGATCTCGACCAGCTCCGCCCCGCGCTCGGGGCGTGTCTTGCGCAGCGCCAGCATCGTCCCGGGCATGTCGCGAGCGTACCCTGTCGCGGGAACGCAGGTACCGCTCGGGGCCGTCCAAGAGGCGACCCACGGCCTTCGGAGGATCGCCCGATGACGCTCCGCGCGCTCGCCGCCACCGTCCTGCTCACCCTCGTGGCATGTCCGAGCTCCTCCGCCGACATCACGTACCCGACCGGGGCCGACCGGCTGGTCCTTCGGATCGAGACGGCCGGCGGGCTCGTCTCCCCCGGGTTCGCGGAGGGCCAGATCCCCCAGTTCTCACTCTTCGGCGACGGCCGGATCATCACGACGGGGGCTCAGATCGAGATCTACCCCCAGCCCGCCCTCCCGCCGGTGCTCGTGCGGACCGTGGATCCCGCGGGCATGCAGGAGATCCTTCGCGCCGCGCTCGCGGCGGGCCTGGGGACCGACGCCGACTACCGCTACCTCGGCATGGCCGATGCTCCCACTACGACCTTCACGCTCGCCGCGAACGGCCAGACGCACACGGTGCGCGTCTACGCGCTCGGCGAACTCTCCCAGCGGCCTCCGGGCATGTCCGACCGGGAGTTCGGGGCGCGGTCCGCCCTGCAGTCCTTCTCGGCGAGGATGGGCGACCTGGAGCGCTTCCTGAAGGACGGCTCCGTCACCGCCGACGCTCCTTACGTCCCACGAGCGATGCGAGTCTTCGCGACGACCTACGTGCCCGACCCCAACCTCCCCGAACCCCAGACGGACTGGCCGGGCTCAACGCCGCTGGGGGCGCTCGGCGAGGGGCAGCAGGGAGCCCGGTGCGGGGTCGTGACCGGAGATGACCTGGCCGCGCTCATGCCCCTCGCCGAGCGCGCCAATCAGCTCACTCCCTGGATGAGCGGCGGAACGCGATGGTCGCTCGTGTTCCGCCCACTCCTGCCCGACGAGTCGGGGTGTTGAGGTAAGGACGAACGACCCCCCGGGCCAGGGCCGTTGCGCCCTCTCTGACCACTTCCGGTCGCGGTCAACTCCCTTGATGGCGCCGGCGGGTGGATCCGCCGGCAAAGGCAGAGGGAGGGGCGCGATGAGGGGAGGAACGACAGTACGGTTGCTCGCGGCCGTCGCGGTGATCGCTGCGTTCTCGGTGGCGTGCGGCGGCAAGGGGAGCCCGGTGACGGCTGCTTCGGAGAGCCAGGAGCCCGCCGGAGGGCCGATCCGGTCCACGGTGAAGGACTTCTCGATCGATCTGGCCTCGGCCAACGCGAGCACGGGAGAGGTGACGTTCGCGATCACGAACGAAGGCCCGTCGATGCACGAGTTCGTGGTGATCAAGACCGATCTCGCGCCCGATGCGCTGCCGACCCAGGGTGTAGAGGTCACCGAGGACAGCCTGGACGGGATCGGAGAGGCCGAGGACATCGAACCCGGAACCACGGCGAGCCTCTCGCTGAACCTTGCGCCCGGGAGCTACGTGGTGATCTGCAACATCCCGGGACACTACGGCCAGGGGATGACCGCGGGCTTCACGGTTTCCTAGGTCGAACGACCGGGGACGAGGAGAGCCCGGGGGCCGGGCCCCGGGCCTCCGCGCGTTCAAGACCCCCCGCCCCCCTGCCGATGACTACGGGGATATAGCCCCACGAGACTAGCCCGGGAGACGACGCCGGACATGACCGACGCCTCGGACCACGGCGCGCCCGCCGACGCGGGCGCGGGGTTCCTCACGGGCCCGCCCCCCGAGCTGCCGGCCGATCAGGCGGCCCTGCACCTCGAGCTGCTGGGGTCTCGGTTCCGGGCCCTGGTCGATCACGTTCCCGCGATCGTCTACGTCCAGCCGATCGCCTCCGGGCCGATGATCGACGTGAGCCCCGGGATCGAGAGCCTCTTCGGCGTCCCCAGGGAGGAGTGGCTCCGCGACCCGTCGGTGTGGCAGCGCCTGATCCACCCCGAAGACCGGACGCGGGTCCTCGAGGCGAACCGCATCGCCGACGAGACCGGTGGTCCGTTCCGGGAGGAGTATCGGGCCGTCGCCAGCGACGGGCGCGCGCTTCACATCCGGGACCAGTCGACGCTCGTGCGCGACGCGGGCGGGATGCCCCTTTACTGGCTCGGCTTCATGATCGAGGTCACCGACACCGTCGCGACGCAGCGTGAGCTCGCCGACGCGACGGCGCGATACGGGGCCCTCGTGGAACAGATCCCCGCGATCGTATACGTGGACATCGTCGACGAGGACATGAGCACCTCGTACGTGAGCCCTCAGATCGATGCGCTCCTTGGGTACACGCAGCAGGAGTACGTCGCCGACCCAGACCTGTGGAAGAAGATGCTCCACCCCGACGACGTGGACATGGCGCTGGACGCCTACCTGCGCGGCCGCGAGGCCGGTGGACCGTTCACGTTGGAGTACCGGCTGGTGGCCCGCGACGGCCGCGTGGTCTGGTTCCGCGACAGCGCGGTGGTGATCCACGACGGTGACGGTCGACCGAAGTTCGTCCACGGCGTGATGCTCGACATCACCGACCGCAAGGCCGCCGAGGAGCAGGTCGCGTTCCTCGCCTACCACGACAAGCTCACCGGCCTGCCGAACCGGACGATGTTCGAGGAGCTGCTGGAGCTCTCGATCGCGCGCGCCCGCCGCCACGAGCTCGGCGTCGCGGTGCTGTACATGGACCTGGACGACTTCAAGCTCGTGAACGACTCGCTGGGCTACGACGCCGGTGACGAGCTGCTGCGGCAGCTGGCCGAGCGACTCGGGGAGGCCACGCGCGAGACCGACCTCGTCGCGCGCCCCGGGGGCGACGAGTTCCTCATGCTGCTCGCCGACCTGGACCGGTCGCCGGCCATGCCCGGAGGCACGGACGGGGGATCGATCGTGGCGCAGTCGGTGGCCCTGCGCGTGGGGCAGACGCTGGCATCGCCGTTCATCCTGGGCGGTCACGAGGTCTACGTGACGGCGAGCATCGGGGTGAGCCTGTTCCCCCAGGACGCGATAGACACGGCCTCTCTCATGAAGAACGCCGACAGCGCGATGTTCCGGAGCAAGAAGGCCGGTCCAGGCGGATTCGTGGTGCACGCCGACGACGACGCCGACGCGCTGAGCAGGCTGTCTCTCTCGACCCGCCTGCGCAAGGCGGTCGAGAACAAGGCGTGGACGCTGCACTATCAGCCGGTCGTGACGCTCGAGGACGGACGCATGGTGGGCCTGGAGGCGCTGATCCGCTGGCAGGAGCCGAACGGCGGGCTCGTGCCGCCGGGCGAGTTCATCCCCATGGCCGAGGAGATGGGCCTGATCGAGGCGATCGGTGACTGGGTCGTGGAGGAGATCTGTCGCCAGGACGAGCTCTGGCGGATCGACGGGCTCTCCACCGAGATCAGCTTCAACCTCTCGCCGCGACAGCTCTGGCAGCCCGAGCTGGTGTCGAAGATCATCGCGCGCCTCGCTCACGCAGGGATGGATCCCTCGCGCGTCGTGGTCGAGATCACCGAATCGGCGGCCATGACCGATCCCGACAGGACGCAACAGATCCTGCTGGACCTGCACGACCGCGGCGTTCGGCTGGCGCTGGACGACTTCGGGACGGGCTACTCGTCGCTCGCGCGCCTAAAGCACATGCCGGTTGACGTGCTGAAGATCGACCGGTCGTTCATCCGCGAGGTCGACGCCGACCGGGACGCGCAGGGCATGGTCTCGGCCATGATCGCGCTCGCCTCGAACCTCGGGATGACCGCCCTCGCCGAGGGGATAGAGACCGAGGCGGAACGACGCTTCCTGGCCCTGCGCGGCTGCGAGCTCGGACAGGGATACCTCTTCTCGAGGCCGGTTCCCGCGGGGGAGATCCTGGCTCTACATCGCCGCGCGAGCCTGCGAGTCGTCGACGGCGAGGCCGGCTAGAACTTCCTTCGTGTCTGCTTGCGCAGGCCCGATCTCCTGCCACCCTTCGAGCCGCTGAAGACCACCCGCGGCGGAGCGACCTTCATCCCCTCCTGCTCGAACTCGTCGGCCAGGTCGAGGCGCGCGGCCATCCGGCTCACGTCACCCTGTTCCTCAGCGGTCACGAGCGTGATCGAGATGCCGCTCTTGCCGGCCCGGCCCGTGCGGCCCACGCGATGCACGAAGCCCTTGTCGTCGACGGGAGGGTCGTAGTTGATCACGTGGGTCACGTCGTCGAGGTCCAGGCCGCGCGCGGCGACGTCGGTAGCGACAAGCGCGTCCACCTTCCCTTCCTCGAAGCGCTTCAGGGCCCTTTCTCGCGCCTGCTGGCTCATGTCCCCGTGGAGGGCCGCGGCCCGAACCCCCTTGGCCTTGAGGTTGTCGGCCAGCCGGTCCACGCTCCTCTTCGTGCGGACGAACACGAGGACCCGGCCCTGCCCGGCCTCGAGCAGGTCGACCAGCGCCTGGATCTTCCCGTACTTGGACACCGGTACGAACCGGTGCTCGACTTCGTCCACCGTCTGGTGCGCGCTCGCCACCGCGTGCCGGATCGGATCGCGCGTGTAGACCTCGGCGATGCGCCCCACGACGCCGTCGAGCGTGGCCGAGAAGAACATCGTCTGGCGGTCCTTGGGGAGCCGCCGTACGATCTGGTCGACCTGGGGCTGGAAACCCATGTCGAGCATGCGGTCGGCCTCGTCGAGCACCAGGATCCGAACTCCGCCCAGATCAACAGTGCCTCGCTCGGCGATGTCCTCGAGCCTTCCCGGCGTCGCGATCAGGATGTGCGCGCGCTGGATCGCCCTGGCCTGGTCGCTCAGGCGCGTGCCGCCGTAGGCCAGGCCGACGCGCAGACCCTTCGCCTCCGCGATGTCGGAGAACTCCTCGGCCACCTGGGCGGCGAGCTCGCGGGTCGGCACGAGCACCAGCGCCTCGGGATGCGCGGAGGCCTTCCGATCGAGCTGCTCCACGATCGGGATCGCGAAGCCGAGCGTCTTGCCCGAACCCGTCTTCGACCTCGCGAGGGTGTCGCGCCCGGAAGTGGCGTCGCGGAGCACCATCTCCTGTATCGGGAACGGTGCCGCGATGCCCCGCAGCCGCAGGGCCTCGACCACCGCGTCGGACACGCCGAGGTCTCGGAAGGAGGGCGCTCCGGATGACATCTTCAGCTCAGCCTACAGCTCGAAGGCACCGTCGAGGACGCCCACCAGGTGCGACACGATCAGCAGCTGGGCCAGTGCGAGCGCCTCGCTCCGCTCCTCGCCGCCGCCGGGGCGCGTCACGATTCCGATCCGGTCCCGCTGGAGGCGATGGTCCGGGTGCAGGTAGGACCAGACGACCCCCTCGATCTCGGCCCCGACCTCGGACGGACACGTGCCGTCGACCTCGAGCACCGACATCGGGCCGCGGCGGTCCGTTTCGAGCGACCAGCGGATCGGTTCGAGCCCCCGGCTGGAGAGCGACCCGACCAGCTCGCGCAGCCCCGGGTAGGGAAGGGTCGGGCGGATCGTGAGCCGGCACGACAGGTGCGCGTCGTCCTCGCCCTCCTGCCGATAGAAGCGGACGATGATGTCGGCGAAGTCGCGCTGAGGACGCACGAACGTCTCCGCGTCGACCTCGCGCCGCTCGATCTCGGCCAGCACCTGTTCGGGCGTGTAGCCGCGCTGCGAGACGTCCCGTTCCAGCTTCCAGCGCCGGCGGAGGTCCTCCTCGGGCTCCAGGAAGACGGCGACGTCGATCGCGTCCCGGGCCCCGCGTGCCGCCAGCGGCAGCAGCCCCTCGACGATCACGATCTCCCCCGGCTCGAGCTGCTCGGGCGGGAGGAAGGAGCCGGTCGCGTGGTCGTAGATCGGCTTCTCGATGGCTCGGCCGGCGGCGAGCTCGCCGAGGTGCTCCTCCAGCAGGTCCAGCCGGTTCCCCTCTGGAGCCAGAGGGGTGACCCCGATCCGCGCGCGCTCGGCGCGGTCGTACCGGTGGTAGTCGTCGGTGCACACGCGCCCGACCCGCTCCGCCCCCAGGACGTACTCGAACCCCCGTGAGAGCGTGCTCTTCCCCGACGCGCTGTCCCCTGCCAGTCCGAGCAGCACGGGCCGGGCCCCCCCTGCGCCCGTCATGTGCAGGTCGCTCCGCCCGATCGCGTCCGCGTCGATCCCATCCAGGACGGGAGGGTACCCCTCCGTGAACCGCGCCGGCGGGATCGGCTGTCACGGGCGCCGCGCCGGGAGGTAACCTGACGCGGATCCGCGCCGGACGGGCGCCGGGCCGAGGGGGATGGATGAGCGAGCGCACCGCCTTCTGGAACGACCTCGCGGCGCAGCTGGGCATCGACAGCATCCGCTGCACCACGGCAGCGGGATCCGGGCACCCGACCTCCTCGCTCTCCTCCGCCCACCTATTGGCCGTGCTGTTCGCGGACCACCTCCGCACCGTCGTCGCGGACCCCAAGGGCGCGGCCAACGACCGGTTCGTGATGTCGAAGGGGCACGCGGCGCCCCTCCTGTACTCGGTGCTGAAGGCGATCGGCGCCATCTCCGACGACGAGCTGCTGTCGCTCAGGAAGATGGGCTCGCCGATCCAGGGGCACCCGGCGCCCGTCCCCGAGCTCCCGTGGGTGGACGTCGCCACCGGCTCGCTCGGCCAGGGACTGCCGGTCGCGCTCGGCATGGCGTTCGCGATGCGGCTTGACGGTGCCCCGGGCCGTGTCTGGTGCCTGCTCGGCGACTCCGAGACGGCCGAGGGCTCGGTGTGGGAGGCGATGGAGGCGACCTCCTTCCACGGGATCGGGAACCTCGCCGCGATCCTGGACATGAATCGGCTGGGACAGCGCGGCCCGACGATGCACGAGTGGCACGGTGAGGTCTACGCGGAGCGCGCGCTGGCCTTCGGCTGGCAGGTGCTGCAGATCGACGGGCACGACGTGGACGAGATCGACGCGGCGTATCGCGACGCGGAGGCCGCGGGCGCACCCACCCTGATCGTGGCGCGCACCGAGAAGGGTCACGGCGTCTCGTTCCTGGCGAACCAGGAGGGGTGGCACGGCAAGGCGCTCTCGGCAGAGCAGGCGAAACAGGCCATCGACGAGCTCGGAGGCGAACGGTCGATCCTCGCCACGCCACCCGCGCCCGCCGCGTGGAAGCCGGTGGAGGTCGGCGAGCTGTCGGCCTCGCCCGCCCCCTCCTACCCGGGCGGCGCCCCGACGCGCAAGGCCTTCGGTGAGACGCTCGCTTGGCTCGCGGGACACCGCCCCGACCTCGTCGTGCTGGACGGCGAGGTGGGCAACTCGACCCACACCGAGGACTTCGAAGCGGCTGCGCCCCAGCGGTTCTTCCAGATGTTCATCGCGGAGCAGACGATGGTGGGAGCCCAGGTCGGATTGCAGGCCCTCGGCAAGACCGCCTTCTCCGCCACGTTCGGCGCGTTCACGACCCGCGCGTACGACTTCGTGCGGATGGCCGCGATCTCCAGGGCGAACCTGCGGATCTGCGGCTCGCACGCCGGCGTCTCGATCGGCGAGGACGGTCCTTCCCAGATGGCGCTCGAGGACCTCGCGATGTTCCGCGCCCTTCACGGCTCCACGGTGCTGTACCCGGCCGACGGGAACTCGACCGTGAAGCTGGTCGCGGCGATGTGCGACCTGCCGGGTATCTCCTACCTGCGCACGACCCGCGAGACGACCCCTGCGATCTACGGTCCCGAGGAGGAGTTCCCGGTCGGCGGATCGAAGACGGTCCTGAGCGGCGACGCCGACCGGCTCACGCTCGTCGGCGCAGGCGTCACCGTCCGGGAGTGCATGGCGGCGGCCGGCATGCTGCGAGACAAGGGGATCGACGCCAGGGTGATCGACTGCTACTCGGTGAAGCCGCTCGACGGCGCGACCGTGCGCCGGGCGCTGGAGGAGACGGGGCTCCTCCTCGTCGCCGAGGACCACCGGATCGAGGGCGGTCTGGGCGACGCGGTTCTGGAGGCCCTCGCGGCCCTGGGGCCGCTCTCCGGAAGGGTGGTGAAGCTGGGCGTCGACGACATGCCGGGCTCGGGCACCCCCGAGGAGCTCCGCGACTGGGCCGGCATCTCCGCCTCGAAGATCGCCGACAGGGCGCTGGCCGAGCTCGCCTGAAGCTCAGGCCGTGCGAACGCGTGCGACGTCGATCACCCCGCGGCGGAACAGCTCGACGATCTGGTCCCCGGGAACGGGCCGGCTGAAGAGGTATCCCTGGCCCAGCTGGCACCCCTGCGCGCGCAGGAACCGCCACTCCTCCTCGGTCTCGATGCCCTCGGCGAGGGTCGTCATCCCCAGGCCGTGCGCGAGGGTGACGAACGCCGTGACGATGCTCGCCGAATGCTGCTCGGCGTCGACGTTGCTCACGAACGAGCGATCGATCTTCAGGATCTCCACCGGCACCTCGCGGAGCCTCGACAGCGACGAGTAGCCGGTGCCGAAGTCGTCGATCGCCACTCGCAGGCCACCCGCGTGCAGCTCCCACAGGATCCGCTGCGCTCGGTCGGGGTCGAGCATCGCGGAGGACTCCGTGATCTCGACGATCATCCGGCGCGGGTCCATGCCTCCCTCCGCTATGCGGGAGAGCACGCGTTCGGCTAGATCCGGCTGCCAGAACTGACGCGGCGACAGGTTGAAGCTGATCTCCAGGCGGAGTCCTTGCTCGCGCCATCCCTCGTCCTGGCGGCAGATCTCCTCCACGCACCAGTCACCGATCGCCTCGATCAGGCCCAGATCCTCCGCAAGGGGGATGAACTCGCTGGGCGGGATCATCGTGCCGTCGGGGTCGCGCCAGCGGATCAGGGCCTCGACACCCACCATCTCAGCGGTCGCGAGGCGAATCACCGGCTGGTAGTGGAGCACCCACCGCTGCGCCTCGGCCGCCTTGCGGAGGCGGGTCACGAAGGCGAGCCGCCCGGCGGCATCGGAGCCGCCGTCCACCGAGACGACGTAGCTGCTCGGGCCCGCCTTCTTGCTCTCGTACATCGCGGCCTCGGCCTCGCGGAGCAGCGTGGTGGCGTCCGGCGCACCCTGGGGGAAGAGGCTGATGCCCATGCTCGCCGAGACCCACAGCTCGGTGCCGTCCACCTCGAAGGGCTCCCGGAGGGCGTCCGCGACCGACTGCACGACCGACTCGGCACGGATGACGGCCGTGTCCATGTCCCCGGACATCTCCCATTCGAGGTCTGCCAGCAGCAGCAGGAACTGGTCGCCGCCGCGACGGGCCACCAGGTCGGTCTCGCGGGTCGCCCCCCGCAGCCGGTCCGCCACCTGCCGCAGGAGCTCGTCTCCGCCCAGGTGACCGAGCGAGTCGTTCACCAGGCGGAAGTCGTCGAGGTCGACGCAGACCACGGCAACCGATCCGTCGTGCCGGGTCGCGCGCGCGATCGAGAGCTCAAGCAGCTCCTCGAACATCGTCCGGTTCGGCAGGCCGGTGAGCTTGTCGTGATACGCGAGGAACGCGACCTGCTCCTCGGCGCGCTTGCGTTCGGAGATGTCCATCATCACGCCGTGCGAGTAGCGCGGCGCGCCGTGCTCGTCACGCACGAGCACCGCCTGGTCGAACACCCAGACGATCCGGCCGTCCTTCGCGAAGAGCCGGTACTCCAGGCTGAAGGGCTCTCCGGTCTCGTTGTGCCGCGCGTTCTCGGCGAGCGCACGGGCGCGGTCGTCCGGATGCAGGATCTTCGGCCACATGTCGGGCGTGCCGATCCACTCGGCCACCGTGTATCCGAGCATCGTCTCGATCTGCGGGCTCATGAAGAGGGCCGAGGCGTTCACGTTCACGTCGTCGATGTAGGTGATCGCCGGGACGTGCTCGATCAGCGAGCGGTACAGATCGCGCGCGAGCCGCGCGCGATCGACGGCCTGCTCACGGTCGAGCGCGGCGCCCAGCGCCGCCGCCGCGGTCCGTATCGCGTCGAGCTCGAGACCGGAGTGCTCGTGCCCCGACTCGCAGTGGTCCAGGCCGAGGAACCCCCACCACTCGGAGCCGCAGGCGACCGGGACCGCAACGACCGAGACGACCCCCTCGCCCGAGAGAACCAGGCGCTCGGCCTCCTCGGGAAGGTCCTCGACCAGACCGGCCACCGTGCCGCCTTCGCCGAGCACCTCGATCCACCGCGCGAAATCGGGGGCATACGGGTGGAGGTGGTTCACGGGATCTTCGAAGATGTGCGGAACGTCCACGGCCAGCCACTCGTGCGTGAGATCCATCCACAGGCGCCCGCCGCGGTCGCGGACGTTCCGGAAGACGTACGCGCGGTCTGCCGCGGTGGCGCGGCCGAGGTGCTCGAGAACGTCGTCGATCCGGTCCCGCAGGGGGTCGTCGCGCAGGAAGCGCTCGGCGGCGAAGGCCGCTGAGCGCAGCACCGCCTCGGCACCGGCTTCGGGCGAAGTCATCCCGGTAAGGACTATCGACGCAGCTCCGGGGCCCCTTGAAGCCGGGGAGTCCCCCGAACGGGCGATGACGGACGGTCCTGCTACCCTTTGTCGGCCATGGCCGACTACAAGCAGATCCTGCACGAGCGCCTGTACGTGACCGTGCCGGGCACGGAGAGGCTCAGGAAGACCGCCGCCTCCAGGATCAAGCACCTCCTGGCCAACGGCTGGCGGGAGGTCGAGCGCCAGCAGCGCCCCGACCACATCCTCGTGAAGCTCGAGCGCACCGGGCATGCGCCGATGAAGGCGCGTCTGCCCAAGGCCGCCCCCGAGGTGCGCATCGAGCGGCGTCCGCGGCGCGACGGCCAGCAGGGCGGTCCCCGGGGCCGCGGCCGCCGCTAGCTCCTGCGTCCCGCGGCTCCAGGCGGGGTACGGGCGCGCCAGACCGGATATCCTGCGGTTCTGACCCGTTGAGACCGGACATCCACCGGCTATATTGGCGTGAGAAGCAGGATCCGTTCAGGTCTCCGGCGGCGCCCAGCGCGGGCGCCTAGACTTCCGCAGGGGGTGGGAAAGTGGAAAGGGAGCTCCCGCGTCCGTCCAACGTCCGACCGGGCCACCGGGGAGCGAGCGCGCACCCGGCCGACCAGCCCTTCGCCTACCCGCTCCGCCGCGAGTTCGTCGAGCCCGACTGGACCCGCCTCCCCGGCTACCGGGACGTCACGAGCGAGCAGTGGGGCTCCGCGCAGTGGCAGCGGGCGCACTCCGTGAAGAACCTGGCCGAGCTCAAGGAAGCCCTCGGCCACTTCCTGGCGGACGATCTGCTCCAGGACATCAGGCGCGACCAGGAAGAGCGCGCCACCATGTCGATGCTCATCCCGCCCCAGATGATCAACACGATGGATGAGACGGACCTGCGATCCGATCCCGTCCGCCGGTACATGGCCCCCGCGTTCTCGGAGCGAAGGGCCGAATGGCCGAGCCACCCGCTGTCCTCGCGCGATTCGCTCCACGAGGCCGACATGTGGGCGGTGGAGGGCCTCACGCACCGCTACCCGACGAAGGTGCTCGCCGAGTTGATCCCGACGTGCCCTCAGTACTGCGGGCACTGCACCAGGATGGACCTCGTAGGGAACGACACGACGCAGGTCCTGAAGTACAAGTTCGAGACGAAGCAGCAGGAGCGCTGGGACGCGATGCTCGACTACCTGAGGCGGACGCCGCAGGTGCGCGACGTCGTGGTCTCCGGCGGCGACATGGCGAACGTGCCGATCAAGCGTCTCGAGGACTTCGTGATGAAGCTCCTCGACATCGAGAGCGTCCGCGACATCCGCCTGGCGACGAAGGGCCTGATGGGGATCCCCCAGCACTTCCTCCAGGACGAGGTGAAGGAGGCCGCGGAGCGCATGGCGGTCCGCGCGGGCGCCCGTGGGGTCGACATCGCCGTTCACACGCACGTGAACGCGGCCCAGCAGGTCACTCCGCTGGTGGGGAAGGCCGCGAGGATGTTCCTGGACGCAGGCTTCCGAGACGTACGCAACCAGGGCGTCCTTCTGCGCGGGGTCAACACGTCACCGCAGCAGTTGCTGGAGCTCTGCTTCATGCTCCTGGATAACGCGAAGATCATGCCCTACTACTTCTACATGTGCGACATGATCCCGAACGCCGAGCACTGGCGGACCTCCGTCCGGGAGACCCAGGAGCTTCAGTACGCGATCATGGGCTACCTTCCCGGGTTCGCGACCCCGCGGATGGTGTGCGACGTGCCGTTCGTCGGCAAGCGCTGGGTGCACACGCTCGCCGACTACGACCGCACGAGGGGCATCTCGTACTGGACCAAGAACTACCGGACCGGCATCGAGCAGGACGATCCCGAGGCGCTCAGCCGCCGCTACCTCTACTTCGACCCGATCTACACCCTGCCCGAGGAGGGGCAGGAGTGGTGGCGTCGGGAGCTCAGCAAGGGCGTCGCCAAGCTGATCGAAGAGCTCCAGCCGGCCTGATCCTCCCGGCAGCTCCATCGCGCCCGTTCAGGCCGGGCGGACGCGTTTCCGGGCGCCGTCAGCCGGCCGGGCGTTCCGATGGGCCCCGTCGCCGGCGCGACGAGCCCGCCGCGACGACGAGCGCCAGCGAGATCGCCGCGAGCGCCGCCCACGTCGCGCCGAACCCCCTGGGGCCGTACAGGCCGGGCGGCGGAGGGTTGCAGAGCTCCGCGAGTCTCAGCCGCATCGCCCTGAGCTCGGCCGTCCTCGCCGGGTCCCCCACCAGGTTCGTCAGCTCGTACGGGTCCGACGACAGGTCGTACAGCTCCTCCTCGCCGGTGGAGTACCGCACGAACATCGCCGTCTCGGAACGGACGGCGCAGTAGGTCGGCACCGGGTTCGTTCCCTCCATGTGCTCCACGAGGAAGTCGGTTCGCCATGGAGGATCCTTCCCGGAGACCAGCGGCAGGAGGCTCATCCCCTCGGCTCCGGGCGCCGCAACTCCCGCGGCCGCCGCCACGGTCGGCGCGATGTCCGCGTTCAACGCGAAGTGCTGGTCCGTGACGCCCCGAGGCCCGCCGAGCGCGTCGAAACGCACGATCATGGGCACGCGGATCGACTCTTCGTACGGGACCTCCTTCTTGATCCACCGGTGCTCGCCGAGCAGGATCCCGTTGTCGGACGTGAAGATGA
>JACQDK010000114.1 GCA_016201135.1 Actinomycetota bacterium
GACGTCGTGGTCAACAACGCGGACAGGAAGTCGGGCCACTGTCTGCTAGGGCGAGACGGGCGCATATGGGCCGTGGACCACGGCGTCTGCTTCGGCGGCGACGACAAGCTGCGCACGGTGATCTGGGGATTCGTCGGCGAGCCGCTGCCGCCGCGGCTCGTCGCCGACCTGCGCGGCCTACGGGAACGCCTCCGGGAGGGCCCCCTGCGCGCCGAGCTCTCGGCGCTGCTCGCCCCCGAGGAGATGCTCGCCGTCAAGGACCGGATCGGGGCCGTGGTCGCCGCCGGCAGGTTCCCGGCGCCGGGCGCGCACCGCCCGTACCCCTGGCCGCCGGTCTGACGATGCTCCGCATCACCTCGGCCCCGACGCCCCTGGGGGAGCTCGCCGTGGCGGTCTCGGGCGATGGCGTCGTCGCGACGTCGTTCGCGGTAGACGAGACCGGCGGCTCCTTCCTCGAGCGGCTCGAGGGGCTGCGCGGGGAGCCGGCGCGCCGCGACGATCGCGGGCTCGTCGAGGTGCGAACTGACGTGCGGGACTACTTCGCGGGGCGGCTTCGCGCCTTCCGCACTCCGGTCGACCTCTCGTTCGCGAAGACCGGGTTCTACCGGCGCGTGTACGAGGAGGCGATGGCGGTCCCCTCCGGAGAGCTGCGGACGTACGGCGACCTCGCCGCTGCGGCGGGCAGCGCGCGCGCCTGGCGGGCCGCCGGCACCGCGATGAGGGTCTGCCCGGTCGAGCTGTGGATCCCGTGCCACCGCATAGTCCCCGCCGGTCCCGGGTTCGGGAGATACGGCGGCCACCCCGAGCGGCGGGAGATGCTGCTTCGGCTGGAGGGCGCGATCTAGAGGAGGGGCTGGAGCACCTGCTCGATCTCGGGCGCCACACTGCCGCCCGGACCGAGCCGTCCCCGGATCACGCCCTTCGCGTCGACCACGAAGACCCATGGCTCGTCCTGGAGCCGCCAGGCCCGGAACCCCGGAGACGCGTTCGCGAGCGTTGGAAGAGGAGGCTTGAGGTCCTTGCCGGGCAGGAACTCCTCCACGTGGATCGCGTTGATCGCCGAACCTTGATCGCGCGACACCAGGATCAGCTCGTCGAGGGTGGGACCGCAGAGCTGGGTCTCGCAAAGGAGCGGCGTAGAGAAGCAGACGACCGTGGGCTTGCCGCTCCGCAGGGCCTGGTCGAGCGAGATCGCGTGCAGCTCGCAGGGAGGGGTGCGCGTGCAGATCTCCGCGAGATCCTTCGGCGCGGTCGCAACCGGCGTCTTCACCGAGGTCGCCTTCGAGCCGATCGCGGCCTCGACCTTGTCGGTCGTCACCGGAAGGACCGTCGTGCCACCGAGGCCCTTGCCGTCCACCGTGGCGGTGACGAGCGCGGTCCAGGTGCCCGCCTGCGCGATCTCGATGGTGGCGACGTACACGCCCTTCAGGGGGCTCCTGGGGCTCTGGTCCCCGGTCGCGTCATAGGCCGTGAAGTCGTGCCAGGTGCCGTCGAAGGGTCCGATCGCCTGCTGGTTCGGATCGACCGCGAACCACACCTTCGAGGGAGCGGTGACGAGCCGGTTGCTCGCGTCGACGACCACGTACGTGAATATCTGCTTCCCGGGGTTCACGGGCGTCGTCGCCGAAAGGACCGAGACCTGGCTCAGGCTCGAGGCGATGCCGTTCAAGGATCCCGCGGGGCCCGAGGGGGGCGGCAGGGTCGGCGCGGCGGAGGACGACCCCCTTGTGCAAGCTGCGAGCGCGGCTCCGAGGCCCGCGGCCGAGACGCCGATCGCCCACCGGAGGAACCCGCGCCGGTCGGCGCCGCGCGTGAAGATCCCAGGAACCATCTCGCCTCGCTCCCGTCGGGTCCCCCATCCTATCGGGGGAGCCGCGGGACCTCCGGTACAGTCGGCAGATGGACGGCGAGCATGGCGGGGAGCGCGCGAGGATGGCCGTCGAGACCTCCACCCTGTCCGCGAGCGCCCAGGGAGTGCGAGCCACGTGGGTCTCGCTCGGCGTGCTCGCGGTCACGGCTCTCGCTCAGCTCGCGATCGTGATGCTCTCGGGGTCGGTCGCACTGCTCGCCGACACGATCCACAACTTCGCCGACGCGCTCACGGCGATCCCGCTCCTGATCGCGTTCCGCCTGGGGCGCCGGTCGCCGAACCGTCGCTTCCCCTACGGCTATCACCGCGCCGAGGACCTCGCGGGCGTCGCGATCGTGCTGATGATCCTGGGCTCGGCGGTCGCGGCGGCGATCGAGGCGGTCGCCCATCTCGCGCGCCCGCACACGATCGGACACGCGTGGCTTGTGCTGGTCGCCGGCGTGGTCGGGTTCGCAGGGAACGAGGCGGTCGCGGAGTACCGGATCCGGGTGGGCAGGCGGATCGGCTCGGCGGCGCTCGTGGCCGACGGCCTGCACGCGCGCACGGACGGCCTCACGTCGCTCGGGGTGGTCGTGTCGGCGCTGGCCGCGCTGGCGGGGCTCCAGCGGGTGGACGCAGCGGTCGGGCTGGTCATCACGGGCGTGATCGTCTGGACGCTGATCGAGGCGGCCCGCCAGGTGCTGCACCGCATCCTGGACGGCGTCGAGGAGCCCACGATCGCGCTGATCGAGGAATCGGCCGCGTCGGTGCCCGGCGTGGAGCACGTGACGGAGGCGCGCGCCCGGTGGGTGGGCCACCGACTGCTCGCCGAGCTCTCGATCGACGTGGACGGAGCCCTCTCGGTCGGATCCGGTCACGACATCGCGGAGCGCGTTCGAGAGGAGCTCCTGAGGGAAGTGCCGCGCCTGGCCGGCGCCACCGTGCACGTCGACCCTCACGCGCACGACCCCCACTGAGGGCGTCGTTCGAACCGGAACCCCCTAGGATGGCCCGGACATGGACGACCCGATCCCCCCGGACCTGCCCGCGCCGCCGGAGGCGGAGCGCTGCTACCGCCATGGCGACGAGGAGACCCTCGTGCACTGCACGAGGTGCGGGCGACCGATCTGCCCCCGGTGCATGATCCCGGCTCCTGTGGGACACCACTGCCCCGAGTGCGTGGCCGAGGCCAGCAGGGAGTTCCGCAAGGGCGCCGGACGCCGGATGGCCGTCAGGGGTTTCTCGGTCACCAAGGCGATCCTGGCCATCACCGTCGCGGCGTTCGTCCTCGAGGTGGCGACCGGAGGAGCCGGATCGCTGATGACGGGACCGGGCAGCAGCAAGCTGGTCGATCTCGGGGCTGCGTTCCCTCCGCTGATCGCGAACGGCCAGTGGTGGCGCTTGCTCTCTCCCGCGCTGCTGCACTTCGGGATCTTCCACATCGCGATCAACATGTACGCGCTGTACCTGTTCGGGCCGCAGGTGGAGCGCGACTTCGGCAAGCTCCCGCTGGTCGTCATCTACCTGATCTCGGACCTGGCCGGGAACGTCGCGCAGTACGCGTTCGGCCCCGTCTTCGCGGTGGCTGCCGGGGCCTCGGGAGCCATCTTCGGCCTGCTGGGAGCGTTCCTCGCCTACAACTACCGGCGGCGCCACACGGCGTTGGGACGATCCAACGTCCAGTGGGTGTGGCAGATCCTGATCCTGAACGCGATCCTCTCGTTCTCGCTCTCTGGGATCGGGTACCTGGCTCACCTGGGGGGGTTCGTGGCCGGCGCTGCGCTCGGAGTGGCCTTCGACGTCGGGCAGGTGCGGCGAAGGGAGGTCCGGTGGGTCGGCGTGATCGCGATCGTCGCGCTGAGCGCCGTGCTCGTGATGTGGCGCACCCCGATGGTGAACGCTGCGGTGCAGCGGTTCCTGTCTACCGGCGCGCTACCCTAGCGCGCGTTGCGCGAGCCTCAGCCGGGGCGGAACTCGGGCAGGCCGTCGCCCGGCTCGGAGATCGCGGCGGGGTCCGTTCCGAGCAGTCCCGCGAGCACAGCAGACGCGCGATTCACGCCCTGGCGATCCCAGGCTTCCACGACGTCGGCCACCGTCCCATCGACGCCCACCACGACGACGGTGGGGACCGTCGCGATGCCGTAGGCATCCGAGATCGGATAGGGCGGCTGATCCGGTATCGCGGAGATCGACATCGCGTACGCCGCGGCGAACTCGGCGAGCTCCCCGGCCGGGTCCTGGCCGACGGCCGCGATCCTTCCCGGATATGCCCGCTCGAACCTGTCCAGCGCCGGCGCCGCCATCTGGCAGGTCGGACACGTCACCTTGTAGAAGACGAGCGCGTGCGGTCCGGCCGGTACGCCCCGGACGGGGGGTGCGGGAGAGCCAACCGCGATGGCCATGACGGCGATGCTACCCCGGCTACGCCGGACCCGGGGCGGAGCGGTACGAGCCGAGGACCCGGAGCAGCGAGGTGTGCCTGGCCACCTGCTCCAGGGCGGCCGAGACGGCCGGCGACCCCTCCGGCGCCATGAGGTCCACGTAGAAGAGGTACTCGAAAGGCGCGCCGCGGCGTGGCCGCGACTCAAGCTTGTGCAGGTTGATGCCTCGCTCGGCGAACGGCTGGAGCGAGGCGAGCAGCGACCCAGGCTCGTCGAGCACCGCCATCACGAGCGATGTCTTGTCGGGCTCCCCCAACCCGGGGTCACTCGATCCGATCACCGCGAACTTAGTGAAGTTCTCCTTCTCGGTCTGGATCCGCTCGGCGAGCACGGCCAGGCCGTGCCTCGCGCCGGCCTCGACGCTCGCGATCGCCGCGTCCTCGCGGGAGCCGCTCTCCACTATCTGGCGCGCGGCCCCGGCCGTGTCGTGCACCGGCACCGGCTCGATCCGCATGGACGACAGGAACTCCTCGCACTGGGCGAGGGCTTGCCAGTGCGAGCGGGCCCGGCGGATGTCCTCCAGGCGCGCGCCCGGCAGGCCGAGCAGGGCGTGATCCACCCGCACGAGCACCTCCCCCACGATCCTCAGCAGGCTGGTGTGCAGCAGCAGGTCGTAGGTCTCGTTCACGGACCCGGCCTGGGAGTTCTCGAGGGGAACCACGCCGAAGCCCGCCTCCCCGCTCGTCACCCGGGAGAAGACGATGCGAACCGTGTCGCAGGGCATCGGCTCGGCGTCGGGGAACGCGGTCCGCACCGCCCGCTCGCTGTACGCGCCGGGTTCCCCCTGGTAGGCGACCTTCACGGGGCGAGAGCCTAGCAGCGGCGATACTCGAGGCCCGGCGGTGTCACGGCGACCTGCTCTCCCCCGGCCCGCCGGCGAGTCGCTCGTACGCCAGCTCCGCCCGGTGCCTCAGGACCGCCAGCTCAGGCCGCAGGTACCGCTCGCGGACCGTCTCCTTCGCCTCCTGCCGCGCCGCGGACGGCCGCTGCACGCGGTGCTCCGGCACGTCGCGGCCCGCCGCGGCCGAGCGGCGGAGCTCGACGGTCGCGCCTCGGTACTCGCCGGCGCTGATCCTGCCGGACAGGAACTTGCCCAGGAGCGGTGCCCACGCCGGACGGCGGGACCTCTCCTCGATCAGGTCGAAGCACGCCTGCACGCTCTCGTGCGTCTGCTCGAACTCCCGGAAGCTGGTCCCGAACAGCGCGTTCACACGGCGCGTGACGCCGCCGAAGTCCTCGGTCACCTCCCGGAACGGGGCGACGAGGAACGCGGATCGATACGGGAACAGCCGCTCGTAGAGATCGACGTAGCTCTCGAGGAAGTCCCGAGGCCCGACGAGGGGCTCCCGAACCAGCGCGGACAGGATCGTGTCTTCGGGCCCCCGGACCGCGAGGAGCACCGGAACCCCGCGCCGCGCCGCGGCGATGAAGTGGCCGACCGCGTGCAGGTGGTGAGCCACGCGGACGTGGTCGTCCTGCGCCAGCTGGAAGGCGACAACGGCGAACGTGACCGCCGACCGCGTGAACCCGTCGATCACGATCTGGGTCGAGCCGTCGAGCACGGCATCGGGATGCTTCCTTCGCGCCAGCGGCAGATAGAGCGACGGATACCTGGACACCGTGCGGCGTGCTCGATGCCTGAAGGTGGCCGCGGCGGCTTCGAGATCCATGGCCCGGAGTTTGCCGGTCATCCGGCCTGCCGCCCACTCACGGCCGTTCTCCGACGATGCCCGTCGGACGGCCTAGCAGGTCACGGTGCTGCCGTCGGGCGATCCCGGGACCTGGTCGCCCTTGGTGTTGAGCCAGGTCCACGTGATGCTCGTCGCCGTCCCCCCGCCGCCGGCGCCCTGCAGGGTCAGGTAGAGGGCACCCACGGTCTTGCCCTTCGACCACAGGATCCGGCCGCCCGCGTCGCTAGAGGCCCCGCTCAGCCTGTGCCCTCCCGAGCCGGCGATCAGCTCCACCATGTGAGCATCCGCGGACGCTGACAGATCGCGATCGAGCGGCACGTACTGCGTCATGTTGTGCGTGTGCCCGTCGAGCACAAGATCGCCGCCGTTGTCGGCGAAGAGCTGCCACATGGGGAGCTCGGCGCTGCGCACGTTGCCTCCTGTGATCGTGGGGATGTGCCAGAAGGCGACGATGCACGAGGGCGCGCCCGGGTCGGTCACCAGGGAGGACACGAACTTGTACTGGGCGCTCCCAGCCTTGAAGGAGGCGGACGAGTTGAGGTCGATGAAGAGCGCCCCCCCGAACGTGAACGAGGAGAAGGTGGGGTGCCCGTGCCAGTAGTCCCTCCAGGCGGTCAGGTTGACCTTCTCGTGGTTGCCGACGGCCGGCTGGGTCTCCGCCGCCAGCCTCCCCCAGAGGGTCCCCGGGGTACCGTCCAGAGCCGATGCCCCGTAGTGGTTCCGATTCTCCGTGAAGGTCCCCGTCTCGTAGATGTCTCCCAGGAACAGGAACAGGGCGGGGCTCTCGGCCACCAGGCTGTCCGCCACCGAGTTCGACTTCGCCTCGTCGCTCGGGCCGTCGCCGACCGCGGCGACCACCGGGTCACCCGCGCCCGTCCACGCCGCTGGGGGACACCCGTTGCCGCAATCGGTGGGCGAGTGCTGGAAATCGGTGTCGTTGCCCGGGCCGTTGTCCAGGGTGACGTCGACGCTCACCGGGTCGGCCGCCGTCGAGCCCGACCTCACATCGAGGGTCCCCGAGCCGTTCAGGTACTTCTCGGTCGGCCAGATGAACGAGTAGTCGCCGGTTTCCGGCGAGGGCCCCGTCGACACCATGAGCCTGATCGACGATCCGCCGGACGGACTCCAGTCGAGGTACATGACGCCCGAGTTCGGATCGCTCGTGATGGAGACGAGCTCGTCACCGGTGAGGGAGGTGCTGGGCGCGTTGGGCAGGACGACGCAGATGGAGGTGCCGTTCGAGACCCCGACGGTCCCGGCGCACGCCAGGGCGGAGGCGGTGCCCCCCTGGGGACCGACCATGAGGACCGCCGAGAACAGCGCGGCAATGGCGATGAACCTGGAGCGCATGCCCGGGGGGACCTCCTCACGTCTCGACGCCCGCGCCGGACGATCGTCCCACCGACGACGCCCGCGCAGGAGCCAGGTGAGGCAGGGTACCCCGAAGCATCATCCGGACGCAACCGCACGGGACTCAAAGGTCGCAGATGAGCCCGCCGTTCAGGCACCTCCTCACCAGCCTGACCAGGGCCTTCTGGTGCCACGTGTTCCAGAAGTCGGCGTGGAGGCTCATGCCGTCGGTCATGCCCATGCCGGCGTCGGAGACAAGGGTGTAGCCCGTGCCGTCCTGGATCCCGTACGTGATGTGGAAGATGATCTTCGGGATCCGGTGGCGGTACCCCTTCGGGCAACCCTTCCCCGTGGGGTAGGCCATGTGGCTGCGATGGTTGCGGCTGTCCAGGTGGTGCCCGTCCCAGCACGACGGGAAGACGATCACCCCCTTGAGGAGGGATCGGCCGCAGTCGAACGGCACGGAGGACACCGGCATCCCCTCGCCGCACGCGTAGCCGGCGATCTTGAGCTTCGTCGTGTCCCCCCCGGCGATCATCTTGAGACCGGCCGGAGGCGCGATCACCTTGCCTCCGTCCCCGTGCCAGTAGTAGACGGCGAGCCGCAGCGGCTTGACCACGGTCCCGTCGGGAGCCAGCAGGGCAGGCGACCAGTACCCGGACGTGTCGGCCTTGGAGCTGCAGAGCGTGTTGGCGCGCCGCATGGACTTCAGCGTCGAGGACGCCCGCGTCGAGACGTTGCCGTAGAAGTCGTGCAGGTGCGACGCCCCGGGCATGTTCGGGTAGACGATCGGATCGTCCTTCCGGGCGTGCGAGAACCGGCAGCTCAGATGGAAGTTCGAGGACGAGCCCGCCCTCGCCTCGATCGGCGAGGCCGCCACGAGGAGGCTCGCGATCAGGGCCGACGTCGCGATCGACGTCACGATGCGCCCGCCCAGCGTTCCCTTGGACACGGGTCGGCGTCGAAGCGCGCGGGCAGGCGCGGGAAGGACCGGGTGGCGATCCCGGATCCCTCGGGGGGAAGAGGATCCTGACTCCGCGATCGCTCGATCACGGTGGAACGGAGCTATAGCCAGGATGCGGGAGAGGCTCACTTGGACCATGGGTCCTCCTTTCTCCTGCGTTCGTCACCACGTTGAGTTCCCTGTCCGCCCTCCCTCCTTGCTGCCTCAGAACGAAGGTCCGCTCGAACGCGGAGCGGACCCGCCCGCAACCTACGCCGGATGCGCGGTCGATGTCAAAGGCGCAGTGTGTCGCGTTAGCGTCGCCCGCCGCGAGCGATCCTTCCCCTGAGCAACGCGACGGCGACTACGATCGTGATCGCCTCGCAGATCGCCGAAGCGACGTCGAGGATCCCCACGGGCTCCGGCATCCCGGCCCCCGGTCCGATGGGAAGGCCGACGGTCCGCGAGACCGCCCACAGGCAGATGGCTCCACATGAGGCCAAGAGTGCGGCCACGTACCAGAGCTCGGCTCGAGAGCGGGAGACGGAGAGCGCCAGCACGGCCTGCCCCGCGGCAAGGATCGCGAAGAAACCTCCGGCGACCGGCCATTCGCGCAGGTGCTCCGGTACGACCCAGAGGTGGATCGCGGCGGACGCGAGCAGGGAGTAGACGAACAGCGCCCGCGCCGCGCGCGCCGGCCTCACGCCGGGAGATCCGAAGCTCCACGAGCCCGACTCCGCGATGATCGCTCCGTCGCGGCTCATGCGTGTGTCGGGCAGGCCGTGGTCTTGTTGAGGCAACCGTCGATCAGGGCCTTGAGGGCGTCCTCGTTCCACCCGTTCAGGAAGTCCGCGTGGGCCTCATACCAGGGCATCGACCCATCTCCGAACGTGATGCGCACGTTCCCGTTCGCGTCGAACGGGTCGTACAGCTGATGACCGCTCGGATCCAACAGGTCCACCTGCAGCGCGAGCTGCGCGACCGGATGATCGAATCCGGATGGGCACGTCTTCCCCGAACCGTAGGCGAAGTCCGTCTGCGCAGTACCTGTTCCATCCCAGCAATTCTGGAAGAAGACCTCGTACTTCAGCGGACCCTGGTCCAGCCCCGTGCAATCCACGGGCTTCGAGTAGTGAGGGCCCGTGCGGCAGTGCCAGTCGACGTGGGCCATCTCGTCGGGGCTGGACGCGTGAGGGCTCCCACCGATGAGGGCGGCACCGAACGGCGGCGCCTCCACAGAGGCGAGACCGTTGTTGAGCCAGTATTCCCCGACGTGCATCTTGCTGAGAGCCAGCCGCACTCCGTCCACGTACAGCGTGGGAGCCCAGTAGGCCGCCGAATCGCCGGAGGTCTTGCAGGTGGACGAGGGATCGGCCAGCAAGGAATCTGCGGTCGAATCCTGGTCGGTGGAGTTGTTGCCATAGAACGTGTGCTCGTGGGCGCTGGGAAACACGCCGGGCGACACGATGGGATCCGCGGCCAGGGCGTGAGAGAAGCCGCAGTGCATCGTCATGGTGGTCGCCTGCGCCGGCGGCATCCCGACCAGCAATACGGAAACGAGAAGCACAGCGAAGATCGATCTGCGCACGCGCACCCCCCCTTGGGCTCGACGCAGCCTGTCATCGGCTCCGCGGGGTCCGATCGCGTAGTGGGCCGTGCGGCGGTTTCTCGGGGCGTCGCCGTGACCACGACGAAGGGACTAGGACGAGCGCAGGGCCCTGCGCGAGCCCTTCGCGCTGGTCACGGCGACGCCCGGGCCCTTGCCGCCGTCCGGCCCTCTCCGTACAGTGAGCTGGTGAAGATCAACATCCTCTGCACCCTCGGCCCGGCTTCCCTCGATCCGGACGTCATACGGGCGCTGGACGCGCGGCGAGTGGACCTGTTCCGGATCAACCTTTCTCACACCCCGCTCGCGAGCATCGCCGAGACGATCGAGCTCGTGCAGGAGGTGTCGTCCACGCCGATCTGCATCGACACCGAGGGCCCGCAGGTGCGGTGCGGACCCATCGCGGATGTCGTCGTCCTCGAAGAGGGCGCATCCATCCGCCTGACGGCGCACGAGACCATGGGGAACGGCGAGGAGCTCACACTCTGGCCCGGGACGGTCTTCGACTTCATCAAGGTCGGGACGATCGTGAAGTTGGACTTCGACGGCGCCGCGCTCCGGATAACCGATCTGGGTGACGGGATCGCGACCGCGGTGGTCGTGTCGGGCGGGCGCGTGAAGTCCAACAAGGCCGTGACGCTCGATCCCGCGCCCGAGCTTCCCCCGCTCAGCGATAAGGACCGGGCGGCGATGGCGATCGCCGCCGACCACGGCCTCAGGCACGTGGCGCTCTCGTTCGCCTCGAGCGCCGAGAACGTCGAGCTCGTTCGCAGCCTCGCGCCCGCGGGGGCGCACATCATGGCGAAGATCGAGAGCCGTTTAGGAGTGCGGAACATGGACGGCATCATCAGCGCGGCCGATTCGATCCTGATCGACCGCGGAGACCTGTCCCGCGAAGTGCCGCTCGAGTCCGTCCCCTTCTACCAGAAGGCCATCGCGCGCCGGGCCAACCGGTGGAACCGGCCGGTGTACGTGGCCACCAACCTGCTCGAGTCGATGGTGACCAATCGCAACCCCACGATCGCCGAGGCGAACGACATCGCGAACACGCTCCTCGACGGCGTGCACGGACTGGTGCTGGCAGCCGAGACGGCGATCGGAGCGAACCCCGTCGGAGCCGTGGACATGATCCTCAAGGCGATCGCGGCCTTCGATCGCGCGAGCGACAGCCAGCTGCTCGAGGAGGATCGGGCGCCGCTCACCCTGCTCGGGTGAGCCGGACCCGATCAGGGGGCGTCCGGCCCTTCCCGCGGTTCGAAGCTGATCCGCCCGGTCTTCTTCGCCACCAGCCATCGGGGGTTGGCGGCGTTCAGACGAAGGCTGAGGAGCCGTCCCATCGCAGCGCCGGCGAGGTCTCTCCTTCCGTGCCTTTCCTGGACCATCCGGCTCTCGCGCCGCATCTTCTCCGGGTCGAGCGAGATCTGCCCCGGGTGCAGGCGGAAGCGCCCGATCGTCTCTCGCATGATGTGGGGGTGCTCCAGCTTGATGGCGCGCGCATACCAGTCGTAGTCACCGCAGTTCCGGTACGCGAGGTCGAACTCGCCGACCTCGTCGAAGAAGGATCGCCGGGCCCACACGGTCTGCTGGGGGATGCACGACCACCCCAGACCCAGATAGGAGCGGAGCGACAGCCGCGTCGGGGTCATCCGCCCCAGGACGTGGCCCTCGCCATCTATGTACTCCACGCGTCCGCAGACCCAACCGACCTCCGATACGACGACACGCGACGGGTACCCGGCTGCGATCGCGAGCGTCCGGTCGGTGGAACCGCCGTCGACGACGACGTGGTCGACCCGGACTGTGTCCCCCTGCTGCTCCCAGATGGACCGCAGGGTCGCCTCGAAGTAGCGCTCCGCGTCCAGCGTCGGTGTGACGACGCCGAAACTCATGCTCGGTACGCGTTGCGCTGCTTCCAAAGCTCGTCCGTTCTCGAACGGCGCCGGCCTCGGGACCTGCTGCCGCGGGCCGGCGGGCCTTGTACCTTACACATACATGTCCGCCGGGCGACCGATCCTCGTGACCGGCTCTCACCGGTCGGGAACAGGGTGGGTGGGAAGCATGATCGCGGCCTCGCCTTCGCCGCCGGTGGCCTACCTTTGGGAGCCCTTCAGCGTCCTTCACCGGCCGGGCATCTGCGAGGCCAGGTTCCCGTACTGGTTCCCGTACGTGTCTGCCGAGAACGAGCCCGAGTACGTCGAGGCGGTCCGCAACATGCTCGCGTTCCGATACGGGACCGGGGCGGAGCTCCGCGCGGTCCGGTCCCCCAAGCACGTGGCCAGGCTCGTGCGCGATCGCGCGCGGTTCGCTCGCTTCGCGCGGCGTCGGGCCAGGCCGCTCCTGAAGGACCCCATCGCGGTCTTCTCGGCGGAGTGGCTCGCCGATTCGTTCGACATGGACGTGGTCGTGTTGATCCGCCATCCGGCGGCCTTCGCCGACAGCATCAGGACGCGGCGGCTGCGCCACCCATTCGATCACTTCCTCGCGCAGCCTCTCTTGATGCGCGACGTCCTGGCGCCCTTCGAGGAAGACGTCCGCAGGTTCGCCGAGAGGGAGCAGCCCCTCCTGGACCAGGGGATCCTGCTGTGGAATCTGATCCATCACGCGATCGTCGGGTATCGCAGGCAGCGGCCCGCGTGGTCGTTCCTGCGGCTCGAGGACATCGCGCGAGACCCCGCGGAGGTCTTCCGAGGGGTCTTCGACCGGCTCGGTCAGACCTTCGACGAAGGCGTCCGCCGGACCATCGAGTCGCACAGCTCCGCGGGGAACCCGGTCGAGGCCGCAGATCCCGCGTCCCGCCGCCGCGACAGCCGAGCGGCGATCGAGAACTGGAGGCGACGGCTCACACCCGAGGAGATCGAGCGCGTGCGCGACGGCGTCGAGCCCCTCTCGAGCGAGTTCTACACCGATGACGACTGGTGATCGGCGCCCCCTGTTCGTGCTGTCGCTTCCCAGGTCGGGATCGACCCTGACGCAACGGGTCCTGGCCGCACATGAGGAGGTCGCCACCACGCCGGAGCCCTGGTTGCTCCTGCCGCTCGTGTACGCGACGCGCGAACGCGGTCTGATGGCGGAGTACAACCACGTGTTGGCCGCCCGCGCGATCCGGGAGTTCGCGGACCGGCTTCCCGGCGGTCCCGAGGGATACGACGCCGAGCTCCGCCGGTTCGCCCTGTCCCTCTACGACCGGGCCTCCGGCGGCAAGGGCAGGTTCTTTCTGGACAAGACCCCGCGGTACCACTTCGTGATCGAGGATCTCTTCAGGCTGTTCCCCGAAGCGGGCTTCGTGTTCCTGTGGCGGAACCCGCTGGCCGTCGTCGCGTCCATCGTGGAGACGTGGGGACGCGGCACCTGGAGCGTCGAACGGTGGCGGGTCGACCTGTTCGACGGCGTCTCCCACCTCGTGGCCGGGTACCAGGCCCATGCGGACCAGGCCCACGCCGTCCGCTTCGAGGATCTCGTCGCCGACCCGCTCTCGTCCTGGCCGCCTCTCTTCGAGCACCTCGGACTCTCGTTCGACGAGCAGCTGCTGTCGTCCTTCGTCCACGTGGACCTTGGCGCCCAGATGGGAGACCCGACCGGAACGGCGCGGTACCGGAGCCTCAGCACCGAGCCGCTGGACAAGTGGAAGCAGACCCTCGCGTCGCCTCTGCGCAAGCGGTGGGCGGGCCGATATCTGTCGTGGATCGGCCGGGAGCGCCTCGGCGTCATGGGATACGACCTCGAGGAGCTCCGCCGGGAGCTCGATGCGATCCCCTCCCGCCCCCGGCGCATCGGGTCGGACGTCGCGCACGCTGCCTACTGGTGGGCCGACCGGCGGGGAAGGAAGACCGCGGCGCGCCTGCTCTGGCACCGCCCGTCGCGCTGACGCGCGGCTACGCTCGCGAGCGCGACCGCCCCGCTCATCCCGTCGGCCAGATCTCCAGACCGTGGACGGCGTTCCGGACGTCCATGGAGACGTTGATCGACCGCAGGACGCCCGGCGGATCGAACCGATAAGCGGTCACGGTCGCCGGCGACGAACCTGCGACGAACAGGTCTTCGCTCGCCACCGCCAGCCCGCGTCCGAAGGCCTGTCGCGCCAGATCGGAGGGCAGGGACGCGTTCAGCAGCTCGCCCGGGTCGTAGCGCGGGATCGGGAAGGACCCGAGGACGCTCCCCTCTCGCGAAGCGTACGCGACCCGGTCGGTCGCCGTGTGGTTCATGAGCACGCCCTCCCGGAACGGCCTGGCGTTGTGCGTGCCGTATGGGATCTTGGCGTACCGCTCCAGACGGGCGTCGCGGATCGCGAAGAGCGTCCCCAGACCGACGCCGGCAACGTAGAGGACGCCGTCCTTCGCGAACACGCTGTTGACGTGGCAGGTGTCCCCCGGCGACGGGCCGGCGCCGGCCTCCGGGTCGAAGGCGCGCAGCCTCGGGCGCGGACGGATCCGGAGCCTCCTGCGGGCCCTCCACGCGGAGCCGAACCGCAGGCACCAGCCTCGGACGAAGGCCTCGGCGCGAAGGTCGTATTCGAGGACGGAGTCGAACCCGGTCGACGAGAGGAACAGGCGATCGCCTTCGACGAAGATCTCGTGGCAGTGCTTCAGGTACCGGTTCCGGAACGACCCCAGCAGCGAGAACCCCCGGTCGTAGACGAAGATCTCGTCGCTCGCGGCCAGGAAGACGCGATCGTGGTGGAAGGCGATGCCCCGTAGGCCTCGGTCGGCGCCTCGGCCCTCCCAGCTGATCGAGGGATCGTCCCAGTCCAGAAGCTGCTCGACCTCGCTCGATCCGAAGTCGACGAGGTAGACCCCGCCGTGACTCTCCCCCTGGTGGGTCGAGCGCACGACCGAGCTGAGGAGCACCCTGGGCAGCCGTTCGGGACCCGGAGGCGGCGACATGGTGTGCGAGTATAGGTGGGCATGAGCGAGCCGCGGCGGCCGAACCTCGTCATCGCAGGCGTAGGCAAGGCCGGGACGACGTCCCTGTTCTGGTACCTGTCGCAGCACCCCGACATCTGCGCATCCGGCGTGAAGGAGCCTCGCTACTTCCGGCCTCCGGGCGATGGAGATCTGCCGCCTCTGGAGGGCTACCTCCGGCACTTCGCGCATTGTGGGCCCCAGCGATACGTGCTGGAGGCCAGCCCGCAGTACTTCAAGGGAGGAGCACGGACGATCGACGCGATCCGCCGAACGCTCCCCGATCCGCGCCTGATGCTGATGTTCCGCAACCCCGTGGATCGCCTCTGGTCCGAGTACCGCTTCAAGAAGAGCCGCATGACGCTTCCGGCGGACATCTCCTTCGACGGGTTCGTCGCCGAGTGCGAGCGGGTGCGGGACGGAGGGCTGCCCCTCTCGTCGGAGACCTCGCCTTACTGGACCCTGGCGGGCGGGACCTACGCCGACCACGTCACCCCCTGGCTCGACGCCTTCGGCGACGCGCTCCGGGTGGGCTTCTTCGAGCACATGGCGGCAGATCCGCCGGGCTTCGTCGCCGGCGTATGCCGGTGGCTGGGCGTCGACGATGTGGTCGCCGGCGCGTTCAACTACTCCGTCGAGAACCGGTCGATGTCGTATCGGAGCCGGGCCCTGCAGCGGCTCGCCCTTGCCGTCAACGAGGAGGGCCGACTCCGTAACCGCCGCCGGCTGAAGGTGCCGCTGCGCGGGCTCTACCGGGCCCTGAACAAGGGCGTGGACCAGGAGCGGATGTCGCCGCAGGCGAGGCTCCGTCTGGAGTCACTGTTCGCGCCGTCGAACGCCCTCCTCGCCGAAGCCTTGCAGCGCCGGGGATACGCCGACCTCCCCGGATGGCTGCCGTAGGACGCGGCCGGCCGAACACCCCGGGCAGCAGGTCCGGGGACGTCAGGTTCGGCCGATGGACCTCGCGGGCCGCGCCGGAGAGACGCTCGCCGGCTCGGGCTCCGGATCCCCGGGAGCCCCCTGGAGCATCACGAGCCCGTACAGCGCGAAGATGGTCGCCGACCTGGACATGCCCTCGAGCACCGGGTTGAACGCGGCGGCGGCGAAGAAGGCGTTGAACCCGCAGAGCAGGATCCTCAGGAGGTTGGCGCGGGCGATCTGGCCGGTCTGGATGAAACCCCAGTAGCGGCGCACGATCGTGAACTCGAGCAGCGCGACGAACGCGATCAGGAGCCCGAAGCCGATCATCCCTCCCTCGGCGAGGAACAGCACGTAGTCGTTGTGGTAGGGGATCTGTAGCGTCGAGCCCGCGCGGAACCGGGTCGCCACGGCCACGGTCCCGCCCGAGAAGACCTTCCCGACCAGTGGAGACTGCCGGAACTGATCTATCCCGGCCGTCCACACGGCCAGGCGCCCGTAGTTCGCGTTCACCTTGTGAACGGTGGCGAAGTAATCGTTGGCGATCCCGACGACGCTCTGCATGTTCAACAGGGCGACTACGACCGCTAGGGCGAGGAGGAGCGCCACTATGTAAGGGCGAGCGCTCGATGCCGTCGGCCGCGTGATGAACAGGGTGATGAGGACCCCGGCGACGGCCAGGACCGAGGTCGCCGAGGGATAGGCGGCGAAGTTGAAGAGGGCGGCCACGACCAGCACGAACAACAGGCCGCGCTTGCGAAGCACGAGGGCGGCGGCGAGCCCGATGGCCTCGAAGCCGAACTGCGCGTTGCGGAACTGCTTGTACGCGGCGAGTCCCGGCACGAACCCCGTGTTCACCACCGCCGCGAGCAAGATGTAGATCGCACCGATCCAGCTGATCGCCCGGAGCAGCCGCTCCGTCTCGGCTTCCGTCGGCCGATCGAGCACGAACAGGTACAGGAACCCGATCGACATCGGCACGAAGAGCGGCCTCGCGGTGGTCGACGACCCCTTCACGAACGCGCCGTACAGCGTGCCCGCCAGACCGAAGAGCCAGAGCGCCAGCAGGACCCGGTCGACGGGCGCGAGCCTGCGGATGACACCCGAGGGCCGGCGGAGCCTGATCGCGGCGACCGCGCCCACGGGCACGAGCAAGAGGAGATACCTGGCCTGCCCTCCACGGTCGAGGAAGTTGAGGACGTCCACCGTCGCCGCGAGGAAGACGAAGATCGCGGCCCGTGAGTAGCGGTAGGCGGCCGTACGCCGGCCGCCGGCGCCGCCCGCGGCGAGCTCCGCGGGCGGCGCCGGCTGGCTCTGTTTGGGAACGGCCATGCGCGCTCCTCCCGGCGGTCGGAGGGCCGACCGTGCTCCCCGATGGTAGCCGCCCACGCCCCTTCCTCCGGTCATCTCGCGCCGGACCGAGTGGACAGGGCGGCGCGGTAAGCCGCCTCCAGCTCGAGGAGGCCTCGCTCGGGGCTGTGGCGCTCCTCCCAGCGCCGGCGAGCGCCCGCACCGAGTCGCTCGCTCTCGGCGTCCTCGAGCAGGCGGCGGGCTCGCACCGCCCAGGCGCCGGGATCGCGGGGTGGCGCGAGGAACCCGGTCAGGCCGTCCGAGACGGCCTCGGGTAGGGCCCCGATGTCGCTCGCCACGACGGGGACGCCGGCTGCGTAGGCCTCGGTGATCGATCTCGGCGCGGCCTCGTACCACCGCGAAGGGACCAGCAGCGCGCGGGCGTTGGCGAGCAGGGCCGGCACCTCTTCCGGCGGGACCTGTCCCCGGAACTCGACCCCCGGGACGTCCCGGGCTCGAAGGCGGGACTCCTCGGGGCCTCCGCCGACTATCAGGAGCCGGCCGAGCGGCTCTCCCAGCGCACAGGCCGAGATCACCGTGTCCACATCCTTCTCGTGGGCCAGCCGTCCCAGGAACAGGAAGTAGTCGCCAGGGCCGCTGCGCCGCACCCCTTCCCAGGAGAAGTTGGCCTTGACCTGGATCCGGTCGGCGGGCAGACCCGCCTGCACGTGCTTCCTTCGCACGAAGTCGCTCACCGCGAGATAGCACGTGACGCCCTCGAAAGTACCGGCCACGCGGTGCGCCGTCAGCGCCACGGCGAGGGCGGCGCTCGCGAGCCTCGACTCCCGGTAGCAGCGGTAGGCCACCCCTCGCCAGGGGACGTGGCCGAGGCAGGCCTCGCAGATCTCGCCTTCACGCAGGAAGTCGGCCGGCAGGCACATGAGACGGTAGTTGTGCAACGTCATGACGGTCGCGGCTCCGGCGCCACCGGCCGCTCGGAGCACGGCCGGGGACAGCGTCGGGAACAGGTTGTGGGCGTGGACGATCTGCACGCCGCGCTCCCGGACCGACCTCACGACCTCGGCGCTCGCGGTACGCGACCACACAGCCTCGACGCCCGCTCGCATCCGCCCGAGCGAGCCGGAGACCTCCGGCGAGGGCGACAGCACCTCGACCTCGTGGCCGGCGCTGCGCAGGAGCTGGGCCTCGTCCTCGACCACCCGGTTCTCGCCCGACGCGGAGCCGGACAGGTAGCGGGAGTGAAGGATAAGGATCCGCACCGTCGGCCTCAGTGCCCGGTGTGCGAGGAGGCCGCGAGCAAGGGATGGGCGCTCACGAGATGCGGCGCGGAGCGGGCGAGCCGGCGAACGCTCCCTTCGATCCGATCCGGAACCATCACGTAACTGCTCCCATCCGTTCCGCACGCTCTCGTGCCCGATCGGTCGCCCGAACGTCCACCGCCCGGCGGCCTTCGCCGGACCCGCCGCCCGGCAGCGTGGATGACGATAGCCTGCCCACCCGCCCGCGCCATCCGGCGAACGGGCACCTCTGGCGCCACCTGGGCCTCTGCTAGGCTCCATCTTCCGTCCAGCCGGCGACCGAAGGAGCGAGAAGGATGACCGTCTCTCACCGTTCCGGGGGCACGCGGCGCCGCTCGCGCCGGCCCTCCTTCCGGGATGGCTGAGGAAGGAGAGGCGCCCCACCCCGAGCCGAGCGTCCTGGCGTCGCTCCGGCACCGGATCCTGCACGGCTCCTCGTGGGTGCTCGCCGGCCGGATCGCGAGCATCGTTCTCGGGGTCGCCATCAACGCGCTGCTGGCGCGGATGCTCACCCACGACGACTTCGGCGTCTACATGACGAGCTTCACGCTCGTGATCGTGGGGGCGGTGGTCGCTCAGCTCGGGCTCGATCGCGCCGTCGTCGTGCTCGTGTCCTCCTCGCTCGGCGTCGGAAAGCCCGGCAGGGCGAGGCAGGCTATCCGCCAGATCGTGATCATCGGGGTGATCGGCTCGGTTGGCGTCGGTATCGCGATGACGGTCGGGCTGGGACCGTGGATCAAGGAGCACTTCTACCAGGGCTCGGTGGCGGCCATCGTGCTCCCCCTCACCGGCGGATGGCTGATCGCCTCGGCGATCCAGTCGATCTTCGTGGAGACGCTGCGGGGGCTCCAGCGCTTCGCCCAGGCGACGATCTTCGACGCCGTCCTCGTCGACGTGCTCCTCGCCTCGGTCTTCGGCGCGATGTGGGTCGCGGGGGTGCGCCACATGGGGCCAGGAGGCGCGATCGGCATCTGGCTGGCGACGACCGCCGTCGTGGCGGTGGTCGCCAGCGTGCTCGCATACCGCCACTGGCAGGGGATACAGGGGGAGGGCGTGCTGGAGCGCGGCGCGATCTTCCAGATCGCCTGGCCCTCGCTCATCACGAACGTCGCGATCTACTTCCTGGGAAGCGGCGTCGACCTGCTGGTGCTCGCCGCGTTCAGGGGGCACACCGACGTCGCGCTCTACGGAGCGGCCACGAGGCTCGTGACGCTGGTCGCCACCCCGCTGTGGATCCTGCGCGGCGTTATGCCTCCGCTCATCGCCGAGCTGCACGCGCAGGGCCGCCGGCGAGAGCTGGAGACGGCGCTCCGCGCCGGCGCGACGCTCGCCGGCTTGCCCTCGCTCGTGCTCCTCCTCTTGTTCGTCGTGTTCGGGCGCGGCCTGATGACGCACCTGTACGGGTCGGCGTTCTTCGCGCAGGGAGCGACGGTCCTGGCCGTCCTTTCGCTCGGCCGGCTCGTCTCCGTGCTGGCTGGAGCGTCCGGGATCACGCTGATCATGACGGGCCAGCAGCGTCAGATGATGTACATCACGATCGTCACCGGGGCGGCGAGCGTCGGCCTGGGCATACTGGTCGCCCCCAGGTTCGGCGGGGTCGGCGTGGCGACGGCGACGACGACGATGGCCATCGTCCAGAACGGCCTCCAGCTCTTCCTCGTCAAGAAGAACGTGGGAGTCTGGACGCACGCCGAGTTGTCCCCGGTCGCCCTGTACCGATTCTTCTCGAAGAAGGGGGTGGCGACGCTGGCGCAGCAGCTTGCCGAGGCGGACCGCCACCGCAAAGACTCAGGCGAGGCCGCCCCCGGAGGGGATCAGGCGTTGCCAACGTCTCTGGACGACCCCGACCTGTAGCCGTACGCGCTGCGCAGGGGAGCGGTGAGCGCCTCCACGGTCCGCCGCTGGAGCGGGTCCAGCCCCTGCCTCCACTCCTCGTCGCTCCGCAATCGCAGAACGCCTGTCTGGAACCGCAGCCTGTTCCCCGCGACGAGGTGGTCCTCGGGCAGGTCGATCTCGTCACCCCGCACGAACGCGAGATCCTCCTCGCCCAGGGCCACGCCGTTCCCGGCCGCGATCCTCCTGACCTCGACGCCGGGAGCGGCAACGAAGCTCTCGTAGCGCAGGATCGTGGTCGGCATGCCCCCGTGCGCGAGCACTCGGAACGCCTGGTTGATCCAGAGCCAGCGCAGAGCGCTCTTCGCAGGCCGCCTTCGGACCCGGTAGGACTCCGACCGGACTCCCTCGCGCTTCACCTCTTTCACGTTGGAGAAGGCGACTCCCCGAGGATCGCGAACCAGGTGCAGGAGGCGCGCATCGACGCCGGCGAGCCTGCTCATCGCGAAGACGTGCCCGGGAACCTTCATCGAGTCGACGATGACCTCGGCGCCCGAGACGGCGGCGATGCCCTGGTACAGGCGCCTCATCAGGGCGCCGTACTCCTCGAGGCTCCGGCGGAACCCGGAGGACATGCCGGGGTGAAGGATGAACGGCAACGCGAAGGGATGCGGGATCGGCAACCGGCGGAACAGGAGCCGGCCTCGGAGCGCCTTCGCTCGACCGGCATCGACTCGTGACCATCCGCCGAAAGCCTCCTGCCCCACCGCCGTCCAGAACGGACAGGCAGCGAAGGGAGAGTCGCAGCCGCAGTTGCGCCCCTCCAGGAGCCCCTGGTCCCAGATCAACCCGAGCTCCCCCACGCCGACGAAGCCCGGAAGCCCCCCGAGCGTTCGGCAGACCAGGGTGGCCCCGTTCTGTCCCGTGCCCGCGATCAGCAGGACCTTCACGTCATCGGCCATCGTGCGACGGATGGTACCCTCGGAAACCCAGGCGTTCCGAGGAGCGACGAGCCTTCCCCATGTCGAAGCGCGCAGAGACCGCGACGGCGGGTCGCGACGCCCCGGTCGTCATCTTCCTCCACATCGGCAAGACCGCCGGCACGACGATGCGCCGGATCCTCTCGAAGCAGTTCCACCCGTCGGAGGTGCTGCTGATCCGGAACAAGGTGCTGCGCAGCCTGACGCCCCAGACGGACCGGCTCCACCGCGAGGAGACCCTCGAGTACTTCGCCGGTCTTGCCGAGGAGGAGCGCGCGAGGCCGTCGCTCATCATCGCGCACGGCATCTTCGGGCTCCACCGATCCGTCCCCAGGCCCGCCACGTACGTCACGATGCTCCGCGATCCCATCGCGCTCACGATCTCGCAGTACCACTACGTCGCTCGCGATCCCGACCACCCCCTGCACGACCGGGCGGCCTCGCAGGGGTTGGAGGAGTACGTGCGCAGCGGCGCGAGCCTCGAGACCGACAACAGTCAGACGCGCGCGCTGTCGGGCGACACCACCACGCCCTTCGGTGGGTGCACCGCCGAGATGCTCGAGACGGCCAAGGCCAACGTGGCGTCGCACTTCTCCTTCGTCGGGCTGACGGAGCGGTTCGACGAGTCGCTGCTGCTGCTCGGCAGGACGTTCGGATGGACGAACCTGTACTACGTGGCTGCGAACGTGACGCCGGCTCGTCGCCGGGAACCGGTGCCTCAGGAGGTGCGCAGGGCGGTGCAGGAGCAGAACCGCTTCGACGCGGAGCTGTACGCGTGGGCGTCGGCGCGCTTCGACGAGCAGGTGCGTTCGATCCCATCCTTCCAGGAGGATCTGCGCCGGTTCCGGCGGAACAACGGGCTATACCGGTGGTGGGGCAAGGCGACGTACACGCTGCCGAAGGCGGTCTACCGCCAGGTCAGGCGGAGAACGGAGGCCGCCCCGTGAAGGCCCCCCGGCGCGATCGCCCGGCCCTCCAGCGGTCCCAGAGGACCCCGGCGATGAACCGCGAGTTGCCGATCAGGTAGCGCCTCCACAGCCGCACTGGCTCGGCCGCCAGCCGGTGGAGCCACTCGAGCCCCAGTCTGCGCATCCACTCGGGCGCTCGGCGCTTCGTCCCGGCGATGAAGTCGAACGCAGCGCCGACGCAGAGCAGCACGGGCGCGGCGCCGCGGTCGCGCAGGCGCGCACCCATCAGGTCCTGCTTGGGAGCGCCCAGGCCGATCCACACGACGTCGGCTCGGGCGGCTCGCATGCGCATGACTCCCTGCTCGAGCTCCTCGTCCGAAACGGGCCGGAATGGAGGAGCCTCCGCGCCGACGACCTGGATCCCCGGATACTCGCGCTCGAGGTTCGCCCTCAGCCTATCGAGGGTCTCCTCGGTCGCCCCATAGAGGTAGTGACGGAGACCCCGGGCGAGGCCCCACCGTCCTAGGAGATGCATGCCCTCCGTGCCGGCCAGCCGCAGCGCCGGAGCGCCGGGCGCCCTCGCCGCCCACGCGACCGGCATGCCGTCGGGCAGGTTGAGGTCCCCCCGGTTCAGCAGGTCGCGATACGCGGGATCCCTCCTGGCCTCCGTGGTCGGGTGTGCGGCGCAGAAGTGCACGACGTGGCTGGCGCCGCACCGCAGGAACGACGAGATCGCCTCGAGGAACCCGGCCGGCGTGACCGGATCGATGCGGACCCCACCGACCCTCGGGCCGTTCGCCCTGCGGAAGCACGTGTGCGGGTCGGACTCCATCCCCGCCTCCACGGGCGCGCTCAGCGCTTCTCCGCGGCGACGGGCGCCGCCTTCCCCCTGCCGGTGAGCATGAAGTCGAAGATCGCCGACACGTCCTCCGGGCGCTTGTTGGCGACGTACCAGTCGTACGTCTTGCGGAGCCCCTCCGCGAAGAGCGTCTGAGGCTCCCAGTCCAGGAGCCGCTTCGCCAGCGAGTTGTCGGCCACGCGGTTCATCGGGCCCGTCGGCTTGTCGGGATCGAGCCGTATCTCGGGATCGTGCCCCGCCATCTCGCACACCGAGTGCACCGCGTCGATCACGCGAACCCGCTCCATCGTGCCGAGGTTGATCGCCGTGCCGTCCTCGATCTTCTCCGAGGCCAGGATCGTGCCCTCGGCGATGTCGTCCACGTAGGTCCAGTTGCGGATCTGCTCGCCGTTGCCCCAGACCTCGAACGGGTCCTGGCGCAAGAAGGCGCGCGCGATCATCGCGATGACGGCGTGGTTCTCGACACCTCGCGGCCCGTAGACCGTGAAGTAACGGCAGGACGCCGTCTTCATGCCCTGTTCGCGGGCGAGGGCCTGGAGCGTGAGCTCGCCGGCCAGCTTCGCCATGCCGTAGAGGCCGTCGGGGTCGTAGGGGGGTCCGGCCTTGTCCTCCGTCAGGTAGAGGATCTCGTTCACGTCGCCCTGTAGATAGAGCGGGTAGATGCAGCCTGAGGAGGCGAACGTGATCCGCTCGACCTCCGCCTTCAGCGCGGTGCCGAAGAGCGTGGCGTCGAGCCCGAAGTTCGTCGAGCAGTCGTACTGATGCAGGTCCACGTATCCCCGGCCGCCGTGGTCTGCGGCCAGGTGGAATATCGAGTCCACGCCCTGAACCGACTTCTCCGCGACGTCCGGGTCACGCAGGTCGCCCTCCACGAGCTCCACGTCGCCGGCCTCGACCTGCTGCCGGATGTTGGTGCGAACCCCGCTGGAGAAGTCATCCACCACGCGGACGCTGGCGGCTCCCCGTTCGAGCAGCTTGTCGACGATCGTCGAGCCTATGAACGAGGCTCCTCCGGTGACGAGCACCTTGCTCGAGGACCAGTTGAGACCCACTGTGCTTCCTCCTCACGTCCGTCCCCGCGCCCCTTCGGCGCACACCCGGCGGCCTCAGAAAACAGGATCGGCACCCGCAGAGGCGCCGATCCGAGATCCCGGAGTCCTGGCGGGGGGAGATCTCCAGGTGCGGCGCCCGGGGGCGCCGTCGTTCCCAGTATCTCGGATCCCCCACCGCGGGACAATGGATCGATGGTCCTAGGCCTCTCGGCCGGGGGGGACCGCAGTTCCCAGCGCGCTCGGGCCTTCGACTGTGACCGATGCGCCGATTGAGAGCCCAGGAGCCTCGGGTATCATGATTCCCCCCACCTGCGGAGGTCCCACGACCCTGCGACCAGCGGCGGGGTTAAGGTTCAGGAGCGGGCAGGATGAACGAGCAGACCCTCGACCTCCGCGACTACGCGAGGCTGATCCGGGCGCAGCGAAGGACGGTCTTGATCTTCGCCCTCATCTTCGCCGTGGGGAGCCTCGGCTACTCGGTCCACAAGGGCCGCACCTTCACCGCATCGGCCCGCGTCGTGGTGGAGCCCGTCGTGAGCGTGATCGCGTCTCAGACGAACGTTCCGAACCAGCTGCTGTCGCCGAACATGGAGACGGAGTCCGAGCTGGTGAAGTCCCTGGCCATCGCGCAGGGAGTTCGCTCGTCCCTGGTGCTGCAGGCGACGGCCGAGCAGCTCGTCAAGGGCGTCCGTGTGTCGGTCGTCAGCAACACCGACGTGCTGGTGGTCTCCTACGTGGATCGGAACCCTGCGACCGCCGCAAGGCTCGCGAACGCCTTCGCGGACGAGTACGTGACCCAGCGGCGGAACGACGCGCGCCTGGAGGTGCAGTCGGCTTTGCAGTCGCTCCAGGATCGGCTCGCGAGCGACGAGGAGCAGCTGTCACAGTTGAAGGACCAGATCGCCGCGAGGACAAGCTGGGCAGCCGGGACGACCTGCACGAGATAACTCAGGCGCCCACGATCGGGGCGATCCCCGAGGTGGCCGACTGGGGCGACCGCGAGACGACGCGGGTCGTCGCGCTCGAGGCACCTCGGAGTCAGGCCGCCGAGGCCTACCGGACGTTGCGGACGAACGTGCTCGCCGCCGCGGCCGAGCACGGCCTCCAGCCGCTGGCCGTGGTCTCGGCCCTCAGCGGGGAAGGCAAGACGACGACCACCGCCAACCTCGGCGTCGTGCTGGCCCAGGCCGACAAGCGGGTGCTCGTGATCTCCGCGGACATGCGCCGCCCGCGGATCCACGAGTACTTCGGTCTCGAGCAGGAGGAGGGCCTGTCCGAGTTCCTGGAAGGCATGGGCCGGCCCTGGGATTCGCTGAAGAGATCCGCCATCGAGAACCTCTGGGTGATGGCGAGCGGCTCCGTCCCCGAGCGGCCGGCCGAGCTCCTGCAATCGGCCACGATGAGGGAGCTGCTGGAAGAGCAGCGTCGGGTCGTCGACTTCGTGCTGATCGATTGCCCACCCGTGCTGGCCGTGGCGGACTCCCTCGAGCTCGCCCCCCTGACCGACGGCGTGATCTTCGTCGCTGACGCGAGCCGGACCCCCAGGGGCGCCGTGATCGAGGCGTGCGCGCAGCTGGACCAGGTGGGCGCTCGGGTCATCGGCGGCATCTTGAACAACGTGGGGACGGGCACCGCCGGCTTCGAGTACTACCAGAAGTACTCCTATGAACCCCTGGACGCCCCCGAGGCGAGCTCGAACGGCAAGGTCAACCTGTGGGACACCCTGCGCAAGATCCGGTCCTGACCGACGGCAGTCCCGCAACCTCCCCCAAGAGACGCAAGCGCCGGCGACGGATCGGAGTCGTGCTGCTGGCCCTCGTCGCGCTCATCCTCTTCGGAGCGGCGATGACCGCGGTGACGCTCGCCGGCGCGGCCGGGCCGCTCCGCGAGGGACGAGCGGCGCTCGCGCGGGGTCGCGTGGATCTGCTGCGCGGCGACGCGGGAGGCGCATCCTCGGCGTTCGAGCAGGCCGGGAGGGCGTTCGCCCGGGCCCGGAGCGCGACGAGCGGCACGGCCGGCCGGCTCTCAACGCTCTTCCCGATCCTCGGACGGAACTCCGACGTCGCCGACCGCCTGGCCCTAGCGGGGATCGACGTCGCGCGATCGGGCGACACCCTCTCCGCCGCACTGACGGGACTCCCCGACGGGATCTCGGCGCTCGCCCCCCACCACGGCGCGATCCCGCTGGACACCCTCGAAGGGATGACGAGCGACGTCGACCGGGCCTCCGGCCTCGCCGATCTGGCGCTCGGCGAGCTCCAGGGATCCCCGGGCGCCCTGCTCCTCCCGCCGGTCTCGGACGCGCGCGCACGGGCCCTGGACGCGATCGGATCGTCGTCGGGGACGCTCTCCTCGGCATCGGCGATCCTGGACGTCCTCCCCGGTCTCGCCGGAGGGGACGGGCCGAGGCGCTACTTCTTCGGGGCGGCCAACCCGGCGGAGCTGCGAGGTTCCGGAGGCCTGATCGGCGCGTACTCGGTCCTCACCGTCGATCATGGACGGCTGTCGTTCTCGCGGTTCGGGGCGACCGAGGCGCTCGGCGACGCCCCTGCGGACGCGGTGCCCGCGCCCAGCCCCGACTTCCGGGCCGACTACGACCAGTTCGGAGGAGCCGGCAGCTGGCAGAACATCAACATGACGCCGGACTTCCCGTCCGCGGCCCGTGCCATCGAGGGGCTGTACCGGCTGCGCACCGGCCAGGCACTGGACGGGGTGATCGTGGCGGATCCGGCCGCCCTCCAGGCTCTCCTGGATGTCACGGGCGCGGTGAGGGTACCGGGACTCGGTGCCCGGGTGGATGCTCGCAACGTGATCGCTTTCACCGAGGAGCGCGCCTACGGTCTGTTCCACTCGCCGCGGCAGCGCAAGCAGGTGCTGGGGTCGGTTGCCGCGGGAGTGTTCTCGCGGTTCGTTGCGATGGAGGGAAAGGGGCTTCCGCGGATACGGGCGGTCGCGGACGCGGCGAGCGGGGGCCACCTGCTGATCTACGCGGACGACCCGATCGCGGAGTCGGCCCTACAGCGAGCCGGCGTCTCCGGCGCGCTCTCAGCGCCGCCGGGAGACGCCCTCTCGGTCGTGGTGAACTCCGCCTCGGGCAGCAAGGTCGACTACTGGGCCGAGCGGTCGGTCTCGTACAGGGTCGAGCTGGGCCCCGGGGGAAGTGCGGCCTCCTCGGTCGACGTCACGATCCACAACGGCGCGCCGACCACGGGGGCGCCGCGCTACGTGCTGGGTCCGGTGCCGGGGCTGGGGCTCAAGGCCGGCGACAGCCGCTCCCTGGTGACGGTGTACTGCGCGCCGGGAAGCCGCCCGTACGGCCCCCGGCGCGATGGCGAGCCCATCGAGGTCCGCGTGGGCTCCGAGCTAGGTTTGCCCTGGGTGCAGGACTTCCCCACCATCCCAGCGGGCGAAAGCACTGCTTTCCACCTGGGCGAGGCGCTGGGCAGCGGATGGGAGGGGGATGAGCGCGGCGGGACGTATCGCCTGACGTTCCTCGGCCAGACGACCACCCGACCAACGACCTTCCACCTGGAGGTCGTCGCCCCGCCCGGGATGGCGATCACCTCGACCAGCGTGCCGATGCGCGTCTCGGGAAGCACTGCAACCTGGGAAGGCCACGCTGCCTACCGGATGTCGTTCGAGGTTTCGTTCGCTCCGCCCCTGCCGGTCCGTTTGTGGCGAACGCTGACGGGGTGGATCGCCTAGATCGGGGCGGTCACGCCCCGGACCTTGCGGCCCTGCGACGGGCGACGAAGAGCGCGATGGCCCCGACCAAGATCAGGCCCGCCAGCGCGACGAAGCCCAGGGTGAGGTTCGCCCCGGTGAATGCCGTTCCGGGGTCGGCGCGGTGGATGATCGTCGGAAGGACCGTGGGGGTGCGCGTCGGGCTCGGGGGGTAGGAATCGCCCGCCAGCGCCGAACCTGCGAAGACCGCCCCAGAGGCGGCGGCACCGGCCAAGACAACCATGAAACGCTTCATGTCCCCTCTTTCTCGAGCCCTGCTCGTTCGTGGCCTCGTTGCTACGAAGGATAGGCGTACGACCTACCCGCCGCAACACCCAAAGGTCCCCTTCCGGCCTCCGCCTTTCGGCGGTGGTCCCATCCCGGCGCCCACCCCGACTCCTCAGTAGGCCCCGCGGCGCGACGCCAGGACCGGCACGGTCTTGGCGATGATGTACAGGTCGTAGGCGAGCGACCAGTTCTCGATGTAGAAGAGGTCCAGCCGGACGCACTCCTCGAACGAGAGTTGGGAGCGACCGCTCACCTGCCAGAGGCCCGTGAGGCCGGGGCGCACTTCCAGCCTGTCGAACTGCCATTCCTCGTAGACCGCCACCTCCTCCGGGAGGGGCGGTCGGGGACCGACCAGGCTCATCTCGCCGCGCAGCACGTTGATCAGCTGCGGCAGCTCGTCCAGGCTGAAGCGGCGGAGCAGGCGGCCCAGGCGGGTAACCCTGGGATCGTCCGGGAGCT
>JACQDK010000014.1 GCA_016201135.1 Actinomycetota bacterium
ATGAGCGCTCGAAGGCGCTCGAGGAGCAGGTGGCGGCCCTGCAGGAGCAATACCGCGGGTCGCTCACGGAGCTCCAGGCCGCCCAGCGCAAGCTCCAGGAAGCCGCAACGACCGGCGGCGCCGGCCGCGCCGACGCCCGGCTCGAGGAGCGCCTGCTGAAGGCCGAGGGCCACGCGCGGCTCCTGGAAGGCCAGCTCGCGGCGACGAACGCCGAGCGCGACAAGCTCGGGAAAGAGGTCACCGAGGTGCGCCACGAGCTCGCGCGCGCCTCTCGCCCCGACCCCGGCAACGAGCGCAAGGCGCAGCAGATCCAGAAGGAGAGCATCGCGCTCCGCGCCGAGCTCGAGGGCACCCGAACCGAGCTCGACGTCGCCAAGCGCGAGCTCGCCACGCAGCAGACCAGGGCCAAGGACCTGGAGTCGCAGCTCGAGTCGGTGCATGGCGTGGCGATCGACGCGGAGCAGCTCCGGACCGAGCTGCAAGATCTCAGGGGCCGCGCGGTCGAGGCCGAGCGGATGCAGGCCGAGCTGGAGAGCCTCCGCGGCGGGGCCCAGGAGGCGGAGGCGAGCGAACCCTCGTGTCCGCCCGGGAGGAGATGCAGGCGGTCGCGGCCGACCTCGAGTCGGCCAGGGGTGACTCGGAGGCCGCTCGCGTTGAGCTCGATGCGGTTCGCGGCGAGCTCGATGCGGTTCGCGCCGACGCCGATTCCGTCCGCGCCTAGCTCGAGCAGACCCGCGCAGCCCACGAGCAGGAGCTCGCCGCCAGGGACGAGGAGCTCGCGCTCCGCGTCGAGCAGACGCGCGCGGGATTGCAGGCCGAGCTCGAGCAGATCGAAGCGGACCTGAAGGCGAAGCTCGAGACCACGGTCGCCGACATCCGGACCGAGCTGGAGGCGGCGGAGCAGCACGCCGAGGCCGCGCAGGCCGAGGCGAACGCCCTGAGGGCCGAGTCCGAGGAGGCGCGCGCCCAGGCCGACTCGGCCCAGACCACGAGCCGGATGCACCTCGACGAGCTTGCCCGGGTGCAGGCCGACGCGCAGGCGCTCCAGGACCAGCTCGCCGCCGCCCGCCAGGAGGTGGAGGCGGGTGCGGCCGAGCTCGGGACCGAGATCGACTCCCTCCGGGCACAGCTCCGCCAGACGGTGGACGAGATCGAGGCGCTCCGGGCCGAAGGCGGCCACGGCCCGGCTGGAGGAAATGGCAGGCGAGCTCGAGACGATCCGCCTTCACTCCGGGTCCGGGCAGGCCGAGCTGGATTCCGCCCGCTCCGAGCTGGAGGCCGCCAGGGCCGAGATCGAGGACACCAGGTCCGAGCTCGAAAGCGCCAGGTCCGAGGTCGACGCGACCAGGACCGAGCTCGAAAGCGCCAGGGCCGAGGTCGACGCGACCAGGACCGGGGCCGACGCGACCAGGGCCGAGGTCGACGCAACCAGGGCCGAGCTCGAGGCGGCCCGAACCGAGCTCGAGGCCGCTCAGGCGGAGATCCAGACCGAGCTCACCCGCAGCGTTGAGGTGGCCCGGCGCGCCGAGCAGGCCGAGGAGGAGCTGACGATGCTCCGCCAGCAGCAGATGGCGGCGTCGGCGCAGGGGACCGACGAGCTGGCCGAGATAGCGCGGGTCGCGCAGGAAAGGCTGGCCGCTCAGAGCGAGAAGCTCGCCGAGATGGAGGACCGCGCGCGCACCGCGGAGCGACAGATGCAGGACGCACTCGCCCGGCTCGAGGATGCGGAGGGCGACCTCCTGCGCGCCGGCATGATCGAAGGCGCCTCCGGAGCGGAGGGCGATGCCGCGATGCTCGACGACCGTCGGGGCACCACCCCGTTCACGAAGGAGCTGTCGCTCGACGCGAAGAAGACGCTCACTCAGATCCTCGGGATCACGCTCACCCTCAAGCACAAGAAGAGCCCGCAGGACCAGGCGCCGTTCCTGCGCCAGCTCTCTGCGATGGCCAAGCGCCTGGACCGGACCGTCAGCGACCTCGCGGAGGCGGACAAGCTCGCGCGCGGCCTGATCGAGCTCAACATCCGCCGCACGAACCTGGAGGCGCTCGTCGAGCGCGTCGTCGAGGAATCCGGGGTGGGCGGCGATCACGAGGTGCGGGTCGAGACCGAGGAGCTCGTCGTGGGCGTCGACCCGCTCCGCACCGAGCAGATCCTGAACGGCCTGCTCCGCAACTCGGCCGACCGCACGTCGCCCGGGTCGGAGATGACCGTGAGGCTCCAGCACCTGGAGGAGGGCGCCCTGCTCTCGGTGGAGGACAAGGAGACGTCTTCGGACGGCTCGCTGTCACCCGTGGTGGCGCGGCTGGCCGACGTGATGGGTGGCTGGGCCCGGGTCGAGAGCAGGCCGAACGGCGGGTCGGCGTTCCGCGTCTATCTGCCCGACCAGAGCGGCGGCGGCGTCCGCACGGCGCCGTCCTCGACCGAGGACGGGACCACGGCGGAGGACCGGCTCCAGATCACGGTCGAGAACCCGCAGGCCGAGACGGCCGAGGAAGCAGAGCTGGCTGCCGCCGAGGACGCGGCACGGGCGGCCGAGGACGATCCATGGGCCGCCGGTCAGCTGCTCGTGCAGGAGCTCCAGCGGCTCTCCAACCAGGAGCGCAGGTAGCCCTCAGCCGCCGAACGCCTTCAGCAGCTCGCGAGCGATCACGATCCGCTGGATCTGATTCGTGCCCTCGTAGATCTGCGTGATCTTCGCGTCTCGCATGTACCGCTCCACCGGGTACTCCTTGACGTAGCCGTAGCCGCCGAGGATCTGCACGGCGTCCGTCGTGATCGCCATCGCCGCGTCCGACGCGAAGCACTTGGCCACCGACGAGTGGAACGTCGCACGAGGGTCGCCCGCGTCGCACGCGGCGAGCGCCCGGTACGTGAGGACGCGCGCGGCCTCCAGCTTCATCGCCATGTCGGCGAGCATGAAACGGATCCCCTCGAAGTCGGCGACGCGCTCCCCGAACTGCCTGCGCTCCATCGCGTACCGCGAGGCGAAGTCCAGCGCGCCCTGCGCGATCCCCACCGCCTGCGCCGCGATCACCGGCCGGGAGTAGTCGAGGGTCTTCATCGCGATCCCGAAGCCGCCGCCCTCCTCCCCGATCAGCCGGTCGGCCGGGATCCGCGTCTCGGAAAGGATCACCTCGCGCGTGGGCGAGCCCTTGATGCCCATCTTCTTCTCCGCCTTGCCGAAGCTCACTCCCGGATCGTCCTTCCGCACCAGGAACGCGGAGATCCCCTTGGCGCGGAGCGACGGGTCCTTCGTGGCGAAGACGACGTAGGCCTGCGAGATGCCGGCGCCCGTGATGAATCGCTTGGTTCCGTTCAGCACGAAGGCGTCGCCGTCGCGCCCGTACCGCGTGGCGAGCGCGGCGACGTCGGACCCGGCTCCCGCCTCGGTGAGCGCGTATGACATCAGCAGCTCGCCCCGGCAGATGCCCCTCACGCACTCTCGCCGGTGCGCCTCGGGACCGGCTATCGAAAGGGGGATCACCCCGAGCTTCGAGACGATCGGCGCGAGCGAGACGCCGGCCGACACTCTGGAGAGCTCCTCGATGAAGACGCCGAACGCGAGCGAGCCACCGCCCGAGCCTCCGTCCTCCTCGGCGTAGCCGACGCCCATCAGGTCGTGATCCACCAGGATGCGGTAGACGTCCTCGGGCCACTCGTCGCTCTCGTCGATCTCGGCGGCCCGGGGCTCGATCTTCCGCTCGGCGATCTCGCGGACCAGCGCGCGGAGCTCCTGGAGCTCCTCCGGCAGCTCGAACCGCCGCTCGCTCATGTCCTTCGCAGGATGAGGGCGTCGCCCTGGCCGCCGCCCCCGCAGATCGCTGCGCCCCCGAGGTCCACGCCGCGCCGGCGCATCTCGTGGACCAGGGTGAGCACGATCCGCGCGCCGCTCATGCCCACCGGATGGCCGAGGGCGACCGCACCGCCGTTCACGTTCACGATCGAGTCGTCGAGGCCGAGCATCCGGCTCGCGTGAAGCGCGACGGCCGCGAAGGCCTCGTTGATCTCGACCAGCCCGAGATCGGGAACGTCCAGACCCGCCTTCTTCAGCGCCTTCTGCATGGCGAGCGCCGGCACCGTGTGGAGGGACGGGAAGCGATCGGCGGACATCCCGTAGGAGACGACCTCGGCCAAAGGAGCAAGGCCCAGCTCCTGCGCCCGCTCGGCGCTCGTCACGACGACCGCCGCAGCGCCGTCGGAGATCTGCGATGCGTTGCCCGCCGTGACGGTGCCGTCCTCCCCGAACGCGGGCTTCAGCGCGGCGAGCGCCTCCGGCGAAGTGTCGGCCCGGATCCCCTCGTCTCGGTCGAACGTCACGGGCTCGCCCTTGCGCTGGGGGACCTCGACCCCCACGACCTCCTCAGCGAGCCTCCCGTCGTCCCATGCAGCGGCGGCTCGGCGATGCGAGCGAACCGCCCACGCGTCCTGGTCCTGGCGCGTGACGCCGAGCTCGGCGCTGATCACGTCGGTGCCGGCGCCCATGTGCCTGTCGTCGAACGCGCACCACAGGCCGTCGCGGAGCATCGCGTCGACGAGCTCGACGTGCCCCAGGCGCGAGCCCTCTCGGGCCTGGGGCAGCAGGTAGGGCGCGTTCGTCATCGACTCCATCCCGCCGGCCACGGCCACCGAGATCTCGCCGGCGCGGATCATCTGGTCGGCCATCGCGATCGCCGCCGCGCCGGACAGGCACACCTTGTTGATGGTGATCGAGGGGATCTCCTTGGGGATGCCCGCCGCGATCGCGGCCTGGCGCGCCGTGATCTGGCCGGCGCCTGCCTGGATCACGTGACCCATGATCACGTAGTCGACCTGCTCGGGCGAGACCCCGGAGCGCTCAAGGGCGGCGCGGATCGCGACGGCGCCGAGATCTGCGGCCCGGAAGCCGGCGAGCGACCCGTTGAACCTGCCTATCGGCGTCCGCGCGCCCGCGACTATGACGGAGGACGTCACGGAACCAGTCTATCCCGGCGCATCAGCTCGTAGATCTCCCGGCTGTCCGGACAGAACTCGCGCTCGCCGAGCATCCGGTCGAGCTCCTCGGCTGTCACGAACCCGCCCCAGTCGATCTCCTCGGCCTGCGCTCGGACCTGCCCGTCCCACTCGACCCGGTAGACCGCGGTCCAGCACGGCGTCGACCCGCCGCGGTACAGGTGCCGGAAGAGCGGACGGAGCTCGACGCCGGCGATGCCGGTCTCCTCTTCGAGCTCGCGGCCGGCCGCCTCGTCGTAGGTCTCCCCGGCGCCGACCACCCCGCCGACGAACATGTCGTACATGCCCGGGTGCACGTCCTTCGTTCCGGTGCGCCGGTGAACGTAGATCTCGCCGGCCGGCCGGCGGACCAGGATCGACGTCGAGCGGTGAAGGAGCCCCTTCGCCCGCATCTCGGCCCGCGGGACCGCGCCGAGGACCCGGTCGAGCTCGTCCACGACGTCGACGAGCTCCTGCGCGGGATCCACGGATCGAAGTCTAGGGCCGGCGGGATCAGGCGAGCGGTGACGCGGGGCGGTTCGCGAGGGTCTTCTCGATGACCTGGAGGATCTCGTCGCCGACCAGCTCGTCGCGCTCGATCAGGGCGTCCCGCAGGGCCGAGTGCACGTCCCGGTTCTCCTCGAGCACCGCGCGCACGCGCTCCTTCTGGGTGTCCAGGATGTCCTCCACCCGCGGCCATCCCGAACGAGCCGACCATGCGCGCGGCCAGGTCGGTCGCCGTCGCGAGGTCGTTCGCCGGCCCCGTTCCGGACTCGCCGAAGCACATCTCCTCGGCGACGAGCCCTCCGAGCGCGATCGCGACGCCGGCTTCGACCTCGGACCGAGTGCGGGTGAACCTCTCCTCCTCGTCACCGTGCGCGAGCAGGCCGAGCGAGCCTCGCCGTTTGATGATCGAGAGGACCTCCAGGCGCCGGCCCTTGCCCACGAAGTGGGCGACCGTCGCGTGGCCCGCCTCGTGCGAGGCGACGGCCTCGCGGTCGACGTCGGTGTAGACGACCGGTTGCTTGATCCCGACCTCCTCGGTGAGCCGGGCTTCGAGGATGTCGTTCAGGTTCATCTCGCGGCGACCGTCGCGCAGGGCGAGCAGCAGGGCCTCGTCCATCAGGTGCTCGATCATCACCGGCGTGTAGCCGAAGGTCTCGTGGGAGATCTTCTCGCGCACCCCCTGCGCGTCGAGCTCCTGGTGATGGGCCTTGCGGTCCATGAAGAAGTCGATCAGGTCGCGGCGTCCCTGCTTGGTCGGAAGGTCGAAGTACAGGCGCCGGTCGAACCGCCCGGGCCGCAGCAACGCGGGATCCAGGTTGTCGGCGCGGTTCGTGGCCGCGATCAGCAGGATGTTGCTGTACGAGGGCCGCATCGCGCGCAGCGAGATACCCTCGGGCAGGTAGCTGTTGATCCAGCCGATCAGCCGCGCGCGGATGCGCTCGCGGAGCGGTGGCTGGTCGAAGGACTGCATCTGGATCAGCAGCTCGTTCACCATCGCGCCGTCGCCGCTGCCGAGCATCAGCGACGTCGTGCGGGCAAGGTCCGTCGGCGCGGGAGTAGCGCCGAACGCCCCCCGCGCGAGCCCGATCGCGTCGATCTCCTCGATGAAGCCGATCGCGCCCCCTTCCTTCCGCGCGATCTTCCGGAGCTTCTTGAAGAAGGAGCGGATCCGGAACGCGGTCATCCCCTGCCACATCGACTGGAACGCCGGCGCCGAGATGAACAGGAACGGCACGCCCGCCTGCTTGGCCATGGCCTTCGCCAGGTAGGTCTTGCCCGTGCCGGGAGGCCCTTCGAAAAGGATGCCCCGCCGAGGCGTGCCGCCCAGCTCCTTGCGGAACGTCGCGTAGCCGAGGAACACGTCCAGCGAGCGCGCGACCTCCTCGACCTGCGAGTCGAGGCCGCGGACCTCGGTGAGCCCGGTCTCGACCTGCTCGGGGTAGACCGTGATGTGGGGCGAGCGCCCGTTCATGAGCGGCAGCGCAGCCATCAGCAGGATCACGAAGAAGAGCCCGACCACCGGCAGGAACATGGGCCATTCGGGCGGAAGGCTGGGGAGCTCCAGCGGGTTGCGGGTCGCGTACCGGTACCAGAGGAACCCGTCGACCGCGCCGAACACGAGGATCCCGCGCAGCACCCGCCTGATCCACGTGCGGCGGCGCACCTTCAAGACGTCGGCGCGGCCCTGTTGCACGATCGTGGAACCCTCGAGGAGGGCGCTCACCGCGGAGCTGTTCTTCTCGGACACCGGCATGCTCCTGCGTTCGGGGCGGGCTCCCCCGGTCGCGGCCATCGTACGGCCCTGGGGCGCGCCGGCGCCATCGGCCCTTCGGTCCCTTAGTCAGGCCCTTCGGTCAGGCGCGAGGGACGGATCCACCAGGCAGGATCGCCGGCCCCGCCGTCCCGGAGGTCCGAAAGTCGATATGGTTCTGCGTGGCCAGGAAGAAGACCCCGCCGATCAGCGCGCACGACAGGGAGGTCGTGGGGCGCCTGCTGCGCGACCTGCGACGGGCGGCCGGGTACCGCTCTGTCGAGGCGGCCTCCGCCGTCCCCGGATGCCCCTCCTCGCGCCAGACGATCTACGCCTACGAGCGCGGCGGCCTCACTCCCAGCCTCCAGCAGTTCCTGGAGCTCGTCGACTTCTTCGTGCTTCAGGCGCCGAGCGGGGCCGGCGCTAAGCCCGAGGAGGACCTGCGGGCCCAGGGGGTGGCGGCCGTCACCCGCGCGATCTCGCTACCCGTCTACCACTTCACGGACGCGATGGATCTGGTCGCCCGTATGCAACCGGCGCCGACCAGGGGTCGCCGGAAGAAGTCCTCGTGACGATCGAGCTGCTCGACCTGGACCACGTGGGCATCGCGGTCGAGGACCTCGAGGCCGCCGTCGAGCACTACCGCCGGACGCTGGGGGTGGAACCGGCGCATCGCGAGCGCGTCCAGGATCAGGGCGTCGAGGAGGTGCTGTTCGCGGCCGGCAGCTCGTTCATCCAGCTGCTCGGCGCGCTCGGTCCGGACACGCCGGTCGGACGTCATCTCGCGAAGCGAGGCCCCGGCGTGCACCACGTCGCCTACCGCGTGGCCGACGTGGCCGCCGCGCTCGAGCACCTGCGAGCCGAAGGGGTCCGGCTGATCGACCAGGCGCCCCGGCCCGGCTCGCGTAACACTCTGATCGCGTTCGTCCACCCGGAGGGGATGGGCGGCGTGCTGGTCGAGCTCGTCCAGGAGCGTTAGGGCAGGCACCGCAACCGGGTGTGGCGCCGGACCGCCCTCACGAGGCGGCGATCCGCGGTGACCAGGCCGGCCTCAAGGCGCTCGGCCAGGGCGACGTACGCGGCGTCGTAGGGCGTGAAGTTGTGATGCAGCTCGAAGACGCGCCCGATGAGCGGGAAGTGGCGGTGCCGTTCGAGCGGCAGGCCCGCATAGTCCTGCACCACTCTCTCGGCGTCCGAGACCGACAACACCCGCCGCCGGAGCATCCGCCGAAGCGCCGACACGACCTCGATGTCGCACAGCTCGGGAACGTGCAGGTCGGCCTCGGGGCGCAGATGCTCGTCGAACCGCGACTCAGCCGAGCCGGCGAACAGGAACTCGATCAGGGCCGAGGCGTCGACAACGACCGGTCCCATCCCTGTTCCCTTTCCTCGCGCCCCTCGCGGACGTCCTCCGCCGCGGGACGGTCGAGGGGGATGGGGCGGCGCGACTTGATCCGGGAGAAGACCTCCAGTGGGTCTTCGCGCCCGGCCTCACGCTCGAGGATGTCCTCGATGTAGGCGGTGAGGGTCTTTCCACGAAGCCGCGCCCGCCGCATGAGCTCAGCATGGAGCCCCGGTCTGACATTGCGGACCTGGATCATCTTGGCCACGTGAGAAGGGTCGCACATGCGCAGCACATGCGCAACCGGGACTCCCGAGCGAACGGTCCGGGACGCCTGGGGCGCCCTACGGCAGGTCCGTCAGTCCCCGCTCCGGCGCGTTCACGAGCACCGCGACATTCCCCTCGGGGAGCCTGCCGTCCCCCATCTCCTGGTGGACGTGCCCGGTCTCGCCGTAGTCGTACGTGTGGCCCAGCGTGGTACGAACCTTCTGCGCGCGAACGAGGCCGTTGAAGGCGGCCGCCTGGTCGTCGTTGAACAGGTGCGAGCCCTGATAGCGCTTCTGCATGTACCAGAGGTAGCGCACGTCCACCATCGTGTCGTAGCCGGAGGTGCCGGCGCAGATCACGACCATCCCGCCGCGGTCCGCGACGAAGATCGAGGTCGGGATCGTGTCCTGGCCCGGGTGCTCGAACACGATCTGCGGGCTGGTCCGCTCCCCCAGCACGTCCCAGATCGCCTTGCCGAAGCCCTTCGCGCCCTCGAACCAGGTCTTCCACTCCGGTGAGTCCCAGGCCGGCGGCACGCCCCAGTGCGTGAAGTCCCTGCGGTTCACGTAGCCGGCCGCCCCCAGGCTCTTGCAGTACTCGCCCCTCTCGTCGCTCGACACGACGGCGACCGCCCGGCCGCCGGCGAGGGTGACGAGCTGGATCGCGAGCGAGCCGAGCCCGCCCGAGCCGCCCCAGACGAGCACGACGTCGCCCTCCTTCACGGTGTTGGGCGGCCAGCCGTGCAGCATCCGGTAGGCGGTCGCGCCCGTGAGGGTGGGCGCCGCGGCCTCCTCCCACGTGAGGTGGGGCGCCTTCGGCAGGCACTGGTGGGCCTGCACCTTCGTGAACTGGGCGAACGAGCCCCAGCAGGTGTCGTAGCCCCAGACCCGGAAGCTCGGCGCCAGGCCGGGGTCGTTCCCGGCGATCACCCAGGGGTCATCGAGGTCCCACTGGCCGGCGTGCACGACCACTCGGTCGCCGACGCCGACGTTCGTGACCCGCTCGCCCACCGCGTACACGATCCCCGCCGCGTCCGAGCCCACGATGTGGAACTCGGTCGGCTCGCCCCAGCGCGCCTGCGTCTTCGTGACGTCGACGGGAACCCCGCGCGCGGCCCACACGTTGTTGAAGTTCACGCCGGCCGCCATCACCATGACGAGCGCCTCGTCGGGGCCGATCTCGGGGACGTCGATCACCTCGTCCCGGATCGCCGTCTCGGGCTCGCCGAACCGGTCCGGCCGGACCAGCTGCGCGTGCATCTTCGCCGGCACTTCCCCGATCGGGGGCAGCTCGCCCATCTCGTACAGGTCCTTGCCCATCCTTCTCACCTTCCGGTCGCTGGTCGCGCGGAGCCTAGCAAGCACCCCCTGCCGGCGACGAACCCTTGCGGAAGACCTCTTCGGCCCGGAGACTGGGCCCCCATGGAACCCGCGGAGGGACTGCCGGTCGAGCGCGCGATGTTCTTCCGCGAGGAAGCCGACCTCGACAGGGACCTCGCGTTCATCCAGAGTGAGTTCCGCGCCGGCTTCGAGCTGGTCACCAGCATCGACCGGCCCGCGGTGTCGCTGTTCGGCTCGGCGCGCACCTCTCCGACCCACCGCTTCTACGACCTGGCGATGGACACCGCGGCCGGGTTCGCGCGTGAGGGGTTCGCGGTCGTGACCGGCGGTGGGCCCGGCATCATGGAGGCCGGCAACCGCGGCGCGAAGGAGGCCGGCGGCCTCTCGATCGGGTTCGGGATCCGGCTGCCGCACGAGCAGGGCATGAACCCCTGGGTCGACCTGTCCTACGAGTTCAAGCACTTCTACGCGCGGAAGGTCTGCTTCGTGAAGGCGTCCGAGGGGTTCGTGTCGTTCCCTGGAGGGTTCGGCACGAACGACGAGCTGTTCGAGGCGCTCACGCTGATCCAGACCGGGAAGATCAAGCACTTCCCGGTGGTGCTGTTCGGCAGCGACCACTGGGAGCCGATGGTCGAGTGGACCCGCGAGACGCTGCTGGCCGAAGGGCAGATCTCGCGCGAGGACCTGGACCTGTTCGTCGTGACCGACGAGCCCGACGCGGCCGTGCGGGCCGTCACCGACTGCTACCGGGGCCTCTGCGCCCACGTGAGCGCGTGACCGGCGAGCTGCGCAGCACGTTCCTCTCGGACGGAGGCCAGACTGCCGCGAGCGTGGCCGACGAGCTGATCGCGTTCCTCGGGGTGGCCGAGCGCTCGCTGGACATCGCGATCTACGACTTCCACGCGCGCGCGGGCGCGAGCGCGAAGGCGGCCGACGCGCTCGAGGCCGCCGCCGCGCGCGGCGTCGCGGTGCGGGTGGCCTTCAACGTGGAGCGGTGCGAGCACCCGGCGGACTCGCGGCCGATGCAGTGCGAGCCGGCGACGATCGACGGCCTCGAGGTCCCCACTCGCGGCGTCTCCGACCAGGGCGCGCTGATGCACCACAAGTACGTGGTGCGGGACGGCGCGAGCGTGTGGACCGGCTCGACGAACTGGACCGACGACGCGTTCTCGCGGGAGGAGAACGTGCTGCTCTCGGTGGACTCGCCGGAGCTCGCCGCCACCTACACCCGGAACTTCGAGAAGCTCTGGACGCGAGGACATCTGGAGCGGAGCGGCATGACCGGCGACGAGGTCGTGCTCGACCACGACGTGCGCGCGCGGCCGTACTTCACGCCGCACCCTCCCTCCCTCGCCCTGCTAGCCGCGTCGCTCATCGCCGAGGCCGACCGCCGCGTGCGGATCGTCTCGCCGGTCGTCACCTCCGGCGCGATCCTGGGCACCCTCGCCGAGCTGTCGGGGCGGATGAGGTTCGACCTGTCGGGCGCCTACGACCGCACGCAGATGGAGGAGGTCCAGCAGCAGTGGGCCGGCGTGCCCCAGAACCGCTGGAAGATCGACGCTTGGAAGGTGATCGCGCCGCGCCTGTCGGGCAAGACCTCGACCCCCTACTCCCCCACTGCCGTGCACGACTACATGCACGCGAAGTTCGTGGTGGCCGACCAGCACCTGCTGGCCGGCAGCTACAACATGTCCAAGCACGGCGAGATCAACGCCGAGAACGCGCTGCACGTGACGGGCGAGTTCCAGGCGAGCCTGTTCGCGGGGTTCGCCGACCAGGTGGCGGCGCGGTACCGCGAGCCGGTCGCCGCCGGCCCGGTCGTCAGCCCGTGACGCCGGCGGCGGCCGCGAACGCGGGGCAGCGCTCGGCGCGAGGGCACCAGGCGCAGTAGGGACCGGGGCGGAGCGAGGGATCGCGGCCGCCGGTGAGCGAGGCGGCGGCGCGCGCCGCATCGATGACGCGGTCGGCCGCGTGCTGAAGGGTGTCCTCGACGACGTCCTCGGCCTGCCACTCCCCGCTGTCCAGGAAGAGCGACGCGGCGCGGTACGGGGGAACGCCGAAGCGCAGGGTGAGCAGCAGGGCGTAGAAGCGCATGTCCTCGGGGTACTCGGGGTAGGCGCCCCCGGTCTTCAGGTCGATCGCCAGACGGGTGGCACGGCCCGGCTCCAGCCGGTCGGGCGCCCCGAGCACCAGGTCGATCCTTCCGGATAGCACGAGGGCGCCCTCCAGCAGCTCGGCCTTCACTCCGAGCTCACAGACCGGGGCGAGCTCGTGGCGCATCTCTCGGAGCGGCGGGAAGGTGGCCTGGAACAAGGTGACGCCGCGCACGACTTCCATGAGGTGCTCGTCCTGCTGCGCGCGGTCGAGGTCGCGCCAGTATTCGGAGAAGCGTTCCTCGCGCTCGGTCAGGCGCTCGGCGGCTCGGGCCGCGATCGCGTGGGGATCGAGCGGCTCGCGCGAGCCGACCTCAACCTCGATCGCCTTGTGCAGGAGGATGCCCGCCGCGCTTCTGGGCGAGTGCTCGAAGGGCGGCGACTCGCCCAGGACCTGCGACAGGAACTTTCCCTCGCAGCGGGCGTGGTCGTTCAGCTTCTCCTTGCCGAGCCAGAGCTGGTCGCGCAGGTCCAGCTCGCGCACCGCGTCCTCGATGCGGCCCCGCAGGCGGCGCGACAGGTCGAGCGGGAACTCGGGCCGGGGGCCGGTGCCGATCAGCTCATCGAGCGTTCGCCGCTGCGGTTCGGTGAGGTGGAGGTCCACGTGAGCATGGTAGGGATAAGGACCGACATGGCGGAGCCTCGTTGTCGGGGATCCCTCGGCGACCACGCCGCCGGGCACCGGCGGCCGCTCCGACGTCCCGCCCCATGCCAGTCCTTGACGGCCCGCGGGGAGTGCCCTCAACCAGCCGGTTTGCGCGAAGCACAGCCAATAGTTACGGTGCGCCATCGCTCCGGGCAATTGGCGGGTCCCCCGCGAGCGCGCGAAGGGCGCAGCCTCGGCCCTTCGGACAGGCGCTTGTTGAAGGGGGGGCCCGGATGAAGGTCGGCGGGCGCACGCGGTCGGTTCTTCGCACGGCTCTTTGCCTCTCGCTCGTCGCCGCGGGTCTTTCCCAGATCGTCGAGCCGCCGGCGCTCGCCTCAGTGACCCAGGACGTCTCGCTCGGCGCCACGTCTCTCGTCTTGCCCGCGTCCCCTTCGCCGCTCACCGACGTCCAGCGCATGCCTGTCATGGCGCCGGTGAACCCCGACGGGATCCCGGCGGACTCTCCCCGCGTGGTCCCCGGCAAGGTGAACCCGACCAGCCCCGCGCAGGCCGTGGCCGGCGCGCAGCAGCGGCCCTTCGAGGGGTCCCAGGCGATGAACGCCTTCGCGCAGACCCCCGCGTCGGGCACGCACATCGCGCTCGTCTACGCCGGTCAGGCGAACGAGCAGGCCGCCGGCGGCAAGTGGAAGAGCGTCGCGCTCGGGCTCACCGCGACGACCGGCGGCTGGACCGCGACGAACGACGGCATCTCGGTCTTCTTCCCAGCCACGCTCTCGGTGAATGCCCCGATCACGACGACGCTGCCCCAGGGCTCGGTCGCGATCGCTCCCGTCGGGGTCTCCGCGACCGGAAGCTCGGACGGCATCACCCTTACCTACGCGAACGCGCTCCCGTCGGTGGACCTTGTCTACAGGGCGATCCCGGGCGGCTACCAGGAGCAGGTCGTCTTCAAGGACTCCTCCGCCTCATCGAAGATCTCCTACGCGATCAGCGCCTCGGGCCTGACGCTCTCGCGCAGCGGCGGCGGCGGGCTGGACGTGCTCGCCTCCGGGACCGCGGTGGGCTGGATCCCGGCCCCGATCGCCTATGACTCCTCGCCCGAGCCGGTGGGCTCGGTGCCCGCCACCTCGTTCGTGGACCTTGGCGGCGGGAGCTACACGCTGGGCCTCGCGCTCGATGCCTCGTTCATGTCGTCCGCCACCTACCCCGTGATCCTTGACCCCTCTCCGAACAAGACCTTCAACCCCTCAAGGGACGGCTACACGGACCAGGCGAACCCCGACACGTCCTACGAGGGCTCGGGCTACCTCAAGGTGGACTCGGGCAAGAACTCGTTCCTTCGCTTCGACATCTCGGCGATCCAGAAGGACAACCGGCTCGTCTATGACTCCACTCTCTTCCTCTACCCGACCGCGACCGGTGGGGTGAGCGGCGGGATCGATGCCAAGCGCGTGACGGCCTCCTGGCCTGCGGCCGGGAACCTAACGTGGAACACCCAGCCCGCCGTGGGCTCGACGGTCTTCGACAACGCCTCCTCCGCGAGCAACGACGGCTGGTGGCACTGGCAGCTGAAGGCGCTCTACCAGCACTACGTCGACACCGCCAACACGTACAACACCAACTGGACCGACTACGGCCTCAGGCTCTCGGCCTCGGCCGCGAAGACGTTCAACTCCTCTGAGACGACGACCGCAGGCGCCCAGCCGGTCATCTACATCACCTACAACGACCTTCCCGGCGCCCCCACCGCGAACCTTCCGGATGCAGGCTACGTCTCCGAGACCCTGTCGCCGACGCTGAGCGTGAAGGGTGGAGCCGACTGGCCGAGCGATCCGAACGGGGACGACACGCTCGTGAACTTCCAGATCTCCGATGACGGGGTGAGCTGGACCGGTACGCACCTGGTCTACCAGTCCCCCTTCAACGACGTGCGCTCGTTCACGGTGCCGGCCGGCGTGCTCACCGACGGGCAGCAGTACTGGTGGCGCGCCCAGTCCGCCGACATCTGCTCGCCGCCCGAGGGCATCTGCTCGAGCATCGACGGGGCCGGGACCGACCACGGCTACAAGAACACCGCTGCGCGGGGCTTCACGGTCACGCTGAAGCACCTGGGAGAGGACCAGCGCTACTCGATGTGGTCCAAGGACGCCGGGAGCGGGATGACGATGAAGGTGAACGAGTCGAGCGGGAACCTGTTCCTTGACGTTCCCCTTGACTCCTACCAGACGCCCATCGGGGGCCTTGACGTGGGCCTTACCTACAACTCCTTGCAGAACGCGAACTACGGCCTCGGCCCCGGGTGGGACCTTGGAATAGGACCGAGCGGCTCGGCGCGCTCGCTCCCGGTCGAGCTCGTCAAGCTTGAGACGGGCGCGGACTCCGACATCAAGATCCGGTTCCGCGACGGGAGCACCCTGTTCTTCCCGCACAAGGACGGGAACGTCTACGGCGCGACGGGCGCGAGCTCGGGCTTCGTCCGAAGGGCCCAGGACAACTCCTGGACCTACGTGGACGCGGACGGAGGGGTGTTCACGTTCCTTCCCGGCGGCAAGCTCGACAAGGCGATGCCCTCCTCGATGTCACCGTCCGCATCGGGCAACAAGAGCATCGACTACACGTACGACACCAACAACCACCTCACCCGCGTGAAGGACCCGCTCGGTCGCGGGATAGACCTTTCCTGGAACGCCTCCGGCCAGCTCTCCACGATCACCGCGACCGGCTTCGGGGGACAGACCTGGACCCTGGCGTACGACGCGGCGCCCGGCAAGCTCGTTCGGATCTGGACCACGGTCGCGGCGCCGGCCGGAACGAACAACACCCACACCGAGGTCCTTGACTTCGGCTACCAGGGCGGCACCGGCACAGGAGCCGGCCTCGTCAGCTCCGTGAAGAACGGGCAGATCCAGGGGCAGGGGACCTCGGGCACCTCGAGCACGGCGGGCTGGACGATCACCTACCAGCTGGTGACGGGCGATGCCACCTCCACGGTGCGCGTGGCCGGCATCACCGCGCCCGATGGCAACGCGACGTCTGCGGCCCCGGCATGGCACTTCGGGTACGCCGGGCCCTTCAAGGGAACGACAGCGGCGATCACCTGCATCGCCGATCCGAGGACCACGACGCCGACGGCCTGCGACGCGGACTACGCCGACGGTCCCTACGAGACCCAGGTCGAGTCCAACTGGGCGGGCCTTCCGATCAGGATCACGCGGCCCCCGGACCAGAACGGCTACCGCCAGGTCCTCACCTACCTTTGGGACTCGAACGACAACATGCTCTGCGAGCGCTCGGCGGCGGCCAATGCCCTGGGCGGCGTGCACTGCATGGTGGACACGTCCGGGAACACGGACCTTGGCACCGACGGGCTTTCCACCGTCTACACCTACGACTCCGATCCCCCCTACCGGATGCTCACCGTGACCCGTCCGGCGCCCGATGCCTCCGGCTACCCGCGCCTCAAGGAGAGCTACGCCTACGACGGCGGCAGCTCGTTCACCGGCCTTTGGATGGAGACGTATTCGAACGCCCAGATGACGGGGCTGCCCTCGGACGAGAGGGTCTGGAACGACTTCAACTACGACTGGGCGGGCGGAGCACCGACCGGCGCCTCGGGCGCCGACTACTGGTCGGTGCGCTGGACCGGGTGGCTCAACGTCCCTGCCAAGGACTGGTACTCGTTCCGCGTCTGGTCAGAAGACGGCGTGAACCTCACGATCGGGGACAAGACGCTCATCTCGTGCTTCGGGACCGAGACCTCGGCGCTCGACTACAACTGCGGCTCGAACCAGGACGTGAAGAAGCACCTGTGGCCGGGGCTGCAGCCCATCACGATCGAGTACTCGGCCCTTACCGGCCCCGCATCGTTCAAGATGAAGTGGGACCAGGGCCAGTCGGTCGGCACCTGGGTTGTGACGCCGCCGAGCCTGTTCCAGCCCGACCTTGGCATCGTCACCACCAAGACCTACTCGAAGGTCACCTCCGGAGCCACGACCGACCTTTTCACCGAGGACTGGACCTACCCCGACGACGACGCGAAGGCAAGGCGCCTTCCCGCCACCTACCAGCGGACCGACCTGACCCAGAGCGGGCCGTCCTACAAGACGAGCTACGGCTACAACTCCTGGGGCCAGACGACCTCGCTGACGACCGCCGCCGGAACGAGCCTTGCGGCGAGCACCACCAGCACGTACACGAACGGGACGCCCACCTTCGCGGGCTGGCCCGGGGGCCAGGTCTCCTGCCTCACGAAGGTGGTCGGTCCCTCGGGCGAGCAGACCGACTACGAGTGCAACACCGCAGGGGACCAGACGAAGATGACCCAGACCGTCGCCGCGACGGCAAGCCAGCCGGCGCAGACCCGCGTGACGAGCACCGCGTACGACTCGCTCGGGCGCGTCGTCCTTCTCACGCCGCCCTCGGCAGGGACCGTCTCGAGCACCTACGACCTGGCCGGGCGCCTCACCCAGACGGACCAGCTCGTCCAGACCGGGGTGGACGCGGTCAGCACCAACACCTGGGACGCGGCCGGGCGCCTCACCCAGGTCCAGGGTCCGGACCCGGACGGCGCCTCCCCTTACGCGAACCGTCCCACCACGACCTACGTCTATGACTGGGCCGACAACCGCGACCAGATGACGGATCCTCTCGGCAAGGTCTGGACCTACGACCAGGACGGGCTCGACCGGCAGACATCGGTCCGCTCTCCGCTGGGGGCAAGCACCACCACGAACTACCGCCTGGGCGCGACCGAGAACCGCGTCGTGGTTACCGATCCGGCGGGCGTGGCCGATTCCACGGCGCTTGACGTGCTGGCAAGGAGCACGTCCGAGACGATCGGGAGCCTCAGCCCCACCACCTACGGCTACGACGTCCTTGGGAACCAGACCCTTGTGACCGATCCCGCCGGGATCCAGACCAAGAGCGTCTTCGACAACCTCTCCGAGCTCACCCAGAAGGTCCAGTTCAACGGCACGGCGGCACCGGCGAGCACCGTCTACACCTACGATGCCGCCGGCATGCTGTCCCAGCTCGACGGGCCCCGCTCGGACGTCGATGATCGCCTCCAGTACACCTACGACCTGTCCCGGCGCATGACGAGCGTAACGCAGCCCGGCGTCACCCTTCCGAGCTCTGCGACCCCGGCATCGGTCTCGCTCACCTACGACAACGCGGGCGAGCGGGTGCGGGTTGCCCAGCCGATGACCAGTACCCAGACCTTCACGAGGGACTTCACCTACGACACCTCCGGGAACCTTGCCACCTCGGCCGACGCCCGCGGGCAGAGCACGTACACCCACAACCTGGCGGGCTGGCTCACCCAGACGGCGGACCCAAGGCCCCAGAGCGTCTACCTCGGCTACGACGCCCTCGGCCGGCGGGTGTGTCGCTACACGTCGGCTTGCACCGCATCGACCACCGGGGCCGAGACATACGCCTTCGACGCCGCGGGCCACACGACGCAGGCAAAGAACGCCTCGGTCACCTACAACATGACCTACGACGCCGACGGCAGGCTCTACCAGGCAAAGCGCGGCACGAGCGTTGAGACCACCTACACCTACAACGCCGGCACCGCCCGGCTCACCTCCATCACCGATGCGGC
>JACQDK010000111.1 GCA_016201135.1 Actinomycetota bacterium
GCGATGCCGGGGCCGACCGTGACGACCGTCCCGGTGCGGCCTCGCCGCGCGAGGGCGTCGAGGTTGGGAGTCTCCGCCGCCTCGAGCGGGGTCCGTCCGTCGAGCTCGGGGATCGGGTCGTCGCCCAGCCCGTCGAGGCAGACGTAGAGAAGCGTGTGCATGGTCCGTCTCCCCTAGCGGTACTTCACGATCAGCGCGAACTCCTCGGCGTCCAGGCTCGCGCCGCCGACGAGCGCTCCGTCGATCTCCGGGTGCGCCATGAAGTCCCTGATGTTCCCGGGCTTCACGCTGCCGCCGTACTGGACCCGCACGCCCTGCGCCAGCGCCGCGTCGTACCGCTCGGCGAGAGTGGCACGGATCAGCGCCACGACCTGCCCGGCATCGGCGGGCTCGGCGTTGCGACCGGTCCCGATGGCCCAGATCGGCTCGTAGGCGATGACGGCCTTCGCGGCGTGCTCGGGCGCGACGTTGTCGAAGGCGCGCCGGATCTGTTGCGCCACTTTGCTTTCCGTACCGCCTGCCTCGCGCTCGTCCAGGGTCTCCCCGACGCAGACTATCGGCGTCATGCCGTTGGCGAACACCGCCCTGGCCTTCTTGTTCACGAAGAGGTCGTCCTCGCCGAAGAGCTGGCGACGCTCGGAGTGCCCGACGATCACGTAGCGGACCTTCAGCGCGGCGAGCATCGGGGCCGAGATCTCGCCGGTGAACGCGCCGTGGTCTTCGGGATGGACGTTCTGCGCCCCGAGGCCGTAGGGCAGCTTGTCCGCGTCGATCAGGGTCTGCACCGCTCGCAGCGCCGTGAACGGCGGGCACACGACGACCTCGGCCCGCTCGGCGTCCTCCTTCTCAAGCAGGTAGCTCAGCTTCTGCACCGCCTGGATCGCCTCCAGGTGGGTCTTGTGCATCTTCCAGTTGGCCGCGATGATCGGCCGGCGCTCCTGGGTCATCCGGACTCTCCCTCTTGCAGTACGGCTATGCCGGGCAGGGTCTTGCCCTCCAGGAGCTCGAGCGAGGCCCCGCCCCCGGTGGACAGGTGGTCGAACGAGCCCTCGAGCCCGGCCCTCCTCACGGCGAGCAGAGTGTCGCCGCCGCCCACCACGCTGAAGGCGTTCGAGCTCGCTATCGCCGTCGCCACCCCCCGCGTGCCCGCGGAGAAGGGCTCAAGCTCGAAGACGCCCATCGGGCCGTTCCAAAGGATCGTCCCCGCGCCCTCGATGATCCGGGCGAACGCCGCAACCGTTTCCGGGCCGACGTCCATACCCCTCATGCCGGACGGCACGGCGCCGGCCGGGATGACCTTCGTGGCGGCGCCTGCGCTCATCTCCGTGGCGGCCACCACGTCGCGGGGCAGCTCCACCGGCACGCCGCGCTCGCGGGCCTTGGCCTGCGCGGTCCGGACCTCCTCGAACCGGTCCGGCTCGACCAGCGAGTCGCCGACCTGCCCCCCACCGGCCGCGATGAAGGTGAACGCCATCGCGCCGCCGACCAGCAGCGCGTCCACGCGTTCCACGAGGGCGGTGATCGCGGCCAGCTTGTCGGAGACCTTCGCTCCCCCCAGGACTGCGACGTAGGGCCGCTCGGCCCCGGAGAGCAGCCCCGACAGCACCTCGAACTCGCGCTGGAGGAGGCGCCCGGCCACCGCGGGTCGCCCGCTCGCGAGCATCAGATCGGGGAGCGCGGAGACGCTGGCGTGCGCCCGGTGCGCGGCCCCGAACGCATCGTCCACGTAGGCGTCGGCGAGCTCGGCAAGGCTCCCCGCGAACACGGGGTCGTTGCTCTCCTCGCCCGGCTCGAACCGGAGGTTCTCCAGCAGCACGGCCTCCCCGGGCCCCAGGTGGCCGCAGACGGCCTCCGCCTCCTTTCCGACCACCGAGTCCAGGGGCATGACGTCGTGCCCGAGGAGCTCGGTGAGCCGCTCGGCCACAGGAGCGAGCCGGAGCTCGTCCTTCACGCGGCCGCCGGGGCGTCCGAGGTGGGAGGCGAGCACGAGCGACGCTCCGCGCTCGAGCAGCTCCTCGAGCGTCGGCAGCGTGGCCGCGATCCTCGTGTCGTCGGCGACGCGCCCTTCCTCCAGGGGAACGTTGAAGTCCGCTCGCACGAAGACGCGCAGCCCGGCGACGTCGCCGAGGTCGTCCAGGGTCCGGAGGGTCACAGCTTCGAGGCGATCAGCTCGACGAGGTCGACGAGCCGGTTCGAGTAGCCCCATTCGTTGTCGTACCAGCCCACGATCTTCACGACGTTGCCCATCGCCATCGTGGAGAGCGCGTCGAACGTGCACGAGGCGGGCGTTCCCACGATGTCGCTCGAGACGATCGGGTCCTCGGTGTACACGAGCTTCCCCGCGAGCGGGCCCGACTCCGCCGCCCTGCGGAACGCCTCGTTGACCTCCTCGACCGTGGCGGCCCGCTTCAGGGTGGCCACGAGATCGGTCACCGAGCCGTCGGGCACGGGCACGCGCATCGAGATGCCGTCCATCCTGCCGTTGAGGTGCGGCAGCACCAGGCCGGTGGCCTTCGCCGCCCCGGTCGTCGTCGGGATGATGTTCACGGCCGCCGCCCGCGCGCGCCTCAGGTCCTTGTGCGGCAGGTCCAGGATCTGCTGGTCGTTCGTGTACGCGTGGATCGTCGTCATGAAGCCCGTCTCGATGCCGAAGGCGTCGTCCAGGACCTTGGCCATCGGCGCCACGCAGTTCGTCGTGCAGGACGCGTTCGAGACGACGTGGTGCGTCGCGGGGTCGTAGGCGTCGTCGTTCACGCCCAGCACGACGGTGAGGTCCTCGCCCTTGGCGGGCGCGCTGATCACGACCTTCTGGGCCCCGGCCTCCAGGTGGGCGGCCGCCTTGTCGCGGTCCGTGAACAGGCCGGTCGACTCCACCACGACTTCGGCTCCCAGATCCTTCCAAGGAAGATCGGCCGGGTCCCCCTCGGCGAGCACGCGGAGCTCGTCGCCATCGACCACGATGGCCCCCTCCGATGCTCGAACCTCGCCCGGGTACCTTCCGAGAACGGAGTCGTACTTCAGGAGGTGGGCCAGCGTCTTGGCGTCGGTGATGTCGTTCACGGCCACGAAGTCGAGGTCGGCGCCGCGCTGCTTCGCCGCCCGGAAGAAGTTGCGACCGATCCGACCGAACCCGTTGATGCCGATCTTGGTCATGAAGGTCCTCCTCGAGGGTTGCCGACCCATCCTAGCCAAATCGGCGCGGTGCCCCTCGGTCACCCCTTGGTGCCGCCCGGGCGAGTGTCCGTCGGTGACGGAGACGGACCCCCGCCGGAAGAGGTGCCCGTTGGGGAGTACGTGGGGGTGCCGCCACCCTGCTGTCCCGACCCCTTGTTCTTGTGCTTCTTGGGAGACGGGCTGGGCTTCGGGGAAGGCTTCTGGGAGGGCTTCGGGGAAGGCGACGGCGAGGGAGATGGGCTGGGGGAAGGCGAGACGGTCGTGGCGGCGGTGACCACGGGAACGGCCACGACCTGGTCGTTGGGGGCGACGTTGAAGTACATGACGGCGGCGACGCCGCCCGCCATGAGCAGCCCCGCGACCGCCCCGATCAGCCGGTCTCGCCTCCCGGTGGCCAGGGCGATCTCGGCGCGATAGAGCTTCGCCTCCGCGCGTCGCCGCTCGCGGTTCTTCCCGTCGTCCGCCATGTCATTCCCGGCCGAGGTCTCTGTGGTCGACCGTGGCCGGCAGCCCCTTCTCCCGGAAGTATCGGGCGAGATCGTCTGCCACCACGACGCTCCGATGATGCCCCCCCGTACATCCCACGGCAATGGTCAGGTAGGACTTGCCCTCGTTCACATAGCCGGGGACCATCACGTCGAGCAGGGCCTCCACCTTGTCCATGAAGGCCCCGTACGAATCCTGGGTTCCGACGAAGGCGCGAACGCGCTCGTCGGTGCCGGCCAGCGGCCGGAGCTCGTCGACCCAGTGCGGGTTGGGCAGGAACCGGACGTCGAACAGGAGGTCGGCGTCGCGGGGCGAGCCGTACTTGAACCCGAACGAGATCAGCGAGACCTGCAGGCCCTGCTCTGGGGGGGCGTCGGAGAACGCCTCGCGGATCCGGTCGCGCAGCTCGTGTGGCGTCAGTCCGGAGGTGTCGACGATCAGATCGGCCTCCCCGCGAAGGCTCTCCATCATGAGGCGCTCCTTGCGGATCCCCTCCACGACGCGGTCGGCGGGCGCGAGCGGATGGCGGTGGCGCGTTGCCTCGTAGCGGTTCACGAGGTCGTCGTCGGACGCTTCGAGATAGACGATCCGGTAGGCGATCTTCAGGTTCTTGAGCTCCTCCAGGGCCTTCGACAGCTCGCCGAAGAACACCCCGCCGCGGGCATCCACCACGATCGCCACGCGCGCGGGCCCGCCGGGACGAGCGGCGAGCTCGGCCATCTTGGAGAGCAGCGCCGGCGGAAGGTTGTCGACGACGAAGTACCCGAGGTCCTCCAGGCACTTCGCGGTCTCGGACCTGCCGGCGCCCGAGAGGCCGGTGATGATGGTGAAGCCCGGCCCGGCCCGGGGCTCGTCGGCAGCTGGGGCGGCTCCGGCTTCGGCCATCAGGCGCTCTCCCTTCCTCGCTCGGGGTCGGCGGAGCGCAGGCGCTCGTGGACCAGGCGCGCGAGCTCAGGGCCGACGCCCGGCGTGGCGGCTATCTCGGAGGCCTCCGCGCGCGACAGACGGGCGAGCGAGCCGAACCGCTTCAGCAGCGCCTTCTTCCTGGCGGGGCCGATGCCCGGGACTTCGTCCAGCGGCGATCCCAGCGCGCGCTTGTCGCGACGCTCCCGGTGGTAGGAGACCGCGAAGCGGTGGGCCTCGTCGCGCAGGTGCTGAAGGACGAACAGAGCCTCCGACGATCTGGGGATCGCCAGGGGCTCGGGCGAGCCCGGCAGGTAGACCTCCTCCAGTCGCTTCGCGAGGCCAAGGTGCGGGATGTCGAGCCCGAGGTCGGACAGCACCTTCGAGGCGACGCCGAGCTGCCCTCGGCCGCCGTCCACCACGACCAGGGCCGGCGGGTACGAGAAGCGGCGCCGGCGACCCTCCGCAGGCTCCTGCCGCTCCTGAAGGAGGTGGACGAAACGACGACGGAGGATCTCCTCCATGCTCGCGAAGTCGTCCTGGCCCGGCACCCCGCGGATCGCGAAGCGGCGGTAGTCGCTCCGCTTGGGCAGTCCGTCCTCGAAGACCACCATCGAGCCGACCTTGTCGCTCGGTCCCAGGTTCGACACGTCGTAGCACTCGATCCTCAGAGGCGCCTGCGCGAGGCCGAGGCGATCGGCCAGCTGCGCGAGCGCGCGCGACCGCGCGCCGAAGTCCGACGCTCGCCGCAGCTTGTGCCGTCGGAACGCGTCATCGGCGTTGCGCCGCACCGTCTCCAGGAGCTTGCGCTTGGCGCCGCGCTCGGGAACCCGGATCGAGACTCCGGCTCCTCGCCGCCCGCCGAGCCACCCTTCGAGCACCTCGGCGTCGGCGGGAGGATCGGGAACCAGCACCCTGGGCGGCACCTCGTCTCGCTCCATGTAGAGCTGCCGGACGAACGACGCGACGAGCTCGCCCCGGTCGAGGGGCTCCACCTTGTCGACGATCCAGCCCTTCCTGCCCAGCACCCTGCCGCCCCGGACGAAGAAGACCTGGAACGCGGCCTCGAGGTCGTCCTCGACCATGCCGACGACGTCCAGGTCCTCGGGCTGCGCGAGGACCATCTCCTGGCTCTCGAGCGCGCGGCGCGCGGCACCGAGCTGGTCGCGGAGCTTGGCCGCCTGCTCGTACTCCTGGCGCTCCGAGGCCTCCCCCATCTCGCGCTCCAGGCGCTGAAGCACGGGCTTGGGGTTCCCGGCCAGGAACTCCCCGAGAGCGTCCACCCGGGCCCGATAGGACTCCTCGGTCACGCCGGTGAGCTCGGGGACGCACGGGCCGGCGCAGCGCCCGACGTCGTGGTACAGGCAGGGACGCCGGGCACGCGCTCGCTGGTCGAAGAAGCTGTTAGAGCAGGTGCGGACCGCGAACACGCGCGTGAGGGCATCGAGCGTCTCCCGGATCGCCCAGGCGTGTCCGTACGGTCCGAAGTACCTGACGTTCTTCCGCTTCGCGCCCCGGAGCACCTGCGCGCGCGGCCACCGCTCCCCCACCGTCAGCGCCAGGAACGGGTAGGACTTGTCGTCGCGGTACCGGACGTTGAAACGAGGCAGGTGGGTCTGGATCAGGTTGAACTCGAGCATCAGCGCGTCGACCTCGGTGGACGCCACGATCCACTCGACGGTCGCGGCCGCCAGGGTCATCGCCTCGGTCCTGGGGTGCAGCGGCCTGCCCCAGTAGCTCGCGAGCCTCTTGCGCAGGGAGCGCGCCTTCCCCACGTACACGACCCGCCCGTCGCCGTCGCGGAACAGGTACGCGCCGGGAAGATCCGGTATCTGGGACGTCTCGGGACGGGGGACGCTCACGGCGCCCATCCTAGCTCCGGGGCGGGAAAGCCTCCGGAACCTCGCTACTTGACGGTCAGGGTCCCCGTCATCGTCGTCGGGTGGATGAAGCAGTAGAAGAAGTAGCTGCCGGGCTTCAGCTTGCCCACGCCGTAGACGGCTTGGCCGGGTCCGGTGACGACGGCGTTGCCAGCCGGCGCGAAGACGCTCCCGCTGGTGTCCCCCACCTTCGCCGAGATCTCGACGTTGTGGGGGACCCCAACGTCCTGGTTGTCGAAGCAGATCTGGATCCCAGCTCCCGCCGAGGCCGTCAGCGCGTTGGTGGAGAAGCCGTTCACGCCCGCGCCGGCCGGCGCGGCGATCTGCAGGGCGCCCTTGGGGCACTGCGTCGGAGGACCGCTCGACGCGGGCGCCCCGGTGTTGAACGGCGCCGGGCTGGGCTGGGCGAGCTTGGTGGCGCCCGCCTGGCCGTACGTGCCGAAATCCAGGTCCTGGTCGGCAGGCGCGTACCACGCCAGGAAGACCTTCGAGCCGTCGGGAGCGACGCCGACCGACGGGAACGTTCCCAAGCCCGTGTTCCCTATGGGGACGGGCGAGAAGCTCCCACCCTCGCCGGAGACGAGCTCGACGCCCGCGGAGCCCACCCAGGTCACGTAGACCTTCCCGGCGTCATCGACGGCGACGCCCGTGTGCTGCGGCACTCCCTCGGGCGCTCCCGAGCTCCCGACCGTCACGACGCTCCACGCGCCGCCCGAGTAGGTCGCGAGGTGGATCTGCCCCGTGCCCGCCTCGTACGTGGCGTACAGGTTGCCGCTCGAGTCCGAGGCCAGGGCAAGACCCGCGCCGGAGACGCCTCTCTCGACCTGGGTGGAGGACCACCTCTTGCCGCGCTGGTGGACGGCCGCCATCAGGGCCTGGTCCGCCTGGTCGACGTACACGACCACCGCGCCGTCCTTGGTGACGGAGATGGCGGTCGGGCCCGGACCGTCGCAACGGTTGCAGAGCGGCGCCGTCGCGATGGTCTGCGTGTCCCACCCGTTGCCCTTCTTCGTGGCGACCCTGACCTCGTGGGAGGACGTGATCAGGCCGTAGGCGACCCACGGGTTGCCCTCCGCGTCGAGCGCGATCGAGGGCGAGCCGATCGGGCCGGCGGTCTGGATCGAGTAGCCGTAGTCGTAGACCTGCTCCGCTGTGGAAGTGCTGGCGGCGCTCGCGTACCACACTCCGTCGTTGCCGGTCCAGACGACGTGCGCGCCGCCGCTTGCATCCAGCGCGACGTCGGTTCCGTTCACGTTCTCGGGGGTGAGGGTCTTCAACCCAGCGACCGTCTGCGGGCCGAACGGGACGCTCACCCCCGTGGGCGGGTCGGAGGGCATCGCCACGGCCCCGCGGTTCCAGAGCCCGTCGCGGTAGTCGGCGAGTAGCACCCCGGGCAGGTACGGCCCGCCCACCGGGCGCGGCAGGGCGATCTGCCCCTGCTGGAGCTGCTTGTTGAACCCGAAGTAGGAGACATAGGGCACCCCGTCCTTGGCGACGGCCATCGCGGTGCCGATCCCGACGTTGTCCTGCCAGTCGGCGACCTGAGGAAGGAACTGGACGCCCTTGCCGAAGTTCGGCTCGGGTTGGGGAAGGGCGCCGCACGCGGCCGCGACCACGGCCGCGACCGAGGCGAGGATCAGGATCCGCCGGGACACGTCGGCGGGAATCCTAGCAAGGACCGTCAAGAACGAGGTGCAAGCCCGGCAGGTTCCGGATCGGGCAGCGGTAGGCGCCCCAGGACCTCCGCGAGGAAGGCTCCCGTGTGCGAGCCCGGATGAGCCGCCACCTGCTCGGGCGTGCCCGTTACGACGACCTGGCCTCCGTCGTCGCCCCCCTCGGGGCCCAGGTCCACGATCCAGTCGGCCGTCTTGACCACGTCGAGGTTGTGCTCGATCACGAGCACGGTGTTCCCCGTGGACACCAGCCTCTGAAGCACGCCGAGGAGCTTGTGGATGTCCTCGAAGTGCAGGCCGGTCGTGGGCTCGTCGAGCACGTAGACCGTGTTGCCGGTGGCGCGCTTGTGGAGCTCGCTCGAGAGCTTGATCCGCTGGGCCTCGCCGCCCGAGAGCGTGGGCGCCGGTTGCCCCAGCTTGAGGTAGCCCAGACCCACGTCCGAGAGTGTCTGCATGTGGCGCTTGATCACGGGGATGTTCTGGAAGAACCCGAGCGCCTCATCGACGCTCATCCCGAGCACGTCTGCGATCGAGCGGCCCTTGTAGCGGACCTCCAGGGTCTCGCGGTTGTAGCGCTTCCCCTTGCAGACCTCGCACGTGACGTACACGTCGGGCAGGAAGTGCATCTCGATCTTGATCTGGCCGTCCCCGGCGCAGCTCTCGCACCTGCCGCCCCGCACGTTGAAGGAGAACCTTCCGGGCTGGAACCCCCGGATCCGCGCCTCCGGAACCTGAGCGAAGAGCTTCCGTACGTGGTCGAAGACCCCCGTGTACGTGGCGGGGTTCGACCGGGGCGTGCGCCCGATCGGCGACTGGTCGATGTCGATCACCTTGTCGACCTGCTCCCAGCCGCGGAGCTTCCGGTGCTTGCCCGGCAGCGTCCGCGACCGGTACACCCTCTGCATCAGCGCCCGTAGCAGGACGTCCTGCACCAGGGTGGACTTGCCGGAGCCGCTGACGCCCGTCACGCAGATGAACAGCCCGAGCGGGAGCTCGACCGTGACGTTCTTCAGGTTGTGCTCGCTGGCGCCCTCGATCCGCAGGCGACGATCTCCGGGCGGGCGGCGGACCTGGGGCGTGGGGATCGCGCGCCGTCCCGCCAGGAACGCCCCTGTGAGCGAACGCTCCTCTTCGAGGAGGCCTTTGAGGTCGCCCGTGTACACGATCTCGCCGCCGTGCTCCCCCGCCGCGGGGCCGATGTCCACGATGTGGTCGGCCGCCAGGATCGTGGCCTCGTCGTGCTCGACGACGATCAGCGTGTTCCCCAGGTCCCGCAGGCGCTCCAGCGTGTCGATCAGGCGGCGGTTGTCCCGCTGGTGCAGCCCGATCGAGGGCTCGTCGAGGATGTACAGCACGCCCACCAGGCCCGACCCGATCTGCGTGGCGAGGCGGATCCGCTGGGCCTCGCCGCCCGCGAGCGTTCCGGCCGGACGTCCGAGGGTGAGGTAGTCGAGCCCGACGTCCACCAGGAACCGCAGGCGCTCGCGGATCTCCTTCAGCAGGCGCTCTGCGATCATCCGCTCGCGGTCCGACAGCTCGATCGCCTCCATGAAGTCGAGCGTGGAGCGGATCGACTTCGACGTCAGCTCGGAGATGTCCACGCCTCCCACGGTCACGGCGAGCGACTCGGGCTTCAAACGCCGGCCGCCGCACGCGCGACAAGGGATCTCGCGCATGAACTGCTCGAGCCTCTCGCGGGCCGTGTCGGAGTCGGTCTCGGCGTGTCGTCGCTCGATGTTCGGGATGCAGCCCTCGTAGGTCGTCCAGTACGCGCGCTGGCGGCCGTACCGGTTCCGGTACTTGACGTAGACCTCGGTATCGGAGCCGTAGAGCACCGCCTCTCGGGCCTTCTTCGGCAGCTTCTTCCAGGGCGTGCCGAGGTCGAAGCCGTGCGCGGCGCCGACCGCCCCCAGCACCCGGTACCAGTACTCCAACGAGTTGCTAGCCCACGGCGCCAGGGCCCCCTCGTCGATCGTGAGGTCCGGGTCGGGCACCACGAGCTCGGGGTCGACCTCCAACCGCGTGCCGAGCCCGTCACACGTGCCGCACGCGCCGTAGGGCGAGTTGAAGGAGAAGTTCCGGGGAGCGAGCTCTTCGAACGAGAGGCCGTCGTAGGTGCAGGCGAGCGACTGCGAGAAGGTCTGGACCTCCTCGTGCCCGTCCGTCTGCACGGCGATCGCCGCCACGCCCTCTGCGAGCTCGAGCGCGGTCTCGATCGAGTCGGCGACGCGCCGGCGGATGCCCGGCTTGGAGACGAGGCGGTCCACGACCACCTCGATCGTGTGCTTGTAGGTCTTGGGAAGCCGGATCGGCTCCGAGAGGTCGCGCACCTGCCCGTCGATCCGCGCGCGCGGGAACCCCTTGCGCGCCAGGTCCCCCAGGAGCTTCTCGTACTCCCCCTTGCGTCCGCGCACGACCGGCGCGAGGACCTGGAACCTCGTGCCCTCGGGCATCTCCAGCACCTGGTCGACGATCTGCTCGGGGGTCTGGCGCCCGATGGGGCGGCCGCAGCTCGGGCAGTGCGGGTGGCCCACCCTCGCGAACAGGACGCGCAGGTAGTCGTAGACCTCGGTGATCGTGCCGACCGTGCTCCGCGGGTTGCGGCTCGTCGACTTCTGGTCGATCGAGATCGCAGGCGAGAGCCCTTCGATGAAGTCGACGTCGGGCTTCTCCATCTGCCCGAGGAACTGCCGGGCGTACGAGGAGAGCGACTCGACGTACCGGCGCTGACCCTCGGCGTAGATCGTGTCGAAGGCGAGCGAGGACTTCCCCGAGCCGGAGAGGCCCGTGAACACGATCAGCTTGTCACGAGGAAGGTCGAGCGTGACGTTCTTGAGGTTGTGCTCACGGGCGCCGTGGATGATGAGGCGGTCGGTGCCCACGGAGCGATTGTACGGTCGTCCTCCGACATCTCCTCCCGTGGCCGCTATCCTCCCGTCATGGCGCGGGCCGAGCTGGAGACGCTCTCCACGAAGGAGCTTCACGATCGGGCGGTCGCTCGCGCCGAGCGGCACCTTGACGTGGGTTTCCTCTGGAGCCTGGTGAAGGCGCTCCCGATCGCCGAGGAGGTCGCCGGGCACGACGAGCACGGCAAGATCGACATCGCCCGGCCGCTCGCCCTCCTGAACGACTTCTTCAAGGCCGACGAGGGCGAGTTGGGCGAGGCTCTACGTCCCCTCTACGTCGATTACCTGGAGGAGCAGGGCGACGACTGAGCGGCCGCTGGGGTCGTACCGGGAAGAGTTCCCCGTCCTGGCGGGCAAGACGTATCTGATAAGCGCCTCGCTGGGCCCGGTGTCGCGGCGCTCCCAGGACCTGTTGCGGGGGTACATGGATGCGTGGGCGTCCAAGGGCGCGCCGGATCACGTCTGGACCGAGGACGTCTTCCCGGCAATGGGCAGGCTGAAGCGAACGTTCGCGGCGCTCGCGGGCTGCGACCCCGACGAGCTCGCGATCACGACCAACATCTCGATCGCGCTCGCGACGATCGCCTCGTGTCTGGACTTCACGGGCCGGCGCAGGAAGGTGGTCCTGTCCGAGCTGGACTTCCCCACCGACGGCCACGTGTGGCTCGCGCAGCGGAGGCGCGGCGTCGAGGTGACCTTCCTGCGATCGGAGGACGGGCTCACGATCCCGTTCGAGGAGTACGAGCGAGCGATCGATGACGACACCGCCCTGGTGATGGTGAACAGGGTCCTGTACCGCTCCAGCGCGCTCGTGGACGCCAGGGCGATCTGCGACCTCGCGCGGGAACGAGGGGCGTACTCCTTCGTGGACGACTACCACGGGATCGGCATAGTCCCGCTCGACCTGCGAGACCTGGGCTGCGACTTCTACACAGCGGGCGTGCTCAAGTGGCTCTGCGGGGGTCCGGGTCTCGCGTTCCTCTACGCGAGGCGCGACCTCCTGCCGAGCCTCGAGCCCGCGATCACGGGGTGGTTCGCGACCCGCGAGCCCTTCTCCTTCGACAACCGGCGCCTCGACTACCACCCCACCGCGCGGCGGCTGGAGCACGGGACACCGCCGGCGCCCGTCGTCTTCATCGCACAGGGAGGCCTCGACGTGATCTCCGAGGCCGGCGTGGAGCGGATCCGCGCGCGTCAGGGCGAGCTGACCGACCGCGCCATCGCGCGCGCCGACGAGGCGGGACTCTCCGTCAGGACCCCGCGGTCACCGGGCGCCCGCGGCGGCGTCGTGAACGTCGGCGTCGGTCCCGAGGCGGGAAGGATCTGTCACGCGCTCCTCGCGCGCGACGTCTGCACGGACTTCCGGGGCGACGGCCTGCGGATCAGCCCGCACTTCTTCAACAGCGAGGACGACGTCGACCGGTGTTTCGAGGAGCTCTCGAAGATCCTGTAGCCGCGGAATCGGAAGGATCGGCCGTCACCGCACGCGGACGGGAACCCGCTGGACCATGTTGTTCGAGAGCCCGTGGTGGTTCCACGGCTGGTCGACGGGCTGTGTCGAGCCGGTCCCGTCCGTCGCCCGGGCCGCGAGCTCGTGCTCGCCGGGCGTCGCGTCCCAGCCGAACGTCCAGGAGCGCCACGCATAGAGCGAGGGCGGCATGGGACCGAGCGTCGCCCCGGCCCAGCTCGCTCCCCCGTCGGTGCTGCACTCCACCCGCTCGATGGGCGCGACGCCCGACCAGGCGCGCCCCTGCAGCAGCACCCGACCCGCGTCTACGATCCGCACCCGCGTGAGGAACTCGGGGAACCCGGGCGGGATCATCAGGGCGCGCGGCTGCATCCGGGTGACAGGGGTGCCCGGCTCGCCCTCGCGCTGACGCAGGCGGTAGGCATCCATCTGGTACCCCTCGAACGGCTCGGTGACGGCGGTCATCCTGGTGAGCCACTTCACGCTCGTCATGCCGTACCAGCCCGGCACGAGCAGCCGGACGGGGAAGCCGTGCTGCGGCGGGAGCGGCTGACCGTTGATCTCGAAGGCGAGCAGGACGTCGTCGCGGAGAGCCTCGGCGACGCCCAGGCTCCGCTCGTAGTCCTGCTCGGCGTCGCCCTGGATCCCGTGGTCGGCGCCGGTGAAGACGATCTCGACCGCGTCGGCCTCGAGGCCCGCCTCCTGAAGGATCGGCCGGAGGGGCGTGCCGGTCCATTCTGCCGTGCCCACCGCCTCGCTGAGCCACGGCTGCGAGACCGGCCGAGGATGCAGGCGCGCGCGGCCGTTCCCGGCGCACTCCATCGTCACGACCGTGGTCACGAACGGCCGCGCGCGAAGGTCATCCATCCCGAGGACGAGCGGCCGCTCGACCCTTCCTCCCACCTCGACCGTCCAAGTCGCCGCGTCGGCGTTCGGGATGTCGAAGTGAGTGAGCAGGTAGTGCATCCCGATCGGCGTGACGTCGTACCGGAGCGCCTCGAGCGGCATGCCGTGGTTCCGCGCGGCGAGCTGCAACTCGTCGAGGCTGATCTCCTCGGTCGACGAAACACCCGGGCGCGGGTCGATCATGCTCATACCACCCGTCTATACCGGGTGGTCGAAGAACACGCAACCCGCTTCGCGCGAGAGCGGGCGAGACGTCAGGCGGCCTTGTGGATCTCGCCCGGTCGCCGGAGCTCGTGCACGCGGGCGCTCCTGCGGCTGTAGATCAGGCTCATCACGAAGCCGTACACGAGACCGAGCGCCGCGAGCAGCGCGAGGGTGCCGAGCGCCTGAAGCAGTGTCAGGTCGCCACCGGGAGGCGGCATCACACCTAGCATCCTCATCACCTCCTTTGCCAGCATGAGGGTCGCGGACGCCCCCCGCCCGGGCCGAAGGGCCCGCCTCGGACGGTGCGGCCGGCCGCGCTCAGCGCAGGAGGACCACCGCCCCCGCGCGAACGACGAGGCGCAGATCGTCGAGCGCGCCGAGATCGTCCAGCGGGCTCCTCGCGAACGCCAGAAGGTCGGCCGGGGCCCCGGGCTCGAGGGGCGCGCGAACCATCGCCTCGAGCACCTCCTCGAACTCCAGGCCTGCCTCGGCAAGAAGGAGCGCCTCGCGCACGTGGATGCCGGGAGGGATCGCGCCGTTCCCGAGATCGGTGCCGTAGATCACCGCGCCTCCGGCGGCGTGGAACCGGCGGAGGTTGTCGAGCGCGATGCGGATCTCGGGCGTGTCGCGCCCGCGGCTCAAGATGTCGAGCGTCGAGACGATCCGCATCCGCTTCGCCGCTGTCTGGACCACGTCGTCGGAGAGCCGCTCCGTCCACGGGGTGTGCGCGAGCTCGTCCACGCCGGCCCCGAGCGCGCGTTCCACCTCGCCCCTGCCCTGCGCGTGGGCGGTCACCGGCAGGTCCAGCTCGTGGGCGACCTCGCAGATCGCGGCGAGCTCCCCATCGGAGGGGGTCGGGCCCGCTTCGGCGTTCAACGAGACCTTGATCGCGGCCGCGCCGAGCGAGGCCAGCTCCTTCACGACCGCGCGGGCGTCGTCGGGGCCTCGCAGCTCCCGCCCCGTCCCCGGCGGCGCCCACCCGTCCTGTGTGGGGTAGCCGCCCGGGCCCGTGAGCATCGGCCCGGCGGCGCGCACGAGCGGGCCGGTGTAGGTGGGGAGCTCGGAGGCATCTGCCAGGGGGAAGATCCGTTCAGGCGGCCACGCGAGGTCCCGGACCGCGGTGACGCCGCGAAGGAGCACCGAGGCCGGGTCCGATAGCGCGATGTGCACATGGCGGTCGGCGGCGGCCGGCATGACGAAGCCGTCGATCTCCAGCACCTCGGGCTCGCCGGCCGGCGCCGACCTCGATCCCCTCGACCCCCGCGGTCCGGCCGCCACGATCTCGCCGCCCTCGCACACGATCTCGGCGTCGCGCACCAGCCTGCCCGGGCCGAGCCAGGCCTGGGGAGCCCGGACGACGAGCGTCACGCTCCCACCCCCGCCTCGCGCATCTGGCGCAGCTCCTTCCGGAGCTCCCGCACCTCGTCGCGCAACCGCGCCGCGTACTCGAACCGGAGGTCCTTCGCGGCCTGGTGCATCTCCTCCTCGAGCGACTGGATCAGTCTGCCCAGCTCCTCCTGCGGCATCTCGGGCCGGCTCGGCTTGCGCCGACGCTCCTTCTTGGGCGTGGTCCTCGTGGGCTCCTCGCCGATCGAGAGCAGGATGTCGTTGATCTTGCGCCGCACCGTCTGTGGATCGATGCCGTTCTCCAGGTTGTACTCCGTCTGGATCTTCCGGCGGCGCTGGGTCTCGCCGATCGCCGACTTCATGGACTCGGTGACGTCGTCGGCGTACATCAGCACCTTGCCCTCGACGTTGCGCGCCGCGCGTCCGATCGTCTGGATCAGCGAGGTCTCCGAGCGCAGAAAGCCCTCCTTGTCCGCGTCCAGGATCGCCACCAGCGAGACCTCCGGCAGGTCGAGTCCCTCGCGCAGCAGGTTGATCCCGACGAGGACGTCGAACTCGCCCAGGCGCAGGTCGCGCACGATCTCGATCCGTTGCAAGGTGTCCACCTCGGAGTGCAGGTAACGGACCCGGATCCCCATCTCGACCAGGTAGTCGGTGAGGTCCTCGGCCATCTTCTTCGTGAGCGTGGTCACGAGGACCCGGTGGTTCCGGTCCGCGCGCTTGCGGATCTCCTCGATCAGGTCGTCGACCTGCCCCTTCGTGGGGCGGATCTCGACGTCGGGGTCGATCAGTCCCGTCGGGCGCACGATCTGCTCGACCACGCGGCTCGACGCGCGGAGCTCGTAGGCGCTCGGCGTGGCGCTCATGTACACGACCTGCTTCGCTCGCTGTTGGAACTCCTCGAAGCGCAGCGGCCGGTTGTCGATCGCCGACGGCAGCCGGAACCCGTGCTCCACTAGCGTGGACTTGCGCGTGACGTCCCCCTCGTACATCGCGTGCAGCTGCGGCACCGTGACGTGCGACTCGTCGAGCACCACAAGGTAGTCGTCGGGGAAGTAGTCGAGAAGGGTGTAGGGCGCCGAGCCGGGGGCGCGGCCGTCGATGTGCCTCGAGTAGTTCTCGATGCCGGAGCAGAACCCGACCTCGCGGAGCATCTCCAGGTCGTAGCTCGTGCGCATCCGCAGACGCTCGGCTTCGAGCAGCTTGCCCTGCGACTCCAGCTCGGCCAGGCGCTGCGCCAGCTCCTCCTCGATCGTGACCAGCGCCTGCTTCATGCGCTCTTCGCTCGCCACGTAATGCGAGGCCGGGTAGATCAGCGTCTCGGCAAGATCGTCGTACAGCTCGCCGGTGAGCGGATCGAAGCGCGTGATCTTCTCGACCGTGTCGCCCCACCACTGGATCCGGTAGCCGATCTGCTCGTACGGCGGGAAGACCTCGAGCGTGTCGCCCTGCACCCGGAACGTGCCCCGCGCGCGGCTGACGTTGTTGCGCTGGTACTGGATGTCGACCAGCCGGTGCATCGCGAACTCGAGCGGCAGGTCGACCCCCGTGATGGGCCTCAGCAGCTGGCCCTCGTACTCGTCCGGCGAGCCCAGGCCATAGATGCACGAGACGCTCGCCACGATCAGCACGTCTCGCCGGGTGAGCAGCGCGGCGGTCGCCGAGTGGCGCAGCCGTTCGATCTCGTCGTTCACCGACGAGTCCTTCTCGATGTACGTGTCGGTCTGCGGGATGTAGGCCTCGGGCTGGTAGTAGTCGTAGTAGCTGACGAAGTACTCCACCGCGTTGTCGGGGAAGACCTCGCGGAACTCGTTGGCGAGCTGGGCTCCGAGCGACTTGTTGGGCGCGATCACCAGCGTCGGGCGTTGCACGCGCTCGACCACGTGCGCGATCGTGAAGGTCTTGCCGGTGCCCGTGGCCCCCAGGAGCGTGATGCGCGGCTCGCCGGCCAGGACCCCCTCCGCGAGCTGCTCGATCGCCAGCGGCTGGTCGCCGGAGGGCGTGAACTCGGATCGGATCTTGAAGGGAGGCACGGGGCGATTCTAGGCGCGGAGCCCGACACCTCGCGGTCGCCGGGCGCTCGCCTCGTGCTCGCCGGGCCTCGCGGCGACCGGGATCGGACCGAGGACCCTCACATCCTTCCGGCGGCGATGATCCGTTGCAGGAACCGCTTCGTGCGCTCCTCCCTCGGCTCGCTGAATATCTGCGCGGGCGGCCCCTGCTCGAGGATCGCGCCTTCGTCCAGGAAACAGACGCGGGAGGCGATGTCCTTGGCGAACCCCATCTCGTGCGTCGCGATCAGCATCGTCATCCCCCCCGAGGCGAGCTCGCGGATCACGTCGAGCACCTCGGCCACGAGCTCGGGGTCGAGCGCGCTCGTGACCTCGTCCAGCAGCATTATCGAGGGTCTCATCGCGAGCGCGCGCGTGATGGCCACGCGCTGCTGCTGTCCTCCCGACAGCCGGTCGGGGTACTCCTGCTCCTTGTCCAGCAGGCCGAACCGGCGGAGCAGCTCCCGCGCCTGCTGCTCGGCCTCCGCCCGAGACACGCCCAGGGCCTCCGTCGGCGCGAGGGTGAGGTTGCGGAGCACCGTCATGTGCGGGAACAGGTTGAACGCCTGGAACACGATCCCGATCTGCCGCCGGACGGCGTTCACGTCGACCCCTCGAGCGGTTATCTCGTCGCCGTGCACGACGATCCGGCCGGCCTCTATGGGTTCCAGCAGGTTCACGCAGCGGAGCAGGGTGGACTTGCCAGACCAGCTCGCGCCGATCAGGCAGACAACCTCGTGTTCGGCCATCGTGAGGTCCACGCCGCGCAGGACCTCGAGCTTGCCGAAGGACTTGCGGACGCCCTCGATCACGATCGCGTCGCTCACATCAGACCTCCGGCCGATCGCCTACGCCGCTGCCGCTCGATCAGGTGATCCGTGAACCGCGCGAGGGGGATCGTGATCACGATGAAGAGCGCGGCGGCCACCAGGAAGCTCGAGTAGTTGAAACGGAACGCCCCGTAGATCTGCGCCGCTCGAGCGGCCTCGATGTTGCCGAGCACCGCGACGAGCGCCGTGTCCTTCTGAAGGCTGATGAAGTCGTTCAGGAGCGGTGGGATCACGCGCCGGATCGCCTGGGGGATCACGACGAAGCGGAGCGCCTGCCACTGGGACAGCCCGAGCGAGCGAGCCGCAGCAACCTGGCTGGGGTGAACCGACTCGATCCCCGCGCGGTAGACCTCGGCGACATAGGCCGAGTACGAGAGCACGAGCGCGGCGACCGCGTAGATCACCGGAGATCGATAGAAGGAGAGCCCGCGGATCTCCAGACCGGGGACCCCGTAGCCCGTGATGTAGATCACCAGCAGGAGGGGGATCCCTCGGAAGAAGTCGGTGTAGGCCGTGGCCACCAGGCGGAAGGGGAAGAACACGGGCCCTCGGATCTGCCGGACGACCGCGATCACGAGCGCCAGTACGAGGATCAGCGGTTCGGCGACCAGGAACATCTTCACGTTCAGCAGGAACGCGCTCCAGATCGCCGGCTCTCCCTGCGAAGGGACGCCGAAGAAGGACTCCTTCATCGCGCATGGCTCGGCGGCCGCCGAGCATCTTCGACCCCCGCCCCGGCGGGGTCCCTCTGCCATCGCCCGGTTCCGGATCCCAGCCCAGAGATCGCTGGGCCCCGCCTCCTGCGCTCATCGAGCCGGACCGCCCCCGGCTACTGGATCAGAGGGTATGCGGTGTAGTTCTGGAGCCAGCGGGCCTGCAGCTGCTGGAGCGTCCCGTTGGATGTGAGCTGGCCGAGCACGGCGTTCACACACGGGACCAGCGAGTTCCGATGCTGGAACAGCAGGCCGAACTGCTCCGGCGGGTTCGCCGCCGCGAACCGGCCCACCACGGTCCCGTCCTTGATCGAGTACTGGAAGTAGTCGGCGGTGGGAATGTCGGTGACGATGCCGTCGATCTGCCCGGCGTTCAGCGCGGCCTTCGCGTCGTTCAGGGTGTCGAAGACGCGCGGCTGCTGCGTGGGCTTGATCACCTGCGAGATGAAGGCCAGGCTCGTGGTTCCCACCTGGTCCCCCAGCAGGAAAGGCTTGAGCGCCGCGACCGACGTGGCCGAGGCGATCGGCGTGCCCTTCCGTGCGACCAGCGCCTGGACGTCGTCGTAGTACCCGGTGCTGAAGTCAACGACCTGCGCGCGCTCCGGGGTGATCGAGATCTCGTTGATGTCGAAGTCGAAGTCCTTCGAGCCCGGCGCGTACGACTTGTTGAACGGCTCGACGACCCACTTCACCTCCGACGGGTCGAACCCGAGTCCCTCTGCCACCGCGTACGCCACGGCCGACTCGTACCCGAGTCCGTTGGAGGGCTCGTTGTGCTTGAACCACGGGCTGTATACAGGGCTGTCCGTCGCCACCGTGAGCTGGCCCGGCGTCACCAGGTTGAGGTTGGAGGTGGCGCACGCGGCGCCGGACGCCGAGGCAGACCCGCCGCCCCCGTTCGTCGTGCTGGAGCCGCTGCTGCACGCGGCCGCGATCATCGCGAGCGCCGCCACCGCAACCACTGTCTTCCGCATCAGCAACCCCCTTGGCCTCGCGGTCGGCCGGAGCCTAGCACAGGTCATCTCCGGGGTTCCCAGGAGAACAACCTCGAGGCCAGCACGAGCCCGCCGAGGCCCCACGCGGCCACGACCGCCACGTCACTCCAGGCGAACGGCGTCCCCAGGAACGCCGCCTGCATCGCCTGCACGAAGTGCCGTACCGGGAAGACCTTGCCCAGCAGGTCGACCCAGGCGGCCGGGTGCCTCCCGAGGGGGATGAACACGTCCGACAGGAAGAGCAGGGGCATGATCGAGAAGTTCACTATCGCGGGCGCGGCGTCGGCGTTGGGCACGATCGAGGTGACGGCCAGAGCGATCGCGGCGAAGCTGCCCGCGCCGACCAGCAGCGTGACCACGAACCGCGCGAGCGTCGCGCCCGCTGGGATAGTTGCGCCGTAGGCGATGTGCCCGAACGCCGCGGTCAGCGCGACCAGCACGATGCCCACGAGTGTCGCGTGGAGCACGCGTCCCGCCAGGTACGTGCGGCTCGGCAGCGGCGTGCCGCGGATCCGCTTCAGGATGCCGGCGTCGCGCTGGAACGTGACGCTCATCGCGATGTTGGTGTAGCAGGCCGTGATCACCGAGAAGGCGGCCATCGAGGCCACGTAGAACGTCGACTGCGGGACCGTCATCGTGGTGCCCGGGATGGCCGCCCTCCCGTTGCCCAGGAGCGTAGTGAAGATCACCAGGAACATCAGCGGGAACGCGAACGTGAATCCCGCGCTCGCGGGGTTCCGCCAGAAGGCCGTGTTCGTGTACCAGACCTGCCGGACGGTGAGCCGAAGCTCGCTCACTCCGCACCCACCTGCGCCCCGGTGAGGTCCAGGTAGACGTCCTCCAGGGTCGGAAGGAGCACTTCGAGCCCGTCCAGACCGATCCCCGTCTCGAGGGCCCAGCCCGTCAGCTCGTGCAGGGGCCCTGTGGGGTCGTCGGCTCGCACCTCCCACCTGCCGTCCTCCAGGCGCGTCGCTGCGAGCGCTTCGGGCGGGGCGGCCTCGTCGGGCATGCGGAAGTGGATGCGCGCCTGCATCTGCTCGCGGCCCGCGAGGGTGCCGGGCGGGCCCTCGGCAACGATCTCGCCGCGGGCGATGACGGCGACGCGGTCCGCCAGGTACTGGGCCTCGTCCATGAAGTGGGTGGTGAGGAAGACCGTCTTCCCCAGGGCAGCCAGGTCCTTCACGATCTGCCACGCGTTCCGCCGCGCCGAGGGGTCGAAGCCCGTGGTCGGCTCGTCGAGGAAGAGCATCTCGGGGTCGCCGGCCAGGGCTATCGCCACGTCCAGGCGGCGCTGCTGTCCCCCCGAGAGCCTCCGGACGCGAGCGTTGCGCTTCTCGGCGAGCCCCACCAGATCGATCACCTCGTCGGCGTCGCGAGGACGGTCGTAGTAGCCCGCGTACATCTGCACCGTCTCCAGGACCGTGAGGAAGGGATCGACGCCGGTCGACTGCAGGACTATGCCGACGCGTCGCCTCAGCTCGCGCTCGCCAGCCGCGGGGTCGAACCCGAGCACCCGCACGTCGCCGGCGGTCCTGCTCCTGTAGCCCTCCAGGATCTCGGCGGTCGTCGTCTTGCCCGCGCCGTTGGGCCCGAGCATCGCGAAGACCTCGCCGCGATCGACGTGCAGGTCGATCCCCTTCAGGGCCTCGAGGTCTCCGTAGGAGCGGCGCAGCCCCCGGACCTCGATCACCCGCTCGTCCATGCGCTAGGAAGGCTACCAACCGGCGCCGTAGCCGAGAGCCTTGTCGACGACGTTGCGGAGCGGCTCGCCTCGCGCGTAGCGACCGAGATTGTCCACCAGCACGTCCATCACGGCCGACTCCCAGCCCTCGAACTCGCCGCAGACGTGGGGCGAGACGATCACGTTCGGCATCGCCCACAGCGGGCTCGTCTCGGGTAGCGGCTCCTCCTCGAACACGTCGAGCGCCGCGCCGGCGATCGCCCCCGAGGCGAGCGCCTCGACGAGCGCGGGCTCGTCGACGGTCTCCCCCCTTCCGACGTTGAGGAACCTCGCGGTCGTCTTCATGGCCGCGAAGGCCGCCGCGTCGAACCGGTGGCGGGTCGCGGCGGTCAGGGGAAGCGCGTCCACGACGAAGTCGGCGGCGGCGAGTGCATCGTGGAGTGCGCCGGGTCCTCGCACCGGCCCCAGCTCGTCGTCGTCGCGGTCACGGGACCCGACGGCGCTCACCTGCATGCCGGCCCCTCGCGCCAGCCGCGCCACCGCCCTGCCGATCGGCCCCGGCCCGACCACGAGCAGCCGCGCGCCGGCCAGGCGCTCGGTGCGCCGCCAGCCGTTCCAGCGTCGCTCGCGCTGGTCCGCGAGCGAGGTGACCACGCCCGTGGCGAACGAGAGCATCACGCCGAGCGTCCACTCGGCGATCGGCTCGTCGAAGATGCCGCGGGCGTTGGTCACGACAACATCGGAGGCCACCAGCTCGGGGAAGAGCAGGCCGTCGACGCCGGCCGACGCCGACTGGATCCATCGAAGACGCGCCGCCCTCGCGAACGCCTCCTCCAGGGGGCCCCTGGCGGCTCGGTAGAAGAACAGGACCTCGGCCTCGCCGATCAGCTCCGCGAGCGTCTCGGGGTCGGGCGCCAAGTCGAGATCGGCGAGCGCTCGCACCCGCTCGATCCCCGGGGGCGGGTCGTCGTCCGAGGCCTCGAAGACCAGCACCCGAGGGCGGCTCAGAGCGGCTTCCTCCCGATGAAGCCCGTGTCCAGCTCGTGCCACCAGGCCACCTCGTCCTCCCCCAGGCGCCAGCAGAGCCAGACGTCCTGGCCGTCCCGCTCGCCGGGGAAGTCGACCAGTCCGGCCTCGGGATCGCGGAGCGCGACCCTGCGCTCGGCGAGCCACAGGATCTCGGTCTTCAGCTCGCGCTGGATCTCGAACCAATCGCTGCCCCCGACTCCTCCGCCGTCCGCTGCCACCCGCGCCGTGATGCGCTGGCTGGAGGCGATCAGCCGCCGCCGCGCCTCGCGGAGCCGGATGAGGCGTTCCCGCAGTTCGGGAAGGAGCGCGTTCGCCTCGTCGACCGAGTAGCGCTTCGGCTCGCTCACCCCAGGACCTCCGGCAGCTGGCGCATGTCGGTGATCCTCGTTCCCGGGAACCCTTCGTGGCGCCCCCGCCTGTCGATCAGCACGGCGAACATCCCAAGCCGAGACGGGGGGTCGACGTCGAACTCAGGGTTGTCCCCGACGTAGGCCGCGTCCACTGCGGCAACGCCGGCACGCTCCAGAGCGAGCTCGTAGATCCTCGGGTCGGGCTTCTCGATCCCCTCGATCCCCGAGATCACGCGAACGGGGAACCGATCCCGCACCCGCAGCTCGCCGAGCAGATCTTCCAGCCATGCCTCGAAGTTCGACACGACCCCCAGCAGCGTGCCGCCTGACTCGAGGGCGTCCAGCGCCGGCTCCACGTCACCGAAGATCCCGTAGTTCGCGCGGTCGGTGAACTCCGAGTACAGGATCTGGGCCAGTCGCTCCCCGTCCGGCACGGCGAGGGTCTCCAGCATGCGCTCGTACACCGGCATCCAGAACCCCCTCGAACGCTCGGGGCTCGTGGTCCAGAGCTCACGGTCGTCCGCCGCCTCGCTGAAGCGCTGCAGCACCACCTTCGATGCCTCGACGACCGCCGGGGGATCGACCTCGTGTCCCTCTCGGGCCGTGATCCGCGCGAAGAGCTCCGGGAACGAGGGCTCCGGGTGCACGAGGGTCTCCCCTGCGTCGAAGAACACCGCGCGGAAGCTCATCCGCCCGATGATAGACGCGCCCGGCTCAGGCCTCGGGGGCCCCGCGGACCTCGGGAGCTTCGGTCCTGGACCGCAGGTCCCGCCAGAGCCGCTCGACCCGGTCCCGTAGGCCCTCGAGCGCTCCGTCGTTCCCGAGCACGACGCCGGCGCCTTGCGCCGTCCGCTCCTGAGGGGCCTGCGAGGAGAGCCTGGCGCGGGCGTCCACCTCCGTCATGCCGCGGGCGACCAGGCGCGAGATCCGCGTCTCCGGGTCGGCGACGACCACGACCACGACGTCGCAGAGCTCGTCCGTGCCCATCTCGAAGAGCAGCGGCGACTCGACCACGACCACGTTGGGCGTCCCCGCGTTGGCTGCGAGACCGTCGGCGATCATGCGCCGCACCTCCGGGTGCACGATTGCCTCCAGGTCCCGCAGGCTCGCCTCGTCCTGGAACACGATCCCCGCGAGCTTCGAACGATCCAGCTCGCCGTCACTCCCCAGCACCTCGGCGCCGAAGCGTGCGGCCACGCGGGCAAGCGCCGGGGTGCCCACCGCCACGGCCGCGCGCGCGAATGCGTCCGCGTCCAGGATCACCGCCCCGCGCTCGGAGAGCATGCTCGCGACGCTGGACTTCCCGGAGCCGATCCCCCCGGTGAGGCCGACCACGAGCACGGCGCGCCGGGCCTAGTCGGTGCGGCCCTCGCGCCGCTTCAGGTCCTCCAGGATCGACTCGAGCGAAACATCTTCCTCGGTCTCGGCGGCGGGCTCGGAGACCGGTTCCACGACGGCCCCGGCGCCTCCTTCCGGCTCGGCAGCGACCTCGGGCTCCGCGGGCGCCTCCCCGGCGGCCTGCACGGCCTCCTCGACCGTAGCGAAGTCGGGCGCCGGCTCCGCCGAGGTCTCGGCTTCGACGACGACCTCGGCTTCGACCTGGGGCTCCTCCCCTTCCGCCTCGGCGGGCGCCTCCACCTCGATCTCCCGCTCGGCCGGGGCGACGATCGCGCCGCCGCCGACCTGGCGCATCGAGAGCGAGATCCGCCGTCTCGACACGTCGACGTCGATCACCTTCACGCGGACGGTGTCACCGACCGAGAGCACCGCCTCGGGCGACTCCACGTGCTGGTCCGAGAGCTCGGAGATGTGGACGAGCCCCTCGATCCCCTGCGCTACGCGAACGAACGACCCGAACGGCACGAGCTTGGTCACCTGGCCTTCGACGATCTCGCCGGCCTGGTACATCCGCTCGAACTCCTTCCACGGATCCTCCTGGGTCGCCTTGAGCGAAAGGGACACGCGCTCGCGATCGAGGTCCACGTCGAGCACCTCGACCTCGACCTCCTGGCCGACGGTCACCACCTCGCTCGGGTGGTCGACGTGCTTCCACGAGAGCTCGGACACGTGCACGAGGCCGTCCACTCCCCCGAGGTCGACGAACGCCCCGAAGTTCACGATCGAGCTGACCGTGCCCTTTCGACGCTCGCCCTTCTGCAGCGATTGGAGGAAGGTCTTCCTGCCCTCGGACTGCGACTCCTCGAGGAAGGCGCGACGGGACAGCACCACGTTGTTGCGATTGCGGTCGAGCTCGATGATCTTGCACTCGAGCTCGGTCCCGACGAACGGGTGCAGGTCGCGGACGCGGCGCAGGTCTACGAGCGACGCCGGCAGGAACCCACGAAGGCCGATGTCCAGGATCAGCCCGCCCTTCACGACCTCGATCACCGGGCCCTTGATCGTCTGGCCCGACGTCATGACCTCCTCGATGCGTCCCCATGCGCGCTCGTACTGGGCCCGCTTCTTGGAGAGGATCAGGCGGCCCTCCTTGTCCTCCTTCTGGAGAACGAGGGCCTCGATCTTGTCGCCGACCTTCACCACCTCGTTGGGGTCGACGTCGTGGCGGATCGACAGCTCTTTCGAGGGGATGACCCCCTCGGACTTGTAGCCGATGTCGAGGAGCACCTCGTCGCGGTCGATCTTCACGACCTCGCCGTCGACGATGTCCCCGTCCTTGAAGTCGCGGAGCGAGGCCTCCATGGCCACGATCAGCTCTTCGGGTGTCAGGTCGCGCTCAGGCGCGGCCTTGGTGTCCTGCTCGTCTATCTGAACCAGCCCCTTCCACGTGAGCACGCCTGCCACCCGGCGGGTGGGATTTGCCGGGCGGCGCGCTGGCGTCCTCGCGGCTCAGGGATGGTAGTTGCGCTTGGGAACGGCCGTCAAACGAACCCGCAGGTCAGTGGCCCTCGGGAGCGGCCTCTGCCCAGTTGGGACCCCAGCCGATGTCCGCCCGCAGGTCCACCTCGAGCTCGGCCGCGTTCTCCATCCGGTCCTTCACCAGCGCCGAGGCCTCCTCGACGTGCTCCTTGGCCACCTCGAAGACCAGCTCGTCGTGCACGGTGAGCAGCATGTGGCAGTCGAGGTCGGGGCGGGCCAGCAGGGCCTCGTCCACCCGGATCATCGCGACCTTGAAGACGTCGCTCGCGCTTCCCTGGATCGGGGCGTTCAGCGCCTGGCGCCGGCCGAGGTCGCGAACCCGCGGGTTCGATGCCTGAAGCTCCGGGATGTAGCGGCGGCGACCGAGCATCGTCTCCGTGAAGCCCTCGGCTGCGGCGCGCGCCACCTGCTTGTCGAGAAACTCGCGGATCGTGGGGAAGGCCGCGAAGTACGCGTCCATGATCTCCTGGGCCTCGTCGGGCGCGATGTCCAGGCGGGACGCGAGGCCCCACGCGTTCATCCCGTATGCGAGCCCGTAGTTCACCATCTTCGCGCGACCGCGGAGCGCGGGGTCCACCTTGTCCTCCGGCAGGCCGAACACGCGGGCGGCGGTGGCCGTGTGGATGTCGTGCCCGCTCTCGAACGCCTGCCGGAGCCCCGCGTCGCCGGACAGATGCGCGAGCACGCGGAGCTCGATCTGGGAGTAGTCGGCCGCCATCAGCACCTGCCCAGGATCGCCCGGGATGAACGCCCGGCGGATCTGGCGCCCGAGCTCGGAGCGGACCGGGATGTTCTGGAGGTTCGGATCGGACGACGAGAGCCGTCCCGTGGCGGCGCCCGTCTGGTTGAACGAGGTGTGCACGCGGCCGTCGCGCGGGTCCACGTCGCGCGGGAGCGCCTCCAGGTACGTCGAGTTCAGCTTGTCGAGCTCCCTCCACTGCAGGAGCGCGTCCACCACCGGGTGCTGGTCGCGCAGCTTCTCGAGGACGCTCGCGTCAGTGGAGAGCTGCCCCTTCGGCGTGCGCTTTCCCGGTGACAGCCCGAGCTTGTCGTACAGGATCACCCTCAGCTGCGGCGGCGAGCTCAGGTTGAAGTCCTCGCCAGCGAGGCGGAAGACCTCGGCGCGGAGCGTCGCCATCTTGTCGCGCACCGACTCGCCCATCTCCTGCAGGTACCCGACGTCGAGGTTCACGCCGCGGGCCTCCATCCGCGCGAGCACCGCCGAGAGCGGGAGCTCGACGTCCTCGAGCAATCCCCGAAGTCCCTGGCCGTCGACGAGCGCCTCCATGACCGGGGTGAGGAGCGCCACCCCGGCGGCCTCGGCGGCGACCGCCCTCCATGGATCGTCGCTGAAGAGCTGTCCCTCGACCTCGGCCTGGACCGAGCCGAGGACATCGGTCCCCAGGTACCGCTCGCACAGCTCGCCCAGCGCGTGGTCCGCGGAGGCCGGATCCAGCAGGTACGCGGCCAGGAACGTGTCGAACGCCACGCCCGCCACCGGCACGCCAGCGGCGTCGGCGGCCGCCTCGAACCGCTTCGCGTCGTGCGTCCACTTCCGCCGGGAGGGGTCCGCGAGGTACTCGGACACCGGTTCGAGCGAGTCGAGCTTCGCGTACGAGGCCTCCGCGCCTCCGGCCGAGACCGCGATGCCGCGCACGTCCGACAGGTCGGCGTCGAGCCGGAGCGCGAGGGTAGCGTCGCCCGCGAGCAGCGTCCGGAGCTCCTGCACCCCGACCTGTACGAGGTCGAGCTCGGTCACCTCGATCGCGCGCCTGGCGGTTCCCCTCGCCTCCAGGAGCCTATCCAGCAGCGAGCGGAACTCGAGCGAGGTGAACAGGCGCCGCACGGCATCCAGGTCCCACTCGCCCATCCCGCAGTCCTCGGGCTCGACCCCCAGGTCGAGGGTGGTCTCGATCCGGGCGAGGTCCTTGTTGAGCGCGAGCTGACCGGCGGCCTCGGCGATCGAGCCTGCGAGCTTCCCCTTCAGCTCCCCCGCGTGAGCGAGGACCTCCTCGATCGTTCCCCACTCCTGCACGAGCTTCGCGGCAGTCTTCTCCCCCACGCCCGGCACACCCGGGATGTTGTCGGAGGGGTCGCCCTTGAGCGCCACGTAATCCAGGTACCGCTCGGGAGGGATCCCGTACCGCTCCAGTACCCCGGCCTCGTCGAACAGGGCAATGTCGGAGATCCCCTTCCGGTTGAACATCACTCTGATCCCCGGACGCACGAGCTGGAAGAAGTCGCGGTCGGCCGTCACGATCACGACGTCGATCCCCCGTTCGGCCGCGCGCAGGGCCAGCGTGCCGATCGCGTCGTCGGCCTCGTGTCCTTCCTGATGGATCATGGGGATCCGCAGTACCTGGAGGACCTCTTCGATCAGCCCGAGCTGGGGGCGGAACTCGGACGGGGTCTCCGGACGGCCCGCCTTGTAGTCGGCGTACTTCTCGAGCCGCACGGTCGGCGCGCCCTTGTCGAACGCCACTGCGATCAGATCGGGCTTCTCTTCGGCGAGCAGCTTGATGAGCATCGACGTGAACCCGTACACGGCGTTGGTCACCTGGCCGGTTGAGGTAGTGAGCGTCGTGGGCAGCGCGAAGAAAGCGCGGTACGCGAGGGAGTGTCCGTCGAGTAGGAAGAGCCGCTTGGGGGGAGCTCCTTCGGTCACCCCGCCAATCCTAGCGCCCCCCCGACGATGGATCGGCGCGGAGCTCGGCGCGCCCTCACTTCACCGCGCCGACGAACCCATCGCCGAACGAGAACGCCCCGCACGTGTAGGTCGTGGTGGTGAAACCGCTCGTAGAGGTCGATACGAACTTGTCCCTGTGCAGCTTCGCCTTGATCCGAACCTTGCTCGCCCGCCAGACGTCGTGGACGAACGCTCCGCGAAGGACGTCGATCTCGAGCTCCAGGTGCGCCGGAGGATGGAACGTGGGTCCGCCCTGGAACACGCAGTCGGTCTCCACGTCCAGCGTGCCCTTGTACGTCCCGCCCTTGAGCGTGAGCTCGCCGGACGCGTGCTTGGTCGTCTTCTTGTCCAGCACGACCATGACGTCGACGCCTGCGTCGCAGGGCCCCTTCTTGCACGAGGGATCGAACTTCAGCTGGGGCACGAAGCCCGCCGCGAGGAACGTGCCTTCCAGGCGCGCCTCCGCGACGGGCGGCGGGGGAGGCGTCGTGGGCGGCGGGCTGCCGGCCAGGGTGGGGGAACCCGGCGTCAGGCTCGCGCTCGTCGTGCCGCTGGGGGACCCGGACGGCCCTGCCGCGGAGGTCCCGCTCGTGCAGGAGGCGAGGACCGCCAAGAGAACCCCCAACAGTGGGACCGAGACTCTGGACGCTCGCACGGGCTCTCCCCCTCTCAGGACGGGTCATCCTGTTCCCGCCCCACCTGGGTGTCAACGGTCGCATCGCCCGCTCGTTCGGGACCGAACGATGTTGACGCAAATCCTATCTCGCCGATAGGGTTTGCCGGCCCGGCCGACCAGGCTGGATCTACCGAAGGACCGGATGAGATGGGCGCAGCGCTCCTGATCACGCTCCGCGAGGGCATCGAGGCCGCCCTCATCATCTCGATCCTCCTGGCGTACCTCCGGCAGCTCGGTCGCCGGGACCGCTCCTACCTGATCTGGTGGGGAACGGGCGTCGCGATCGTCGCTTCGCTCGCGGCCGGCGCCCTGATCTTCAACCTCGGCGGTGAGTTCGAGGGCACCGGCGAGCAGCTCTTCGAGGGGCTCACCACGCTGACCGCGGTCTGCGTGCTCACGTGGATGATCTTCTGGATGCGGCGCCAGGGACTTCGGATCAAGTCGGAGCTGCAGGACAAGGTCGACTCGGCCCTCGTCACAGGAGGCCTGGCTCTTGCGACGCTCGCCTTCGTGGCGGTCCTGCGCGAGGGCATCGAGACGGCGCTCTTCGTCTTCGCCGCCGCGAAGGGGACGGCCGCGGGCACCGGGGTTGCCGGGCAGCTGCTCGGGGCCTTCGTCGGGCTCGCGATGGCGGTGGTGCTCGGCGTCCTGCTGTACCGCGGGGGGATCCGCCTGGACATGCGGACCTTCTTCAGGGTTACGGGCGGACTGGTCCTCGTGGTCGCCGCGGGCCTCTTCGCGTTCTCGATGCGCGAGCTCCAGGATGCCGGCGTGCTGCCGTTCCTGACGGGCATCGCGTACGACGTGTCGGGGACGTTCGCAGACGACGCGGGCCTGGGGAGCGTGTTGCGCGCGATCTTCGGCTACCAGGCCGACCCCACGTGGCTCGAAGTGCTCGCCTGGATCGGATACGTGGGCGTCACCGCCACCCTCTATCTGCGACCCGCGCTCGCGCGCCCGGTGGAACAACCGGCCCGATGACACAGCGCGCGCGGGCGGCATCTCGTCGTCTGACCGCGCGTGAAAGTGTCACTCTTTCTCCGCGTGAAGCAGCACCACCCCTACCTGCACCGACGGCCTGAAGGCCCTGCGGCGCAGCTCCCTTCGTCGAGTTGACAGGGTGAGGACGCAAGTCTATCTTTCGCTCCGGTCCCACGCGGCCGCGGGACCGGGAAGGCTCGGAATCACCGGTGAGGACGGAACCGGCGGAGGCGCAAGCCGCTGGCGGGACCGCTGAACCGGCCGGGCTCACCGGCACCGAGGGTCGCTTGGGGCCACCTGATTGACGGGCTGCGACGCCGAGTAGAAAACGATCGCGTATGGGGAAGGCGTGATCGGCTCCAAAGGCGCCGCAGCCCGTCATTCATCTTTCCGGAACCTTCCGGCGGCGCGACGCTCGCTCAGCCGATGACGATCGTGCCGGCCATCCCGAAGACCGTATGGAACCGGCAGTAGAACTGGTAGGTGCCGGGCCCGCCGAGTTTCTTCCCGAGGCCTCGGATCTCGAACGTCGCCCCCACCGGCAGGTCCTCCGAGAAGCCGATCGCAGGGATCGTGACGTTGTGCGTGACCGTTCCCTGGTTCGTCCACCTCACAGTGCGGTCCTCGCTCAGCGTCGGAGTGGGGTGGGCGTCGTGGAAGTGGTAGTCGATCGCCGTGATGGTGTACGGGTGCGAGGGATCGTCGGGGAGCTGCGTGACGAGGGGCGTCGGCGAGCCGGCCCCGCCCACTCCGCCCGAGCAGGCCACGACGACGAGCCCCAGGCCAAGGAGGAGTGCGAGCGTCCGCCGGCTCATAGGATCTGCGAGAAGAACTGCTTCAGCCGCTCCGACCGCGGCGACGCGAACATCTCCCGGGGATCTCCCTCCTCGACGATGACGCCGCCGTCCACGAAGACCATACGCGTGCCGACCTCGCGCGCGAACCCCATCTCGTGGGTCACCACCATCATGGTCATCCCCTCAGTCGCGAGGTCCTTCATCACCTGGAGGACCTCCCCCACCAGCTCCGGGTCGAGGGCGCTCGTGACCTCGTCGAAGAGCATCAGCCGGGGCTGCATGGCCAGCGCCCTGGCGATCGCCACCCGCTGCTGCTGGCCGCCGGAGAGCTGTCCCGGATAGGCGTCGGCCTTCTGCTCCAGCTTCACCCGGCTGAGCTGCTCCAGCGCGCGCTCCCTCGCCTCGTCGGAGCCGAGCTTCAGGACCTTCTCGAGCGGGAGGGTGAGGTTCTGTAGGGCCGTCCTGTGGGGGAAGAGGTTGAAGGCCTGGAACACGATCCCGATGTGGGTCCGGACCTCGTTCAGATCGGTCCTGATGTCGGTGATGTCCCTTCCCTCGAAGGTCACTCGCCCGAGCGTGGGTGTCTCCAGCAGGTTCACGCACCGAAGGAGCGTGGACTTGCCCGAACCGGACGGCCCCACGATGACCTGGACCTCGCCCAGGTTCAGGGCGAGGTCGATCCCCCGCAGGACGTGGTTGTTCCCGAACCACTTGTGGACGCCCTCCAGCCGGATGATCGAGCTGTCGGGGCTCTGCACTCAGCTCGCCCCCGCGATGGACACGAGCCCGCTCCGCAGGCGCTTCTCGATCGCGTTCACCAGCCGGATCAGCGGCAAGGTGACGACGAGGTACCCCATCGCCGACATAAGGAACGGCGTGGCGTTGTACGTGGCCGAGTAGATGTCGCGGCCCACGGAGTACAGCTCGCGCTGGCTGGCGACCAGCCCCATCACGGTGATCAGGGACGTGTCCTTGATCAGGATCACGAACTCGTTCATGAGGGGCGGGATCACGCGCCGCACGGCCTGCGGGACGATCGCGTACCTCATCGCCTGCCCGTACGACATGCCGAGGGACCGCGCGGCCTCGATCTGCCCCCGCTCGATCGACTGGAGCCCGGCCCGGAACACCTCGGCCGCGTATGCGCCCGTGTTGAGGCTGAACACCGCCCATGCGATCACGAGCGGCGAGATCACGCCGACGTCCAGTCCCAGCGCGACCCCGAAGTACGCGAACGCCAGCTGCCAGATCAGCGGCGTGCCGCGGAAGAAGTTGATGTAGGCGCGTGCGGGCGCGCGCACGACCCGTCTCGAGGACAACGCCAGCATCGAGAGGAAGAGCCCGATCACTATCCCCCCGATCTCGCCCGTGAACGCCAGGGTGAGCGTGATCCGCGCGGCGCTCGCGAAGTCCCCGATCCGCCCGCTCACGTACGACAGGTTCAGGAAGTTGGAGGCGAAGGCTCCCACCTGCCCACCGCGGAACAGGAGCATCAGCGCCGCCAGAGCCGCGGCCTGGATCCCCAGCACGGCGCCCGCGATGCAGTGCTCCCGCTGGCGACGCGACGGCATCGAACGGTACCTCGAGAATCCGCCCACCATCGCCAGCACGCCCACCGCGATCCCGGCCAGCAGCACGAACGTCTCCTGACGAGAGAGCGCGGACTCGACGATGCTGCAGACGCCGCGAGCCCCCTCGGCTCGCGGCTCGATCTTCTGGTCCACGCAGAGCTGCGAGATCGGGCCCGAGCGCTGCGCGTGGACCAGGATTATCGCGATCGTCCCGAGGATCACCAGGCCGAGCGCCAGCCAGCCGAGGGCGAAGATGGACCCGGGGACGGGAGCCGTGGGTCCTCGGGTGTCGGGAGGGCCGTCGAGGCCCTCTTGGGGTCGAGGCAGAGCCCCGCTCAAGGTCGTCTCCTTCGTGCGCGCGCGGGGCTCGCGGCCGGCGCCGCCCGCCGCGAGCCCCGCGCGTTCCGCCCGATCAGCCGGTCGGCTGGAACTCGGCCGGGAGGGGGGTCCCAGGGAAGTACTTGTCGAATATCTGCTTGTAGGTGCCGTCCGCGACTATCTGCGTCAGGGCGCCGTTGATAGCTGCGAGGAGGGCCGGGTTGTCCTTCGACACGGCCAGGCCGTAGTGCTCGTTCGTGTCGATCAGCTGGACGACCTGGAGGCCCGGACGATCCGCGACCTCGGCCGCCGACGGGGCGGCGTCGTTCACCACGCCCTGCACCTGCCCGGCCTGGAGCGCCGTGAACATGTCCGGCGCGAGGTCGAACGTGCGGAGCTGGATCCCCTTGGGCGCCAGGTTGTCCTGTGCCCACTTCTGGCCGGTTGTGCCCTTCTGCACGGCGACGGTGTCCCCCGAGGCCAGGCCGTCCGTCGACGTCAGGCTCGGGGTCTTGTCCGTGTTCACCGTGAAGCCCTGCTCGGAGTTGAAGTAGGGATCGGAGAAGTTCACTGCCTTCTCTCGCTCGGGGGTGATCGTCGATGCGGCCGCGACCATGTCGAACTTGTTCACCGCAAGGGCCGTGAAGATCGTGTCGAAGTTCGCCTTCACCCACACGACCTGGAGCCCGAGGCGGTCGGCGATCGCCTGGGTGATCTCGACGTCGAACCCGACGAGGTTGTTCTGCTTGTCGTAGTACTCGAACGGCTTGTAGTCGAGGCAGGACGCGACCTGCAGCTTGCCGGCCTCCAGGGTCTGGACCGCCGGCGCCGTCGTTCCGGCGCTGGAGCTGCCGGTCGCGGGCGTCACGCTGGTGCCCTTGTTGCACGCAGTGGCAAGTATCGCGAAGAGCGCGACCAGCGCCACGCCGATGCTCAAACGCTTCCTCAAATCTTCCCCCTCCTGTCGTGGCCCCTGGGAGCCGGCCGGACCATAGGTGGCATATGGTGGACCAGAACACCACCGGACTCAACCCAGATGACCATCGGTGTCGGCGACGGCGTCGCGCTCCGCGCAACGCCGTTCGGGCCGCGAGCACCCGCCCGGCGCTCAGAGACTCGCCCATCGCTCCCCCCGGTCGACGAAGAGCGCGACCTCCGGCCGGTCGATCTCACCAGAGCCGTCGAAGGTGTACGTGCGAGCGAGCCCCGAGTAGGGGCCGGAGGCGCCGATGGCCGCCCGGATGTCCCGCCGCGTGCGTGCTCCTGCGCGTAGGAGCCCCAGGAGCATCCCGGCTGCGTCCCACGCCTCGGCCACGTAGGAGCCGGGGGGCGTCCCGAACTCAGATTGGAAGTCGTGTATGAACACCTCGGCCTTCAGCTCGGTCGACGTCGACAGGTCTACGCACGCGCAAGCCACGACGGTGCCTTCGCCGGCCGGCCCGGCCGTCGTGAGGTAGGAGTCCGTCTTGGCCGCGTCGGGGGCGACCGTCGGCACGTCGCCGAGCCCGGCGCCCCGGAGCGCGACGCGGAGCGCGGCCGCTCCCGTCGCGAACCCCGCCCAGGCGACCGAGGCGCAACCCGCCTGCCGTATGCCGGCCACCGCGGCCCCCGTTCCCTCATCTCCCTCGTGGATGGCCGTGTGGTACGGCACGTCTCCGCCGAGCGCCGCACCCAGATCCCGGGCCAGCGCCGACCCGTATGCCGAGCCGTCGCCCACGAGGCACACGCCTCCTGCACCTCCTTCGCTCCCTCGCAGGTAGGCGGCCATGGACTGGACCAGGATCGCCTGTGGAGCCACCAGCCGCACGCGCCCGCCCCAGGCCTGCGAGGGAGCGCCCAGCGTGGACAACCCGAACGTGAGGAGTCCCGCCCGGTCCAGCACCTCCCCCACCGCATCGGGCTCGGACCAGAACGGGGCGGCCACCGCCGCAACGTAGGAGGCGTCGGCCGCCACCCGGCGGGCGAGGTCCAGCGCGATCGCCGGATCCCCCCGCGTGTCGAGTTCCTCGACGTCGACCCCCACGGGCAGGTCGCCCGCGTCTGCCGCCTTGAGGATCGCGAGCCGGAACGCCTCCAGTGCGGGCAGCGCGTGCTCGTAGGGTTCGCCCACGGTGGAATCCTCGAAGTACGCAACCTTCACCCGAACCGGCTCGGCCGACGTGGCGACCGTCTGCGAGCCGGGGCCGCGGGTGCACGCCGGGAGCGGGAGCGCCAGCGCCAAGAGCGTGACGAGCGCGGCCCTGCGCGAGGTCCTGCCGGCGGTCATCGTCTTTCGGATCCCTTCGTCGAGGTTCGCCCGGCGGGGACCGGTAGTCTAGGGACACCGTGCCGGGGTGGCGGAATCGGCAGACGCGCGGGTCTCAAAAACCCGTGGGCTTCGGCCCGTGAGGGTTCGATCCCCTCTCCCGGCACCTCAGACGACGTGGCCCTCGCGGGCCAGTTCGCCGCGTGCGAACCGCTCGTACCCGAGGCTCGACACGTCCACCGTCGCCGCGCGGCCGTCCAGGATCAGCTCGGCCAAGAGCTTGCCCACCACCGGCGCGTGTTGGAACCCGTGGCCGCTGAACCCGACGGCGCAGTAGAACCCCTGGACCTCGAGCTGGTCCAGGATCGGGTGCCAGTCGGGCGTCACGTCGTAGATGCCGGCCCAGCCGCCCTTGGAGAAGGCCCGGGAGAGGGCGGGGTACCGCTTGGCCGC
>JACQDK010000115.1 GCA_016201135.1 Actinomycetota bacterium
GCATCGCGGGATGGCCGCTCTCCACAACCGCCAGTATCGCAGGCCGACCGGACAGCACTCTTGGCTACACACTCCGCCCGAAAAGACGCCTCATCCCGCATTACAAGCCAACTCAGGCGTCAGCCGGCCGGGTAACTTCGGGCTAGACTTCGGGGAGATTCGGCGCCCTGAGCGGCGCGGGAGGTGAGAGTGGCACGGATCTTCAAGGGTTCGAGTTCGGCCACGAGAGGCCACTTCGTGCGCCATCCGAAGGGCATCCCCTTCCGCTTCCGGCGCAAGCTCCCGGTCGCATACGTCGTCCTCCTCGATCCGCCGAAGCCAAAGCCGGAAGGCTGATTTGCCGCCCCCGGGCGGCGCGGCTTACGCTTCAAGGGACACGCGACCGACCCAGGAGGCCAGCAGATGCTCAGCTTCGGCGTCACCGTCCTGCCCGACCCGCCGTACGCGCGGTTCATCGAGCTGTTCCAGCTGGCCGAGGCGAACGGCTTCGACATCGGCTGGACGTACGACTCGCACATCCTCTGGCAGGACTCGTTCCCGCTGTTCGCGCTCGCCGCGAAGGAGACGACGAAGCTCAAGTTCGGCCACTGCGTCACGAACCCCGGCATCCGCGAGCCGACCGTGACCGCGAGCTTCTACGCGACGATGCAGGACATCTCCGGCGGGCGGATGGTGATGGGGATCGGCCGCGGCGACTCCTCGCGGCGGGTGGTCGGCCTTCAGCCGGTGAAGGTGGCCGAGTTCGAGAGCGCGCTCGTGATGATCAAGGATCTGATGAACGGCCGGCCCGTCGAGTGGAACGGCAAGGAGCTGGAGCTGAAGTGGGCGAAGGGCCGGCCGGAGATCCCGATGTACGTCGCCGGGTACGGGCCGAGGGCGCTCGGCGTCGCCGGCCGCGTCGGCGACGGCGTCGTCATCCAGCTCGCCGACCTCGACATCATCCAGTGGATCATGGCCACCGCCCGGGAGGCGGCGGTCGAGGCCGGGCGCGACCCGGACGCCCTCCAGCCGATCGTCTGCGCCCCCGCCGTCATCGGCGACGACCTGGCGAGCGCCCGCGACCAGGTGCGCTGGTTCCCGGCGATGGTCTCCAACCACGTCATGGACCTGATCGAGCGCTACGGCGAGGACAGCTCGCTCCCGAAGGCGCTGACCGAGTACGTGAAGGCGCGCAAGTTCTACGACTACGCCGACCACAGCCGGGTCGGCGCGAAGCACGGCGAGTTCGTCTCCGACGAGATCTGCGACCGCTTCTGCATCCTCGGCCCGCCGGAGGCCCACGTCGCCAAGCTGAAGGAGCTCGCGGCGATCGGCGTTCGCCACTGGAACATCTACCTGATGACGCACGGCCAGGAGCACACGCTCGAGACCTACGGCAAGGAGATCATCCCGCAGTTCGCCGGAGCGGTCGCGTAGTACGCGTCCCGCGTCCGGCGGTGGCGGGGGCGGCGCTCGCCGCGGCCCTCTCGCTCGTGGTCGCCGGCTGCGGCTTCGGCCGCGGCGGCGGGGGCGTGCCC
>JACQDK010000118.1 GCA_016201135.1 Actinomycetota bacterium
GTACCCTGCTGCCGTGAAGCGGATCCTCTTGGACGTTTCGAGCCTCACCTACCGCGCGTTCTTCGCGATGGGCGAGACCGTGCGCGCACCCGACGGCCGCCCCGTCGGCGCGGTGCACGGGTACCTCGACATGGTCGCGCGCCTGCTCGTGTCCCGCCGGCCGGACGAGGTCGTGCACGCCTACGACCACGAGTGGCGCCCCACCGCCCGCACCGAGATCTACCCCGCCTACAAGGCTCACCGCCCGGCGGACCCCGAGACGCTTCCCCCCCAGTTCGTGCTGCTCCGTCAGGTGCTCGACCTCACCGGGATGGTGCAGGCACAGACGCGCGGCTGGGAGGCTGAGGACGCGATCGCGGCGTTCTGCGAGGACGCGCGTGACACCGACCGGATCGAGATCGTGAGCGGCGACCGCGACCTCCTCCAGCTGGTGCGGGACCCGGTCGTCAAGCTGCTGTTCACGGTGCGGGGCGTCTCGGAGCTGGCGGAGTTCGACGTGGCCGCCGTCGTCGCGAAGTACGGGGTGCCGCCCGACCGCTACGCGGACTTCGCGATCCTGCGCGGCGACCCCAGCGACGGCCTGCCCGGCGTGAAGGGTGTCGGCGAGAAGACCGCCCGCGCGCTGGTTCAGGCCTACGCCTCGATGGAGGAGCTGATCGAGGACGCCGGTCGCGACGATCCTCGGTCCGGACCGCTCGAGGGGAAGCCCGCGCTCCGGGCGCGGATCCGCGACGCGGCCGCATACATCGAGGCGATGCAGCGTCTCGTCCCGCCGAACGCCGCTGCGCCGCTCGACCTCTGGGGGGCCGGCCGGGACGACGATGCCCTGACGGCCCTGGCAGAGGACCTGGGCCTGCGCGGACCCGTGCAGCGGCTCCTCGCGGCGCTCGACGCGCGCGGGAAGGGCTGAGGGCCGTCCTGCTCCCGGCCTTGGGAAGATAGGGCGATGTCCGGCACCGACACCTCTCGCGAACGGCTGCAGAGCCGCGCGCTCAGGCTCGAGTACGCCACGATCGCATGGAACCTCGGGGAGGCCGTCTTCACGATCTGGCTCGGCCTGGCGGCCGGCTCGCTCGCGCTGATCGGTTTCGGAACGGATTCGATCATCGAGGTGTTCGCCTCGTCTGTCGTCGTGTGGCACGTGCGTCCCGGACATGCGACGGACCGGCCGGACCGGACGCGGCGCGCACTCCGTCTCGTTGCGGGGGCGTTCCTGCTGCTGTCGGTCATCCTTGCGGCGGCCGCGGCGCGGAACCTCGTCTCAGGGCAGCGAGCCAGCGGGTCACCCCTGGGGATCGCCTACCTGGCCCTGACGGCCGTGATCATGTTCACCCTGGCGATGGCCAAGCGGCGGACGGCCGAGACCCTGGACTCCGCACCGCTTCGGTCGGAGGCGTCGATGACCTTCCTCGACGGGATCCTGTCCGCGCTCACCCTGATCGGGCTCGCGATGAACGCCGTGTTCGGGCTGTGGTGGGCCGACCCGGCGGCGGCGCTGGTCGTCGCCCTGGCGGCGCTGAACGAGGCCCGCGAGAACCGCGACGAGGCAGCCGACCTGGTGTGAGCGCCTCGCCGGCGCTCAGGCGCCGCGCTCAGGCGCCGCGCTCAGGCGCCGCGCTCAGGCGCCGCGCTCAGGCGCCAGCGAGGCGCTCGACCAGCGCTCGCTCCTGGGGCCCGAACCACGGCGGCTCGCCGGCGGCGGCGTTCCCCGTAGCGTGGGCCGGGTTCCGCGTGGCCGGGATCGCGACGTGGACCCTCGGATCCGACAGGCACCACTTGAGGAGCGCCTGGGCCCATGTGCTGACCCCCCAGGACGCGAGCGGGGCGAGCGCGGCCGGGTCCGGCCCGGGAAGCAGCTCGCCCTCCCCGAAGGGCCGCATCGCGATCACCCCGAGTCCGAGCTCCTCGGCGAGCGGCAGGATCTCGCACTCGGCTTCCCGCTCGTTCGGGTTGTAGGGAACCTGGATGGCGCCGATCCGCCCGCTGCGCATCACACGAGCGAGCTCGTCGAACGCGCCCGGATCGTAGTGCGTCGCGCCCAACACCCGGATCCGGCCGGCGTCCGCCTCGGCCTCGAGCCAGTCCAGGTGCTCGGGCCACGACAGGAGGTTGTGGACCTGCTCGACGTCGACGCGCCCTCCGTAGAGCTCGAGCTGTCGCCGGAACTGTTCGCGGCCCTCAGCCGCCTCCCGCGTCCAGATCTTCGTGGCGACGATCGCGTCGGGCCGTCGATCTGCCAGAGCGCGCCCGAGAACCTCCTCGGCACGGCCGTACATCGGGGAGGAGTCCACGAGCCGGGTCCCGCTCTCGAGCGCCGCAGTCACCACGGCGCTCGCGGTCTCCTCCTTCGCGTCAGGCAGGTCGAAGACGGCCCAGGTTCCGAGGCCGATCACCGGCACCTCGACCCCGGTCGCCCCGAACGCCCTGATCTCCACGCAGGTCACCCTACCGCGGTAGGGGATTCGGAAGGTGGGGCCCGGCCGTCCCGTCAGTGGCCGTGGTGGCCGCTGTTGCCGTCGCCGTGGTGGCCGCTGTTGCCGTCGCCGTGGTGACCGCTGTTGCCGTCGCCGTGGTGACCGTTGTTGCCCTGGCCGTGGTGACCGCTGTTTCCCTGGCCGTGGTGACCGTCTTCGCCCTCGCCTTCGCCCTGGCCGTGGGGCTCGCCAGACCTCCCGGGTGAACCGCCGTGGTCACCCGAGGCGACCTCGCCGCCGGGTCCGCCGCCCGAAGGGCTCGGCCCGCCGCCGCCGGGTCCGCCGCCCGAAGGGCCCGGCCCGCCCGTGCTGCTCGACGGTGCGGTAAGGGTCGAGATGCTGCTCGTGAAGCCGCCCGTCGCAGGGTTCCCCGGAGCAGGTCCGCCACCGCCGCCCGGTCCGCTACCGCCCGTCGATCCCGGCGGCGCCACGACCGAGGGGGAGGGGGACGGCGAGGAAGCCTCCAGCGTAGATCGCGGCTGACGCGCCAGAACGAAGGCGGCCACGAGCAAGACAGCCACGGACGCGGCCGCAACGGTGAAGGCCAGATCGCCGCGATGCCGGGCCGCCGGGCTGAGCGTCGGGCCCACCGCGGCGGCCTCGACGGTCGCGGGCTCAGCGAGGCCGGGGGCGACCGCCGGGACCTTCGGGCGCACCCGGCCCGCCGGAACCGCCCCGCGCACCGCCTCCCCCAGGTCCAAGGCGGCGCGCGAGGTTTCCACCTGCCGGTCGGCGGCGCCCGCGGAGACCCCCGCCGGCCATACGACCACGATGCCCGCACCCGGAGCCCGGCCGCGCACGGCAAGGAGCGTCGCGGCGCTCATCTCGGCATCGAGCACGATCACCTGGGGATCGACACCGGTCAGCACGCGCTCCAACCCCTCGGGGTCGGAGGCCTGCCCGACGACGTCGAAGCCCTCCGCCTCGAGGATAGAGCGGAGCGTTCCCTGCTCGCCCGTCGCCCCTTCCCCAAGGACGACGCGCACCGGCTTCCGGCTGGACCGGTTCCTCCCCGTCGGATCCACCTCCCGCTTCTGCCCGGCGACCGCCCCGATCGGCGCCGCCCGGTGGAAGATCCCCCCGATGGTAAGGCTTCGGCATGTGGAGTCATATGGCTGGAGAGCGAACTTGTTCGCCAATCACCGGGAGAGCCGGTCGGAGGTCGCCGGCAAACACCCGGCGATCAGCCGTCGAGGAGCCGAAGGACCTCGCCCAGCTCCCGGATCGACGCCTCGGTGATCGGGCTCACCACCAGGATGGCCTCGTTCGCGCCGGCCTGCGCCATCTCGCGAAGTCCCGCGGCGATCCGCTCGGCCGACCCCTCGAGCGGCACGACCCCATCCGGCACCGGGCGCTCCCCCGCCGCGCGGTCCAGGACCACGAGCACACAGGCGCTGCGCTCGACCTCGCGGGGAGCCCGGCCCGCCCTCTCGGCCGCGGAATCGATCGTCCGGGTCAGGACCGCGAAGCCATCGGGCGTGTTCCCGTAGGCGTCGAACCACGTGTTCCAGACATCGACGTGCGGGAGCGCGATCGAAAGGACGCGCGCGCCCGTGCTGCCAACCATCAGCGTGGGCCGTCGCGGGGGGCTAGGGACGAGCACCGCGTCCTCTAGCTCCCAGAAGCGTCCGCGCAGGGTGACCCGCTCGCCGCGCAGCAGGCGCCGCACGATCTCGAACGCCTCCTCGAAGCGCGAGACCCGATGGTCGAAGGGGATCCCGAAGGCGCGGAACTCGGTCTCGTTCCACCCGGCGCCCAGACCCAGCACGAGCCGCCCGCCGCTCACCTCGTCGACGGTCGCCGCCATCTTCGCCAGAACGGCCGGCGGGTGGAAGCCGACGCAGGCCACGAGCGGGCCGAGCCGCACGCGCTCGGTGACCGCGGCGAGGGCGGCCAGGAGTGCCCACGCCTCCCAGGGCCCGCGCTCGGGTCTGCCGTCCCCCCGGTAGAGATGGTGGTCGCCGGTCCAGATCGAGTCGAACCCGACCTCCTCGGCGGCGCGCGCGATGGCGACGTACTCGGGCCAGCGAACGACCCGTTCGACCTCGGGGAGTTGGATACCGACCCGGAGCGGCCGCGCCACCGTGCTAGACGCGCTCGCCGGGCTCGCGATCGAGCAGCGGATCGATCTCCGAAGCTTCGATCGGGGTGCCCGGCTCGATCACGCCGGCCGCGCGGTCATCCCGGCGCTGGGCGCGCGCGACACGGCGTTCCTCGCGGGCCACGGCCTTCTTGGCCTTGACCTCACGCCGCTGGCGCTTCCCGAAGCTGTCCGGCATATCCATAGCCTACGGGAAACGCGGCCCGCCCGACCCCTGTCAGGCGAGCGGCTCGAAGCGCGCCGTGAAGTGTCTGAGCTGTGGGGGCTCCTCCACGATGCGGTAGCCCGGAAGGCTCGCCGCCTCGGCAGCAACGCCCGCCACGACCTCGATCACGTAGTCGACGTGGCTCTGCGTGTACGTGCGGCGCGGGATAGCCAGGCGCACCAGATCCATAGCAGCCGGCCCCTCGGTGCCGTCGGGCCTCCGCCCGAACATCACGGTTCCTATCTCGCACCCGCGTATCCCTCCCGCCTCGTACAGCGCCACCGCCAGCGCCTGCCCCGGATAGCGCAGGGGTTCCACGTGCGGAAGCAGGGCGCGCGCGTCCAGGTACACCGCGTGCCCGCCCACCGGCTTCACGATCGGAACACCGGCGCGATCGAGCGCCTCGCCCAGGTACGCCGTCGAGCGGATCCGGTACCGCAGGTAGTGCTCGTCAACGCACTCGCGCAGGCCCTGCGCGATCGCCTCGAGGTCGCGCCCCGCGAGCCCGCCGTAGGTGGGGAACCCCTCAGTGAGTACCAGCAGGTTCCTGCAGCGCTCGGCCAGGGAGTCGTCGCGCATCGCCAGCCACCCGCCGATGTTCGACATCGGGTCCTTCTTCGCGCTCATCGTCATTCCGTCGGCGAGCGAGGCGACCTCGCGCGTGATGTCGGCGACCGGCCGGTCCTGCTGTCCGGGCTCGCGCGTCCGGATGAACCACGCGTTCTCGGCGAAGCGGCATGCGTCCAGGAACAGCGGCACCCCGAACCTGTTGCAGAGCGCGCGAACGCCGTGGAGGTTCTCCAGAGAGACCGGCTGCCCGCCGCCCGAGTTGTTCGTGATCGTGACGAAGACGACCGGCACGTCGGCTCCGCGCTCGGTGAGCAGTCGCTCGAGCGCGCCCAGATCCATGTTCCCCTTGAACGGATGCTCCACCGAGGGCTGCCGCCCCTCGGGGATCACCAGGTCCACCGCCTCGGCGCCCGTGTACTCGACGTTCGCCCGCGTCGTGTCGAAGTGCGTGTTGTTGGGGATCACCCTGCCCGGCCCCCCGATCGTGGCGAACAGGATCTTCTCGGCCGCGCGGCCCTGGTGGGTGGGGATCACGTGCGGGAACGGGAACAGCTCCCGGACCGCCTCCAGGAACACGTACCAGGAGGGCGAGCCGGCGTAGCTCTCGTCGCCGTGCTGCAGCGCCGCCCACTGGTCGCGCGACATGGCGCCGGTGCCGGAGTCGGTGAGGAGATCGATCAGCACGGCGTCCGCGTGCAGGTTGAACAGGTTGTAGCCGGCCTCGCGGATCGCCTCGCCCCGATCCTCGTCCGACAGGAACCTGAGCGGCTCGACCGAGTGGATCCGGAACGGCTCGATGATCGTGCGGAACCGCGAGGTCACGGAGCGATGATAGGCGCGCCGGGCGTCCCCGGCCTGCTTCGCGCGCCGACGTGGGCGCGGCGTCGGGCCGGTAGGCTTTGGCGCGTCCGCAGACGAGGAGGTGCGCCGTGGAGCTCGCGACCGTTCGGATCGACAATCCCGAGGAGCTGAACCTGATCCTCGGGCAATCTCACTTCATCAAGACCATCGAGGACCTGCACGAGACGCTCGCGTGCTCCTCGCCCTCGCTCAGGTTCGGGATCGCGTTCTGCGAGTCGTCCGGGCCGCGGCTCGTGCGGCGATCGGGCAACGATGATGAGCTCGTCGAGCTGGCCGTTCGCAACGCCCTCGCGATCGGCGCGGGCCACTCTTTCATCGTCTTCCTGCGAGATGGCTTCCCGGTGAACGTGTTGAACGCGGTGAAGCAGGTGCCGGAGGTCTGCCGGATCTACTGCGCCACCGCGAATCCCGTGGAGGTGGTAGTCGCCGGAACCGAGCAGGGACGCGCGATACTGGGCGTCGTCGACGGGGGCTCGCCGCTGGGGGTCGAGGACGAGAACCACGTCGCCGAGCGCAAGGAGATGCTGCGCCGCTTCGGTTACAAGCTGTAGCCCCCGGGGCGCGGCTGGGAGAATCGGCCCGTGGACCCCGCCCTTCCCGCCCGTGCGTCCCGCGGATCTCGCCTGGGAGCGCCGGCCGTGCTGACGGCGGTCCTCGTGTGGGGCTTCACGAACACACTGATCAAGCTCTCCGCCCTGCCCGCGCTGACCTTCGCGATGCACCGGCTCTGGCTCGGCTCCGCGCTCCTGCTCGCGATCCTCTACGGGACCGGCAGGCGCCTGGACCTGGCGATGGTCCGAGCGTCGGCGCCCGGGCGGCCTGTTGCTCGGGGTCGAGATCGCATTCTTCTTCTCTGCCGTGAAGCACACCTCGATCGCCGACGTCTCGGTGATCTCCGCCCTCCAGCCGGGCCTGGTCCTCGTGGTCGCCGGGCCCCTCTTCGGCGAGCGCGTGAGTGCCTCCGAGGTCGGGTGGGCGATCGCCTCCCTCGCGGGGGTCGTAATGGTCACCCTCGGTTCCGCGGGGACGCCCATCTGGTCGCTCTTCGGCGACGTGCTGGCGGCCTTCTCTCTGTTCGCGTGGACCGCCTACTTCCTAGTCTCGAAGCACGCCCGCGCCACCGTTCCCACCGTGCAGTACATGACCGTGGTGTTCGTCTTCGCGGCTCTCGTCATCACTCCCCTCACGATCGCCACGGGCCAGCCGGTCGGGGGCGTCCACCTGAAGGACTGGGCGTTCCTGTTCGTCTTCGTCCTGGCCGCCTCGGGAGGTCACCTGCTGCTCGCCTGGGCCCACTCGACGGTGGACGTGACGGTCTCCTCGCTCCTGATGCTAGGCCAGCCGGTGGTCGCCTCCGCGGCCGCGTGGATGATCCTCGGCGAGAGGCTGTCCCCGCTCGCGATCGCCGGGGGACTGGTCGTGATCGGGTCGCTCGCCGCGATCGTCCGCCGCGCGGCCCTGGCCGGCGAGGTCAAGGAGCTCGAGCCGCCCGAGCTGCCCCAGCTCTGAGCCGCGGTCGGCCACCGCCGCCGGACGTGAGCCTAGGGATCAGGACACGCGGAGCACCGCCGCGCCCTCGAGGGAGCCCGAGCGGACCGCTTCGAGCGCGTCCTCCGCCTGGTCCAGGGGGAACGACGTCACGCGGGTCCGCACCGGGACCTGCGGGTCGTGCCGCAGGAACTCGACGCCGTCGCGTCGCGTGAGGTTCGCGACGCTCCGCACCTGCCGCTCGCCCCACAGCA
>JACQDK010000112.1 GCA_016201135.1 Actinomycetota bacterium
GACAACGTCTACAACACGACGGGCACGAGCCAGACGAAGACGGTCAAGGTGGCCGTGGGCAAGTCGGTCAAGTTCAACGTCATGTTGCAGAACGACGGGACCGACACCGACACCTACAAGGTCCTTGGCGCCAAGTCGGGCAATGGGTACACGATCGCGTACTTCGACGGGACCACGAACGTGACATCCTCGATCACCGGCGGCACCTATAAGGTCGCCCTCGCTCCGGGCGCCACGAAGGTCCTGACCCTGAAGGTGAAGGTGGGCTCCTCAGCCGCCACCTCGAAGTCGATCCTGGTCAAGGTGACCTCGACCCACGACTCCACGAAGGTCGACGCGGTCAAGGCGGTCGTGAAGCGCAAGTAGCCGACCCGGGCCAGGGCTATCCGGCTCAGCCTCCGGCGTGGATCGCAGCGACAGCGGCAACGGTGAAGGCCACCGTGGTCTCAAGTGGGGCGGCGAACGCGACCACGGAGCCGGAGGTCCCCAGCGTGGGGTCGTCCCAGCCGCAGAGGATGTCCTTGCCGGTTGTCCCCACGAGGTCGACGACCTCGCACGCGATGTGCTGGCCTCCCGCTGTGGTGCGCTCAACGCGGCTGGCGGGCTCAGGTGTGGTCACGCCCTGCATCCCCTTGAGTTCCTCGCCGAGCCGCTCGCTGGCACTTGAGGGCTCGCGAAGGGCGACGACCACGTACATGGGCCCCGAGGAGTACCCGTATGCCTCGTAGAGGCTGCCCGCCGGGTACGGCGGCGACCCCACCCTGGTGAACAGCTCCGACGCCCTGCCCGGTATGAGCGGAACCCCGTAGATGCTCTTCGGAACCCGGAACGGCGACGGCCTCATGAAGCTGAGCCAGACGATGAGCGGCACGGTCACCACGAACGTCACGACCACGCCCCAACTCCAGATGCGAAGGAGCAAGCCGGGCTTCTGGGACTCACCGTCTCGCCAGCGCCGGTAGGATCGGAGCGAGGCCCATCCGGGGATGGTCAGGTACACGAACGACGCGACGACCCCGATGAGGATGCGGGCCTTCCGCCACCCCCGGCAGGGGTAGGGGCCCCGGGCCACGGGCGGCTGTTCGGGGTCGGGTCGCGGTGGGTGAGGCGCTGGTCCGTGTGCGAGGCGGCGGACGAGGTGGCGTGCGGCTCTGAACGCGGTGTCAACCCCGATGACTACTCCGAGAGCCACCACGACCAAGACGAGGAAGACGCCCCTGGCCAAAGGAACCGCGCTATCCGTTGCGCTCCAGCATCTCTTCGAGCCGCTTCGCCATCAGCGGTGACGCGCCCTCGTCCTCGTGCTTGAAGTAGCAGAAGACGTCGGCCCCGCCCTGGAGCGCCGGCCCGATCCGCCCGGCCCACTCCCGAAGCTCCTCGTCCGTGTACTCGGTCTTCCGCAGGCGTAGGTACCCGACCGGCTCCCACGAGAGGTCCTCGGGCTTGGGATCCTGCTCGTCGGTCTCGGCCACGCACCAGGCCACGCCCTGGTCGCGCAGCAGGTCTCGCGCCTCCGACCACGAGGGGTGCCGGAACTCCATCGCGAACCGGGCGCCCCCCGGCTCCGGGGGCGGCAGGTATCCCGCGAACGCCTCGATCAGCCCGCGGTCGTACTTGAGCGACGGAGGGCACTGGAACAGCACGCAACCGAGCTTGCCACCGAGCACCTTCGCGCGCTCCAGGAAATCGCGCACGTCGTCGTCGGCGCCTGCCAGCCGCTTGAAGTGCGTGATGCGCTGGTTCGCCTTCAGCGTGAACGTGAATCCCTCGCCGGCCTGCTCGCGCCAGGCCGAAAGCGACTTCTCGGTGGGGAAGCGGCGGAAGGTGTAGTTGATCTCGACCGAGCCAAGCTGCGACGAGTAGAAGGCGAGCATGTCCTTCCTCTTCATGTCCTGCGGGTAGAACACGCCGTGCAGCCACCCGTCGTACGAGAACCCGGAGGTGCCAAGGTGGAGCCTTCCCGCCATGGCTGGCATCATGCCATGCATGACCGTCCCCGAGGAACGGCTCGCGTTCGACTCCGGCAAGGGCCAGGTCTCCGCGGCGTTCGCGCGGCCGCCCGAGCCCGTCGCCACCCTCGTGGTCTCCCACGGAGCCGGCTCCGGCATGGATCACCCGTTCCTCGTCGGGTTCACGCGCGCGATGAACGAACAGGCCATCGCGACGCTCCGCTTCAACTTCCCGTACATGGAGGCCGGTCGGCGCTCGACCGATCCGCAGCCGGTCGCGGTGGCCGCGTGGCGCGCCGCGTTCGAGGCGGCCGTCGCGCGTGCGGGCGGAGGGCAGGTCTTCGCCGGGGGGAAGTCCTACGGCGGACGGATGGCCTCGGTGGCCGTGGCCGAGGGGATGCCGGCCGCGGGGCTGGTGTTCCTGGGCTATCCGCTCCACCCGCCCGGCAAGCCCGAGCGGGTCCGCGACGAGCACCTGTACGCGATCGAGGTCCCGATGCTCTTCCTGCACGGCACGCTCGACCCGTTCGCCGATCCCCGGCTGCTGAAGCGCGTGATCGACAGGCTGGGGACCCGCGCGACGCTGCTCGAGGTCACGGGCGGCGACCACTCGTTCAACGTCCGCGGCGCGAAGAAGGAGCCGCGCGAGGTCGGCGCCTCGCTCGCGCCTCTCGTCGCATCGTTCATCCGGGAGCTCGTCTGATGCCCCGGAAGAACCGGCGGAACCCGGAGTTCTTCGAGAAGCCCGAGGCGCCGCCCGCTCGCGCCGACGCCCCGCTCTGGGCGCTCGCTCCCGGCTACGACGTGCGCCACGTGGGCGGAGAGAAGGAGTACCGCTGCCCCGGCTGCGACCACGTGGTGCGCCCGGGGGTCTGGCACCTTGTGGTCGTGCCGCAGGGCGAGCCCGACGAGCGCCGTCACTGGCACACCGAGTGCTGGCGGAGGGAGATCCGCCGCCTCGGCGGCCGGGCCTGAGCCCGTCGGCCGAGTCCCGCCCGAGCCCCGGACCGGTGGGCGACACCGTCATACGACGGGCTATCATCGCCGGCGTGGAACCGGTCCGGGCGCGGATGTGGGAGTTCGGCGGGCGTTGGTACGCCCGCTTGGAGGACTCGCCCGCCTACATCGAGGTCACCGGCGTGACCCGAGAGAAGTGCCTGGAGGAGCTCCGCAAGGTCACGGGGGACGAGGTCGTGCTCACGGTCGAGGTCGTGCCCTCGATCGCGGGAGTCGCCGAAGCCGCCGAGATCCTCGGATGGGACAAGCGCCGCGTGATCACCTATCTGAGCCGGGGCTCGTTCCCCGAGCCGCTCGCCTCCCTCGCCTCGGGGCGGATCTGGCTCCGGGAGGACCTCGAGACCTACGCGCGC
>JACQDK010000113.1 GCA_016201135.1 Actinomycetota bacterium
CACGTCCACCTGTCCGACAACGCGGGGCGGGGCTGGGACTCGCACCTTCCCCTCGGCGAGGGAGTGCTGCCGATCGACGACTTCCTGGACGACCTGGCCTCGAGCAGGTTCGGCGGGAGCGTGACCCTCGAGGTGGACCTGCGACGCCACATGGGAGACCGCAGCAGGGTTCTCGACGTGATGAGAGCGGACCGGGAACGCTGCGAGGCGAAGCTCTCCTAGCGAGGGTCCCAGGGCCGGATCGTCGCGACCTGCTCGCCCAGCTCACTCCAGCCGGGCACGTCCGCGTAGAGCTCCAGCTCGATGCCGTCCGGGTCGGTGATGTAGAGACTGTGCGAGACGCCGTGGTCGCTGGCACCGACGATGTCGGCCCCTGCGTTCACGAGCTCGTGGAACGCGCGGCGCACGTGGTCGTCCGAAGGCAGGCGGATCGCGACGTGATAGAGGCCGACGGCGCTGGGTGGGGGCGACGGTGCGGTCGGCCCCATCGCCTGGAGCGCGAGGTCGTGATGGTTCTCGCCCGTGCAGGTGAAGAACGCCATCATGCTCCCGATCTGGCCGACCTTGCGGAAGCCGAGCAGCTCGTAGAAGCGGGTCGACCGCTCGAGGTCGCGAACCCGGAGCACCACGTGGCCGATCTCCTGGGGGGCGATCGGGTGTGTCTCCGAGGTCTCGGTCGTATCCGTCGTGGCGTCGCCCATCCCGTCCTCCCTGCTAGCCTCTGGCGCGCCGATGCGCCGAGGGACCCTGATCACGATCGTCGTGCTGTTCGTGCTGCTGTTCGCGGCCGGGATCGCCCAGCTCCTGATCGCCTCCGGGAACCGGGCGCCCATGCGGGGCCCCACGAGCCCAGGTCAGCTCCCCAGCCTGTCGCTCTCGCCAACGCCCTAGCCATCGCGGGGCATTCCTACTCGATCACCACGGTCGCGCCCGGGCGCAGACCGAGCAGCTCGGCCGCGCTTCCCTGGTTGAGGACGAGCGCGATGAACCCCTGGGAGTCCACGATCGCGCCGAGCGCGTTCGGGTGCAGGTCCGAGAAGGTGGAGACCCTGGGGGCGCTCCGCCCGGCGACGGTGAGGCGGCCGCCGAGTCCCGCCCGCTCGAGGTCGCCCGGGTGCACGTTCAGCTGCACGTTGCCGAAACCGTCCACCCCCATCACGCGCGCGCCCACCTTCCCGGGGGCGATCATCGGGCCGGGCAGGTCGACGGCCTGAAGCTCGGCCGCCGGGACCTCGGGGCCGACCTCCTCGACCGGCGTTCCCGACGCCAGGTGCGCGGCCGCCGGGGCGAAGATGTCCCGCCCGTGGAACGTCTTCGAGACGGTCGGCAACACGATCTTCCCGGAGGCGATCTCGAACGCGCGTGTCGCGCCGCCGAGCGCGCGCCAGGCCATCGACAGCAGGCCGTTGTCGGGGCCCACGAGCAGGGCGCCGCTCGCCGCCTCCACCGCGATCGCGCGCCGGGCCGATCCCACATCGGGGTCGACCACTGCGACGTACACGGCGTCCGCCGGCATGTACGTGGTCGCCCGCGCCAGGACGAGCGCCCCTTGCAACACCTGCTGCCGCGCGATCGAGTGCGTGAGGTCGATCACCCGGGCTTCGGGTGCGATCTTCGCCATCACGCCGTGGCAGATCCCGACGAACTCGTCGGCCAGGCCGTAGTCGGTGAGAAAGACGATCGGTCGGCTCATGCGGGCGCGTGCACCTGGAGGTATCCGATGACGAGGTTCCTCACGATCTCGGCCTGGTTCCCCTCGAGCAGGTCGGTTCCGTGGTCGTCGGAGGTCACGATCTGAAGTTCCTTCGGCTGGGGGCTCTGGTCGAACATCGCCTGGGCGGCCTCGGCGGCGACCGTGTCGCCGTTCCCGGCGACGAAGAGCTTCGCGGCCGTCAGGTTCGCAAGCACGTCCGGCCCTGCGACGAGCCCAGAGATCGACTGGGGCGCGCTGAGGGTGACCACGGCGGCGATCGCGTTTCCCTCCCGGCCGGCCACGATCAGCGAGGCCGTCCCGCCCATGCTCGCCCCGACGAGGGCGACGGTCCGGACCCCGCGAGACCTCAGGTAGCCCACGGCCCCCTCCACGTCCTGCCAGATCGAGGCCACGTCCTTCGAGCCCTCCGAGCAACCCGCGTCCCCGCCCGGGCAGTAGCCCCGGAAGTCGAACGTCAGCGCAGCGTAGCCGAGCTTCCCGATCCGATCGGCGAAGTCGAACCACGAGCTCTGGTCCGACGGGAGCATGTGCGCTAGCACGACGCCGGCGCGCGCGTGCTCGGGGCCGAACAGCCGCCCCGAGAGCGCCACGCCGTCGGTCGAGTCGAAGGTGACCGGGTTGGAGTCCTGGAGGGCCTGCCGGCGGATCGCCCCGCCCTGGTTGCAGGCCGCAAGGAGCAGTGCCGTCGTAACCAGGAGCGCCGCGGCTCCGAAGACGCGGGAACGGCGAGCGGGGCGCACGGCCCGGGGGCCTCCTACTTGCCCAGCTTCATGCGCTGGTGACGCGTCCGCTTCAGAAGCTTCTTGTGCTTCTTCTTCCGCATCTTCTTGCGGCGCTTCTTGATCAGCGACGGCAAACGCTGCCCTTTCTCGTCTATTCGGTCCCGAACAGGTTCCGGAGGTCCACCCGCTTGACGCGGTAGCTCTCCTCCAGGCGAACGGACCCCAGTCTAAGCGCCTTGGGAGGATCTGCCACGGGCGAGATCAGCCGCAGGAGGCCCTCCCCCGGAGAGTGCTCCAGGTAGCCGGCACCCGTGTAGCCTCCGGCGCCGTCGGAGAGCCCGACCAGGAGCCGGTCGAGCTGGGCGGGGTCGAACAGCGGCGGCAGGGCCGGCATGAACACCGTCGGCTTGATCCGGAAGCGCTGGAGCGGCGCGTCGAAGTAGCGGCGCATCGCCTGCTCACGGTTCTTGGCTCGCTGCTCGACCGAGGTCGTGCGCACGGCGGGGTGGACGGCGAACGAGACCACCTCGGTCGGGAAGAACCGCTGGATCACGCCGAGCACCGGATCGAGCTCCTCGCCGCGGCGGAGCCCGACGACGAGGTCGGGCTCGAGCATCTCGACCTTGTGGAACTTCACGAGCTGGCCGTATATGCCGCTCACCAGCCCGCTGGTGTCGATCACGACGAGGTCGGCGCCCTCGGCGCGGGCGCGGGCGAGCAGTCGAGCGAGGCCCGTGACGAGCGGGAGCAGGTGGCCCTGGGGGCTGGTGGATCCGACGAACGCGAGGGCGTCGGGCGCGGCCGGGCGATCGGGCTCCAGATCCTCCCGGCTACGCACGTGCCTCAGGCTCACGGTGGCCGGAGGGCCGACGGTCTTCTGCCCGAGGTCGCCGTCGAGGAAGGCGCAGGTGCGCCCGGCCTCCAAGGCCTCGGCGAGCATGCGGCGGCCCAGCGTGGACTTGCCCGAGTCCAGGCCTCCGATCAGGAGCACCGTGCGCTTGTCCCGCACGGTTCGTTCCACGAGCAGGTCGTGCTCGTTCAGGCGTGACCTCCCTCCGCACCCTTCGCGGAGGTCCGGCCCCGTGGAGCGCGCGAGCGCTAGCCGGCTTCGGTGTAGCGCTCGATCAGGTAGCTATGGACGTCCTCTTCGCGGAGGCGGTAGCCCCTTCCCACCCGGAAGGAGGGCATGTCCCCCTGCTTGATCAGTCGGTAGACGGTCATCCTGGATACGCGCAAGAGGTCAGCGACCTCGTTCACGGTCAGCAGCCGGGCCTCGGTGAAGGGTTCTCTCACCACGTCGGCTCGATTGTACGGGAGGGGACCCTCCGAGGGATACCCCCGGGGTCGCCGGGCGGCTGCCGGGGAGGTCTTGCCTCGCTCGCGCCGCGTGCCTCAGAACCTGGAGGCGATCGCCTGGAAGCAGGGCCAGTAGGCACCGGGGTCGACGTTGTCGTCCATCACCGCGACGACCTCGGTCCGGCCGATCGCCTTGGCGACGATCAGCGCCGGGTCGTTGACGTCGGCGACGCTCACCGTGTCGATGCCCCGCTCGATCGCGGCACCGGCGAACCCGTGGTCGGCCACCACCAGATCGGGCCGGACCTCCGCCAGCATCCGTTCCATGGCCTCGGGAGCGTGCGTGTGCTTCGCGGAGGCCTTGTCGGTGAGCATCGCGACACCGTCGAGGTACCGGATCTGGCGCGGGTGGTGCGAGCCGGGCTCCTTCCACGTGAGGCCGTCGGCGGGCTTCAGCACCTTCGCGCCCGAGGCGGCGAGCAGCCGCCCTATCTCCATGTAGAACAGCGCGAGGCCCGTCGGGTGTCCCGTCGCGATCACGACCGTCTCGCCGCCCCCCGCCGCGTGCGCCAGCCGGTCCCCCATCGCGAGGCACTCCCTGAGCACCGGCCCGGGCTCGATCCACACCTCCCCGAACCGTGCCGCGTGGTCGATCGGCGTCCCGGCGGCCTCGGCGACGATGTCGAGCGCCCGTTCGAACCCGAAGGCGTCAGAAACGAAGCTCATCCCGAACCGCTTGTCGGGGTCGCCCGCGAGCAGAAGCCCGATGTTCCCCCGCACGTTGTCGAGGGGGTGGGCGGCCGGACCCGCCACCTTCCCCTCGAGCAGGGCGGACTCGAGGTGCCATGTCTCGTAGGCACGCGGGGCCCACCGGTCGTCCACCGGAGGCAGCAGGCGGGCGTGAGCTTCGATAACGTCCATCCATCGATGGTACGGGACCGGATCGGATGAGAACGAAGGGCGCGGTGGTGGTCGTCACCGGCGCCTCGGCCGGGATCGGCGAGGCGACCGCCGTCGCGTTCGCTCGCCGAGGCGCGAAGGTCGTGCTCGCGGCACGGCGCCGGCAGCGGCTGGACGCCCTGGCAGAGCGGATCGAACGCGCCGGCGGCACGGCGCTGGCCGTGCGGTGCGACGTGACCGACCCCGACCAGATCGGCGCGCTCCCGACCGTCGTGTACGAGGCGTTCGGCCGCTGCGACGTCCTCGTCAACAACGCCGGGATCCCGGGCGGCGGCGACTTCGCGGAGCTCTCCTTCGATCAGATCCAGCAGGTCGTCACCGTGAACATCCTGGGCGTGATGTACGGCACGCGCGCGTTCCTGCCGGGCATGCTGAAGCGCGGGCACGGGCACATCGTGAACGTGGCGTCGCTCGCCGGTCGCTACGCGGCGCCCGGCATCGCCGTGTACAGCGCGACGAAACACGCCGTGGTCGCGTTCAGCGAATCGCTCTACTACGATGCCCGGCCCCACGGCGTGCTCGTCACCAGCGTGAACCCCGGGTTCGTCGCCACGGAGGGCTTCCCGCAGGACGATCTGCCGGACCGGATCGTGATGAGGCCCGAGCGCGTCGCGGACGCGATCGTGAAGATCGTGCGAGAGGGCATCGCGCCCGAGTACAGCGTGCCGCGATGGCTCGGCTCGATGCAGGTGTTCCGGGTTCTCACCCCCCCGCTCTACCGGTGGGGCGTGGGTATGGTTCGCAGGGCGGGGATGAAGGCGACGCACGCGAGGTGACCATGGCCAAGACCGGGACCGCACCCGTCGAGGTCGACCGGCCCGCCGGCGACGAGGTGATCGAGCCCGACCTGCCGTGGGTCGTGATCGTGTGGAACGACCCGATCAACCTGATGTCGTATGTGACCTGGGTCTTCCAGAAGCTGTTCGGCTACCCGCGCGAGAAGGCCCAGAAGCTGATGTGGGACGTACACACGAAGGGCAAGGCGGTCGTCTCGTCGGGTCCGCGCGACAAGGCCGAGATCGACGTGAAACGTCTGCACGCCCACGGGCTGTGGGCCACGATGCAGAAGGACCGCTGATGTCGACGCGCCCGTTCGAGGCCAGGTCCGACCGGTTCCGAGTTCGGCTGCAGCCGGCCCAGCGGGAGATGCTCGGGCGCGTTATCGTCCAGCTCCGCGAGGTGCTGGAGCACGAGGACCCGTCGAGCGATCCCGCCGTGGCCCGCCTGTTCCCCGCCACCTATCCCGACGACCCGCTCGCGAGCCTCGAGTACGAGACCGCCGTCGGTCCGGAGCTCCTCCGGGAGCGGCTCGACGCGATCCGCACGATGGAGTCGACGCTCCGGGCCCGTACGCTCGCCGAGGAGGAGCTGCTCGCGTGGCTCGCCACGCTGAACGGCCTCCGCCTGGTGCTGGGGATCCGCCTCGATATCACCGAGGAGACCACCGAGGACGACTTCACCGACGAGGAGAGCAGGACGACGTACGGGCTGTACGCCTTCCTCACCTGGCTGGAGAGCTCGATCGTCGACGTCTTGCCTGTCGGCTGATCGGCGGGTTCAGCGGACGGGGCTCCCGACCTCGTGGACCTTCAGCATGTTCGTGGTGGTCCGCCCCGCCGGCGACGAGGCCGCCATCACGACCGGCTGCCCGGGCCGGACCAGGTCGCGTTCGCGCAGGCCCTCGTCCATCAGCGCGATCATGTCGTCGGTGTCGGCCGGAGTGCGAGCGGGGACCGCAGTGACGCCCCACAGCAGCGCGGTTGAACGGCGGGTCGCCTCGTCGGGGATGAACGCGTAGATCGGGCAGCCCGGCCGCTCGGCCGAGAGCAGGCGAGCGGTCCGGCCGGTCTCGGTGTAGCAGGCGATCGCGGCCGCCTCACCGTGCTCCCGCGCGATCGAGGCGGCCGCGTGCGCGACCGCGGCGGCCTCGCCCGTGTGCCGGCAGGGCGGGGCGGCCGCCCGGTAGTCCCCGCCGCGAGACTCCGCCTCGCGCGCGATCCTCGTGGCGGCGGAAGCCGCCTCGAACGGGTACTCGCCCACCGCGGTCTCCCCCGACAGCATGATCGCGTCGGCGCCGTCGAGCACTGCGTTCGCGACGTCGGTGGCCTCCGCGCGGGTGGGACGCGGCGCGCGGATCATCGACTCGAGCATCTGGGTCGCGACGATCACCGGGAGCCCGGCCGCTCGGGCCGAGCGCAGCAGGTCCTTCTGCAGCAGCGGGATCTCCTCCATGGGGAGCTCCACGCCCAGGTCGCCCCTGGCCACCATCAGGCCGTCTGTGACACCTAGGATCCCGACGATCGACTCGACGGCCGGCTTCGTCTCGATCTTGGCCACGATCGGGGCTTGGCGGTCGCCCATCGCGGCTCGCAGCTCCTGGACGTCATCGGGACCGCGGACGAACGACTGCGCCACCAGATCCGCGCCGAGGTCGAGCATGCGGGCGAGCCCCTCCCGGTCGCGATCGGTCACCGCCGGGAGCGCGAGCCGGTCGGCAGGCACGTTCACCCCCTGCCTGGAGCTCACGGCGCCGCCGCGCAGACACTCGGTCTCGACGATGCCGTCCGAGATCGCGGTGACGACGAGCTCCACCGCGCCGTCGGCGAGCAGGACGCGGTCCCCCTCGCGCAGGTCGCCGGCGAGCCCGGGATAGGTCGTGGACGCGCCGCGGGCGTCGCCGGGACCGCCGGGCCGCAGCTGGAACCGCTGCCCGGGCTGGAGCCGCAGGGGGTCGGGATCCAGCGAGCCCAGGCGGACCTTCGGCCCCGGCAGGTCGGCGAGCACCGCGAGGGCCCTTCCCGATCCCGCCTCGGCCTCGCGCACCAGGCCGAAGGACCGCGCGTGATCCTCGGGCGAACCGTGCGACAGGTTGATCCGGAAGACCGACGCGCCGGCCTCGACGAGCCCTCGCACCATCTTCGGCGTGGCGCTTGCCGGCCCGAGCGTGCACACGAGCTTGATCCGCGTGTCCTCGGGGCTCACGGTGCCGGCTCCTCGGAGAGCGTCGTGGGAACCGGGCCGCGAAGGCGGAACTCCGCCTCCTCTATCCAGCCCTCGGGGAGCTCGTCCGGCAGACCGTCCAGGGCACCGGCCATCTCGGCGAAGTAGATCGTCCACGCCCGCGGCACGACCCGCGCCCACTGGTAGCCGCCCCCGCCCGTGGCCACCCACCTGCCCCCCGCGGCTTCGTGCGCCAGGGCGTGCAGGATCTTCGCGGCCTCGCGGTAGGCGCCCGTGGTCAAGCGCAGGTGCGCGAGTGGGTCGGTGGCATGCGTGTCGCAGCCGAGCTGGGTCACCAGGACGTCCGGGCGGAACTCGCGCACACGCGCGGGGACGACCTCGCGGAACGCGGCGAGCCAGGCGGCGTCGCCGGTCCCAGGCGGGAGCGGCACGTTCACCTTCGTGCCCTCCGCCGCCCCGGCGCCACGCTCCTCGGGGAACCCGGTCCCGGGGAACAGGTACTCGCCGGACTCGTGGATCGAGACCGTCAGAACGCGAGGCTCGGCGTAGAAGATCGCCTGGGGACCGTCGCCGTGGTGCACGTCGACATCGACGTAGGCCACGCGCCCCGCGCCCCGGCCGAGCAGCCAGGCGATCGCGACGGCGGGATCGTCGTACACGCAGAAGCCCGAGGCGCGGGCCGGCATCGCGTGGTGGAGCCCGCCGGCCGCGCTGAAGGCGTGGTCAAAGCCCTCCTCCCAGACCGCCCGCGCCGCGGCGACGCTCGCTCCCACCACGAGGGCGCCGGCCTCGTGCATCCGCGGGAAGATCGGATTGTCTCCGGGCCCGTAGCCGAAGCGCGAGAAGTCGCCCTCCTCCCCCTGTCCCGCTCTGCGGGTGGCGTCGATGAACTGCGGGGTGTGGACGAGCCCGATCACGTCGTCCGCGGCGGGCTCGGCCCTCAGCACGTGGACGTTCGAGGCCGCGTCGAGGCCGTATGCCCGGATCAGGTCCCAGGTGAGCAGCACTCGGTCGGGCCGCAGGGGATGCTGGGGGCCGTGGTCGTAGATCCTGACCTCGGGACAGACGACCAGCCCGACGCGATCGCTCACGCGACCGAACGTACCGCAGCGGCGGTGCGCTCGACGAGCAGGGACGCCTCGTCGTCGGAGAGGCAGAAGGGCGGGCCGAGCATCACGAGATCTCCGTTCACCCC
>JACQDK010000011.1 GCA_016201135.1 Actinomycetota bacterium
GCGGCGGTCCCTGCGAGCGGGCCGGCCTCCCGCTCGGAGCTCCTCCCCGGACCGGTACCCTGATGGCCGTGCAGGGATCGGCGGGGGTCATGGCGCTAGTGCTCGGCCAGACGGTGGCCGGTGCCGCGGCGCTGCTGTGGCTCGTGCCGCTCTGGAGCGAGGTCAAGCGCGGGTACTTCAAGCTGTCCGGAGTGATGCTCGCGATCCTCGCGTTCGCCTGGTGGCGCTCGGCGGTGGCAGGGCAGGTGGCGGGGAACGACGCCGGCCGGTGGACGACCCGCCTGGCGCTCGCGACCGTCCTCGTCACGCTCGCGTGGACGCTGCTCCTGTTCGTACGGCAGCAGGGCCTCGCGCACGCGTTGGGTTTCGTCTCGGTGCCCGTCTCTGCGGCCGGGCTCTTCGTGATGGGAGGCGCGGCGCGTCAGCCGGAGATCCTCGCCCTCTTCCAGCTGGCGGCCGGCGGGGCGTTCCTGGGTGCGGTGCTCGACGGGCTGCTGCTGGGCCACTGGTACCTCACCGACCGAGGGCTCTCGCGGGCCCCGATCAACCGGTACACCGTCGTGCTGCTCGTCGCGGTGGCGGTGGAGGTCGTCTCCGTGCTCTCGGCCGGCTTCGGCGGCGTCGCATCGTCCAACGAGATCAACCCGCTGCTCACGGCCGGAGCGCTCGCGCCCTGGATCGCGCTCGGCATGGTCGGCACGACGGCGCTGATCGCCGTGCTCGTGAAGCTCGCGCTGAAGGGCGAGCGCGCGTCGGCGGTGCAATCGGCCACGGGCTTCTTCTACCTGGCGGTCGTGACGGCCTTCACCGCGGAGGTCGCCGTGAAGGTCCGGTTCCTGCCGGGGTAGGTGGTGCAGGTCGCCGTCGCGGTCGCGGGCGCCCTCTCGGCGGCGGCCGGCTGGTGGTGGGTGGCGTCGGGGCACTCGAGCGTGTTCCGCGTGCTGCCGGCCGTTCACCTGGTACTGGGCTTGCTCTCCCTGTCGCTCCGCGGCAGGGAGCTCTCCCTCGGCACCTCGGTGGCCGGCTCTGCAGCGGCGGGAATGGGAAGCGGGATCCTGCTCTACGCCGGCACGCTCGCCTTCGTGGCCATCGTCTCCCGGTGGGGCGTGTTCCGCCGCCACGTCAGGGAGGCCTACGCCGCCGCCGCCCGGGAGCCGCTCGCGCGGCGCCTGGCGCTCTCGCTGGCGGTGTCGGTCCCGGGCGAGGAGCTCTTCTGGCGCGGTCTGTTCCTGCCGCGGGTCGCGCTCGCATGGGGCTCCGGCGCGGCGGCCCTCGTCGCCGTCGCCGCCTACGTTGCCTCGAACCTGCCCAGCCGGCGACTGCCGATCGTCGCCGCGGCGATCGTCGGCGGCGGGCTGTGGACGGGCCTGGCCTGGTGGACGGGGGGCGTGCTCGCCCCGATAGCCAGCCACATCATGTGGACCGGGCTCATGCTGGTTCGACCGCCAGGTGCCGCGCGAGAGATGATGCCGGCGTGAGCTTCCTGTCGACCGCCGTGCAGGACGTCCTGGAGGAGGGCGAGTTCTGCTCGGTCGCGGGCCTCACACCCCGGGGGCCCCACTGCACGCCCCTCGTGTTCACGCTCTCCGCCGGCAGGGTCTGGCTCACGACCTCGCGGCGCTCGGTGAAGGCGCGGGCCTGGTCGGTCGACCCCTCGACCGCGGGGCTGGTCCGCCACGGCGACCTGGCGGTCACGTTCAGCGGCACCGTGCGCACGTTCGACCTCCTGGACCGGCGCACGTGGGGGGCGACCGTGGCAGAAGGACCCCTGCTCGCGCGCGCCTCCGTGAAGTTCAGCCGGAAGAACGCGCGGTTCTTCGCGGGCTACGCGGCCGACGCCAAGCAGGTTCCGTTCGCGTGGACGCCGCCCGGTCGCGTGTTCGTGGGCATCGACGTTGAGCGCACCGCCCTGCTCGACGAGGACGGAGTGCAGGAGGGTTGGAACCGGTGGGGCGGCGACGTGACTTCGCACGACGCGTTCCGTGTGTCGAAGAAGGGCGAGCCGGCGTTCGGGAAGCTCCCGTTCGACGTTCGCGGCGCCGTCGGGGACGGCGGCGACGGGGCGCTCGCCATCGTCGGCTCGCGCGGGCCCGTCGTCGTCCCGACGCGCTGGCTCGTGGACGGTGGGGCCCTCTACGCGGCCCTGCCGATCGAGACGCTGGCGCTCGCCGACGCCGGCCCCGAGGCCCCGGTGGCCCTCACCGTCGACCGCGCGTCGGCATGGCGCGCCCGCGAGATGGTGGGCGCGATGGTCCAGGGGATGGGCTCGCTCTTCACGCTCCGCGCGGTCGGCGGCGGCGGGCGGTCGATGAAGGCGGTGCTGAAGGCCGTCGATCCGCGCGCCGACGCGCTGGTTAGGATCGCCCCCTCGCGCCTGGTGTGGTGGCACGGCTGGTCGAGCGGCAGCGCGAGCGTCGGGTGACGACGGTCGAGTTCTCAGTCGAGATCGAGGCACCACCCGATCGGGTGTGGGAGGTCACGAGCGATCCCGGGAACCTGCCGCACTGGGACAAGCACATCGAGCGCGTGTGGCTCCCGTCCTCGGGCCTGGGCCCCGGCGCTCGCTACTCCGTCCGGATGAGGTTCATGACCATCCGGGCCGACGTCGACGCCGAGGTGCTCGAGTGGGAGCCGCCGTGGCTCGCGAAGGTCAGGCTGAGCGGGCTCCTCGATGCGACGGTCACCACCACGATCGCGTCCCTGCCGTTCGATCGCGCGTTGCTCCGACAGGAGGCGGAGTACTCCTTCAAGGGGCCGCTCGGAAGGTTCGGGGCGATGAGCCTCGCTGCCGTGGGCGGCGCGCACCTCGCGCTGCGCCACGGAGTGCTCTCGCAGAAGAGGGAGATCGAGGGCGAGTGACGGGGTCGGTCCGGGCTCCTGCCACCTATCATCGCCCGCGATGAAGGGGCGAACGATCCTCAAGGGCCTGGCGCTCGGCAGCGCGGCCGTCGCCATCGGTCTCTGGTCCTCCACCGACGAGGGCAGGCAGAAGGACGCCGCCGCGTTCCGCAAGGTGAACGCGGGGAACGGGCCCGTGGCCGATCGCGCCTACTCCGAGATCACGGAGCTCGGCTCGTGGTGGGCGGCCGGCGCCGCGGCCGGCGCGCTCGCGGTCGTCGGGCATCGCAGGGCGGCGGCGAAGGCCTTCGCGGCGGCTTCGATCACGTGGCTCGCGGGCCAGGGGCTGAAGCGGGCCTTCGAGCGGCCCCGGCCCTACGAGGCCGACCCCGAGGGCACGCGCCTGATGATCGGCAAGCCGAACGGCGCGTCTTGGCCGAGTACCCACCCGGCCGTGCTCGTCACGTTCCTCACCGTGGCCGGCCGGGAGCTGCGGCTCGGGGCGCCCGCCCGACGCACCCTCGGTGCGCTCGGCAACGCCGTGGGCCTGTCGCGCGTCTACCTCGGTGTCCATTACCCGTCCGACGTGACCGGAGGGATCCTGCTCGGACGCGCGGTGGCAGAGCTCTTCGGCGCTGCCCGGTAGACTCTGGCTCGTGGATCCCGCGCTCGCGGCGATCGGCTGGCCGGTTCTCGACCGATTCCGGTTCGGGAGCTCGTTCGCGATATCACCGCATGGTCTTGGGATCGCGATCGGGTTCATGATCGGCGCGTCGCTGCTCACGCGGATCGGGCCGCCGAGGATCGTTCCCGACGACGGCGTCACTCCCACCGAGGAGCTCGAGCGGCGGCGCGAGAACGTCCGCGCCGACCTCGACAAGATGCTCTTCTGGGCGCTCGTCGGCACGATCGTCGGGGCTCGCCTGTTCTACGTGATCGCGCACTTCTCCGAGTTCAACGGGTTCATCGACATGCTCGAGATATGGAAGGGCGGGATCTCGCTCCTGGGCGGGATCGCCGGGGCGGTGCTGATCAATCTCCCGAGGATGCGGAAGCTGGGCTACGGGTTCTTCAGCGTGATGGACCCCTCGGTGGTGGCCCTAGCGCTAGGGATCGGGATCGGGCGCGTCGGCGACCTCGTGATCGGCGACCACCTCGGCAAGCCGGCGCAGTGGCTCCTAGCGTGGCAGTACCGAGGAGGGGCGCTGCCGGGGCCGTGGGTGGAGACGGCGCCGGGTCGGTGGGCCGCCCTGCTCACGGGTGGCTACGTCGAGACCCTCGACCGGGCGGGCTCAGCGCTCTGCAAGGCGCCCGTGTCGGGGCTGCTCTCGTGCACCGGGCAGCCGGTGCTCGCCCACGGGGTCGGCGTTCACCAGACCGCGCTCTACGACATGATGCTCGCCTGGGTCCTCTTCGCGGCTCTCTGGCAGATGCAGAAGTGGCCGAGGCGCCTGGGCGTGCTGACGCTCACCTTCGGGGCCTGGTACGGGTGCATGCGGCTCCTGGAGGACTCCCTCCGTATCGACAAGCGGTTCGGCCCGCTCACCGGCTCCCAATGGACGGCGCTGGTGGTGGCGCTCGTGTGCGCCGCCACGCTCACGACGTGGGCGATCAGGAAGGATCGCGCCGCGCCGCCTGCGAGCGGCCTCGATGATCACGAGCGGGCAGGTCCGGTGCCGGCCTGACCGGCCTCGGGCGGCCACGCACACGGACCTGCTAATCTGGTTGTCTCGGGCGTCGCCCGAGGGTTCGCGTCGAGCGACCGACCGGTGGCTTTCCGCCGTTCCTCTCTCGCCCCACGGATCTTCTCCGCGTTACTGCGGAAGGAGCGATCGCGATGGCCAGCCGGATCGGCAAGGGCGTGGAGCTCGGCCCGCCGGAGCGGGGCAAGGGGGCCGCGTCTCGTCCCGAGCGAGGTCGGGTCTGCGACCATCTGGGCTGCCAGACGATCCTTTCCACCTACAACTCGTCCGTCGTGTGCTGGACGCATGCGGAGCCGTCCTACCGGCATCCGCTGAGCCACAAGTAGACGAGGAGATCACGGTGAGGCAGGCGACGATCAACGCGGCGGAGGACTCGTTCATGCAGGAGATCGAGGAGTTCTACTGCCCGGTGTGCGGGGGCGGCCTGTCGCGATCGGACCTCGAGACGCCCGCGCGCGACTACTACTGCCCGTTCTGCAGCACTCGCCAGACGCCCTCGACGCTCAAGGCGTCCTGAGGCCGGCGCCCCCTCAGTGGGCGGCCCCGCCCGGGCCGGCGAGCAGAGTCAGAGGCTTCCCCACTCTCGATCTCGTCGCCCTCACGACGGCCGTTGCGGCTTCGCGGAGCGCCACGCTGGCGGGCGTGTCGGGGTCGGTGACCACGACGGGGCGGCCCACGTCCCCCCCCGCGCGCAGGGCCGGCATCAGCGGAACCTGCGCCATGAGCGGCACGCCGAGCGTCTCCGCCGCCTCTTTCCCGCCGCCCGAGCCGAAGATCTCGTCCCGCTCCCCGCAGTGTGGGCACACGTAGTAGCTCATGTTCTCGATCACGCCGATCGGGCGCAGGTTCGTGCGCTCGGCCATCTTCCCTGCGCGCTCGGCCACCTTCCGGGCGGCCTCCTGCGGCGTCGTCACGACGAGCATCGCCGCGCCCGGAAGGAAGGAGGCGAGGGAGATGGCGACGTCACCGGTGCCCGGGGGCAGGTCGCAGAGCAGGAAGTCCAGGTCTCCCCAGTACACGTCGCCCAGGAACTGCTCGATCGCCTTGTGCAGCATCGGGCCGCGCCAGATCACCGGCGTCTCCTCCGGCACGAAGAAGCCCATCGAGATCACCTTCACGCCGTGCGCCTCGAGCGGCAGGATCATGTCGTCGAACCCGACCGGCTTGCCCGTCACGCCGATCATGCGCGGCACGCTGAAGCCCCACACGTCGGCGTCGAGGATGCCGACGCGGTAGCCCTCTGCCGCGAGCGCGCACGCCAGGTTCACCGTGACGCTCGACTTCCCGACACCGCCCTTGCCGGACGCCACCGCGATGATCGAGGTCGACTCGGGGAAGTTGATCTTCGACGGCTGCGGCGCGGCCGGTGAGCCGCCCCTGAGCTGGTGCACGAGCGCCTCGCGCTGCTCCTGGCTCATGGGGGAAAGGTGGACGTCGACGTTCGCGACGCCGTCCAGCGGCGCCACCGCGTTCGTCACGTCGCTCGTGATGCGGTCCTTGAGGGGGCAGCCCTCGATCGTGATCAGAACGTCCACGCGGACGGTGCCGCCCTCGACCTCGATGCCCCGCAGCATTCCGATGTCCTCGATCGGCTTGCCGATCTCCGGATCCATCACCCGTCGAAGGGCCTGGCGGACCTGCTCCTCGGTGACCACGCGGGCGTCCTCCCGTTTCCGTGATAAACACGGTGGGAACCGTGCTTTCCCCATGATACGGCCCGCGGAGGCGTCCGATGCCTGAGCCGTCCGACCTGGAGGTCCACAAGGCGCTCGCCGACGACACCCGACACCGCCTCTACCGGTACCTGCGACTGTCGCGCCGGCCGGTGAGCGTCCGGGAGCTCTCGGCGCGGCTCTCGCTCCATCCGAACACGCTCAGACCGCACCTGCGCAGGCTCGAGGAGGCTGGACTCGTGGCCACCGAGGCCAGCAAGGGCGCCACCGTCGGCCGCCCGCAGACGCTCTACGTCGCGATCGAGCGCGAGGAGGGGGAGGGCCGGGACTACCGGCTGCTCGCCGACATCCTCACCGGCCTGCTCACCGGGGCGCGAGCGCGCGAGCGCGCCCATGACCTGGCGCGCGACTGGGGGGAGTATCTCGTGGGCAGGAGCGTCCCGAAGCCGGGCGCCCGCAAGCCCTCCGGCCCGAACCTGGCCCTCCTGCAGGAGGCCCTCGCCGAGGCAGGCTTCGACCCAAGGTTCCGCCGCAAGGGGACGAGGATCGTCGAGATCACCCTGCGCCACTGCCCGTTCCGCGACCTCGCCGAAGAGCACGGGGACCTCGTCTGCGCGATCCACCGCGGCCTGCTGGAGGGGATGCTCGGGGGCTCCCGCCCGCCCCTTCGCATGACCGAGTTCCTTCCGCTCACCGACCGGCAGGTGTGCCGGATCATCGCCAGGACCTGAGCCCCGGCGCTCCGGGGTGGCTCCGGGGCTTGAGTCCGGGCGGATCGCTTCCGATGCACTTCTCGGCGCCCGGCGCCGGCGCTCGCGAGGAAGGCGAGGGAGGGAGATACGATGGAGGGGACGAGGTCACCGGTCGTCGTCGAGTTCGACGGTTGGCTGACTCGGCTGGTTGGCGGCGAGGGCTCCGATCTGCACGTGAAGGTCGGGTCGTCGCCGCTGATCCGCATGCCGGACGGCCTGCTGCGGCTCTCCCGCGACCCGCTCACGCCGCCGGAGACGCTGGCGATCGCCGAACACGTCGTTCCCGCGGACCGCAGGGCCCGCCTGGAAGAGAGCGGCGAGGTCGACTTCGCCTACTCGCTGCCGGACGTCGGCCGCTTCCGCGCCAACGTGTTCAAGCAGCGCGGCTCCGTCAGCATGGTGCTGCGCAAGCTCAGGTTCGGCGGGCCCTCGTTCGAGGAGATCGGGATGCCCGACGCCGTGCGCACGCTCGCCGAGGAGCACCGGGGACTGATCCTCGTGACCGGTCCCACGGGCGCGGGGAAGACGACGACGATCGCGGCGATGATCGAGCACATCAACCGGACGAAGCCCGTTCACATCGTCACGATCGAGGATCCGATCGAGGTGCTTCACAAGGACGATCTCGCGGAGATCAACCAGCGCGAGGTCGGCAACGACACGAAGGACTTCCTGTCGGCGCTGCGCGCGGCGCTCCGCCAGGACCCCGACGTGATCGTGATCGGGGAGATGCGCGACACCGAGACCGTGCGCGCGGCGATCCAGGCCGCCGACACGGGCCACCTCGTGCTGTCGACGCTCCACACGGTCGACGCGACCGAGACGGTGAACCGCGTCATCGACTTCTTCCCGCCGCACCAACAGCAGCAGATCCGCTACGCGCTCGCCGGTACCCTGCGCGGGATCATCTGCCAGAGGCTGCTCCCCACGATCGACGGCTCACGCGCGCCGGCGCTCGAGATCCTCGTGAACACCGGCCGGGTCGCGGAACGGATCGTCGATCCCGAGAAGACCAACGAGATCAAAGACGTGATCGCGGAGGGCGGCTACTACGGCATGTCGACGTTCGACCAGGGGCTCCTGGAGCTAGTGCAGCGAGGCCGCGTGACCGTGGAGGCCGCGATGAAAGCGGTCTCGTCGCCCCACGACTTCACGCTGGCGTTGCAGCAGGCCGGCCTCGAGGCCCCGGCGATCTCGGTCTAGGGCTTCCTCAGGCCGACGCTCCGGCGCCCTTCTCGCCGTCCCCGAAGGATCTGCTCGCCATGCCCGACACCCCGGCGAGCAGCGTCGCGAGCTCCATCGGGATCACGAACTTCGTCGAGGGCGACGAGCCGATCTGCTTCAGCGCTTCGAGGTACTGAAGGCTCATCGTGTTGCCGTCCACGCCGTGCGCGGTCTCGAAGATCTTCTGGAGCGCCGCGGCGAAGCCCTCCGCGCGCAGGACCGCCGCCTGCCGCTCGCCCTCGGCGTTAAGGATCGCGGCCTGCTTCGCGCCCTCGGCGTTCAGGATCGCCGACTGCTTGTTGCCCTCCGCCACGGTGATGGCGGCCTGCTTCTGGCCCTCGGCCTCGGTCACGACCGCGCGCCGCGTGCGCTCGGCCGACATCTGACGGGTCATGGCCTCCTGCACGCTGGGCGGCGGGATGATCTCGCGGATCTCCACGTTCGTGACCTTCACGCCCCAACGCTCGGTGACCTCGTCGAGCTTCACGCGGAGCACCTCGTTCATCTGCTCGCGCTTGGCCAGGACGTCGTCGAGGGACATGTCGCCCACCACTGAGCGCAGGGTCGTGGCGGCGATGTTCTGCGCGGCGCCCGCGAAGTTGCCGACCGACAGGATCGACATCTGCGCGTCGACGACCTTGTTGAACACGATGAAGTCGATCGAGATCCCCGCGTTGTCCTCGGTGATGGCCGCCTGGTGCGGGATCTCGAGGTACTGCTCGCGCAGGTCCACGCGAACCACCCGGTCGATGACGGGGATGATGAGGATGAACCCGGGGCCGCGGACGCCGACGCAGCGCCCCAGCCTGAACAGCACCAGCCTCTGGTACTCCGGCACGATCTTTATCGCCCTCGGCAGGATCAAGATCGCCAGCAGGAGGATCACTCCCAGCGCGATCAGCGGACCGGTCACCACGGTTACCTCCCTCCCGGCCCCGGCTCCGCCGGCGCCGACTCATCTATCCGTTGCACCTTGAGCCGCAAGCCTTCCACAGCCAGGACCCGCACGTTCGCGTCCCTGGGCACGGCGCCCGTCTCTGACAGCGCGGTCCACTCCTCGCCCCCGACGCGCACGACGCCCTCGGGGTCCAGGGGGACCGTCACGACGCCTTTCGCGCCCAGGAGCCGCTCGGACGGAGTGGTCCTGGGCATCCGGCGCGCGGCGATCGCCGCCGTTACGACGGTACCGAAGAACCCGACCAGGGCGAGCGCCATCGCGCCGATCACCCATGGAGACACCCGTGCGTTGGGGACCGATGGGTTGAACAGCGTGAGTCCGCCAAGGACCAGCGTGACGACTCCACCGAGCGTGAACGCGCCGAGCCCTGGATGCTTCAGCTCGAGCAGGAAGAAGACCGCCGAGGCGAGCAGCAGCGTCACCCCCAGGAGCTGGACGGGCAGGACGCCGAACGAGGCGAACGCGGCGACCAGCGACAGCACGCCGAGGATGCCCGGGATCGTCGCTCCCGGGTGGAGCACCTCGATCACGATGAGGCCGAGTCCCAGGTAGAAGAAGATGAACGCGAGGTCGGGGGTGAGCAGCGAATGCAGGATCCGGGCCCCCAGGCCCATGCGGGTCTCCCGGATCGTGGCCCCGGCGATGTTGATCGTGACGATCTTCCCGCCCCCCACCGCCACCTGCGTGCCCTCGACGTCTGCCAGGAGCGCCTCCGTGCTGGGAGCCACGAGGTCGATCACGTTGAGCTCGAGCGCCGTATCCGCAGGGACGCTCACGGAGTCGCGCACGGCCTGCTCCACCCAGTCCACGTTCCGCCCGCGGAGCTTCGCCAGGGCCTGGATGTAGGCCACGGCGTCGTTCGTCACCTTCTGCTGCTCTATCGCACCGGCCACGCCCACCGGGTGGGCGGCGCCGACCTCGGTCGCCGGCGCCATCGCGGCAACCGGGCAGGACTCGAGGACGAACGTGCCCGCCGAGGCCGCCCTCGCCCCCGGCGGCGCCACGTAGCAGATCACCGGCACGTCGGCGTGCAGGATCGACCCCACGATCTCGCGCATCGAGGAGTCGAGCCCCCCGGGGGTGTCGATCGTGAGGAGCACCGCGGCAGCGCCGTCGTCCTGCGCCCGAGCGATCCCGTCCCGGATGTAGTTCGCGACGAAGGGGTCCACGACGCCGTCGAGCGAGAGGTGGGCGACCCAGGGTTCCTGCGCCCCGGCCGGCCCGGCGGCGAGGGCCAGCGCGCCGGCCGAGAGGCCCGCCGCGAGGATCAGCCGGGCGAGGTGACCAGGGTTGCGCATAGAAGCAACCTAGCACAGGGTGCCCCGGAACGGAAGTCGTCTTCCGGGGCACCGGCGTGCACGGAAGTTCGCGCGCGTGCCATCATCCCGAGAGGGGGTGTCGGCAAGCCGCGTCGAACGTCGCCTCCGTATATCCGAGGAGAACCTGGTGCAGACCGAAGGTCCGCTCCTCCCACGGGAGGAACAACAGCTGATGGAACAACTCCTCGCCGGCAGCGACGACGCGGTTCGGACGCTCTATGCGCGCTTCGGACGCCCCGTCTACACCCTCGGCATGCGCCTGCTCGGTACCCGCGAGGCCGCGGAGGAGCTCACCCAGGACGTCTTCCTCACGGCGTGGCGAAAGGCCGCGAGGTTCGACGCGGCTCGCGGGCGGCTGTCCACGTGGCTGATGACGATCGCCCACAACCTCGCGGTTGATCGCCTCCGGCGCGAGACCGGCGTGTCACGCCCGACGCTCGTCCTGGTCGACGAGGTGCCCGACGCGCCCTCGGCCGGCGAAGAGGACGTCCTGATGGAGCGCGACGCGGCCCTGCGCGCACTGTCGTCTCTCACCGAAGCCGAGCGGAGGCTCCTGGGCCGAGCGTACTTCCGCGGCCTGACCGCGCGGGAGATAGCGGAGGCGGACGGCATCCCGCTCGGCACCGTGAAGACCCGCTTGCGCGCGGCGCTCATCAAGGTCCGCCGGGCGAACGAGGACAAGGGGCAGCAGTGAACTGCGTCGCCGTTCGGGACCGGCTGCCCGAGATGGCCGTCGACGCCGTGCCGGCCCGCGAGGCGCTCACGATCGACCGGCACCTCGCCTGGTGCGCGGCCTGCCGGAGGGAGGCCGAGGATCTCCGGCGGGCGGCGGCGCTGCTCCCGTACGCGCTCGCCCCGGTGACGCCGGCGCCCGACCTGGAGGAGCGCGTTGCCGCCCTGGTCGGCGAGAGGACCGGGAGGAGCCGGCTCGGCACCCGACGGGCCCGCTCGGGCGCCGCGGCTGTGGTGGCCGCGATGGTGGCCACGGCCGCGCTCGGCTGGGGCTCGGTGATGGCCGGACGGGCCGACCGGATGCACGATCAGGTGATGGCGGCGCAGGAGGCGCAGCACCAGGCGTACGACCGTTTCGCACGCCTCCTCCAGAGTGGAGAGTTCCAGGACCCCGCCAACGACGTGTACCTCGGGACGCTGACCGGCTCGCCCGGGAGCTCCGCCGGCGGCGCCGCGCTCACGCTCACGTCACCGTCCTCGCCGGACTTCGCGGTCGTGAGCGTGAACGGCCTCCCGACCGGGCCGCCCGACTCGATGCCGTACGTGGTCACCCTGGAGACGGCGCCGAGGGGACCCGGCTCGAGCGTGGTGGTGGGCAAGATCGCCGAGCTCGACAGCGGCGGTGCCGCGAGGGTGGGGCGCGACTTCAACCGCGATCTCACCGGCCTCACGCGCGTGGTCGTGCGCGACGCGACCGGGAACGTGCTCCTCAGCGGCGAGCTGGACCTCTACGCCGCGGTGACCTCGCCCTCGCCGTAGGGCGCAGGCGGGTTTCTGCTCGGCGCACTATCATGCGGGCATGCCCGACCTGACGGACCTAGTCGGCATCGGCCTCGCGGGCGGTCAGGGGGTCAGGGCTCGGCCGCTCACTCTGAAGGCGCCGGGCTACCTCCGCTCGAAGGCGGCGATGTCGTTCCTGGGCCGGCGGCTGATCCGCTGGGTGCTCCAGATCCTCACGAGCGAGGGGATCAAGGACTACTACATCATCGCCCACGGCAAGGAGAACCGCTACCAGATCAAGGTGATGATCGGGTACGGCGAGGGGTTCGGCGTCGACGTGAAGTACTCGCCGGTGAAGTACGACGCCCTGTCCTCCGGGAGCGCGGATTCCACCCTCCGGATGATGGAGTACTGGGACATCACGCAGCCGGCGCTCGTGTTCCCGACCGACTCGATCATCGACTTCGACCTGGAGCCGATGCTGCGGGCCCACGAGGAGACAGGGGCGATCGTGACGATCGCGGCGATGCTCCGCGAGCCCGACGAGGTTGCCGAGAAGTACGGCCTGATGCTGGCCGACGAGAAGGGCCGCGTCCAGGAGTTCGTGGAGAAGCCCACCCTCGCCGAGCTCCGCGAGCACTTCCAGGTCAAGAGGGACGAGGACTTCCGTCGTCTTCCCCTCATGACCAACGCGGGCTTCTACATCGTCCAGACGAAGTGGCTGCGCGAGCTCGCGTCGCATCCGGAGCTCGCAGCCCTCCGCGAGAAACGCCTGGACTTCGGCAAGGACCTCCTGCCCTGGCTGGTGGGCAACGGCTTCCCGGTCCACGTGCACCCGGTGCGCCGGATCGGGGACCTGGGCAACGTGCGCGACTACATCGACACGATGGTGGATGTGCTGAACGGGAACTTCACGGCGGTCGACCGCCTGCTCGGGCCGCCCTTCGATCCGGAGCGGAACGTGTGGATCGCTCCCGAGAGCCTCTCGATGCGCGACGACCTCACCGGAACCACACTCGCCGAGAAGATCGGCGACGGCAGCGTTCAGATCGGGCCGGGCGTGCGGATAGGCCGGTTCTGCGAGATCGGGCCAGGCGTCACCATCACGGAGTCGAACCTGGACGACGACGTGGAGGTTCGCCAGGGGGCAAGGATCGCGCGGTCGCAGATTCGCGACGGGGCGATAGTGGGCGCGAGTGCGATGCTCTCCGAGGTCGTCGTGGGGTCGATGACCGAGATCCGGTCCGACCCCGACCTTCCGACGCTGATCGAGGACTGCGTGGCGCTCGGCGACGAGGTGACGGTAAATCCAGGCGTACATCTGGCGCACGACATCTCCGTGTACCCGCGCCTGAAGGTGCCGGCCGGCATCCACGTGCCGCCTCACGCCGAGGTGACCGGACCGGCCGACGTGCTGCGATACCTCTGATGCGGTTCGGCCTGGCGCTTCCGCACTACGACTTCTCGCTCCCGGACGGTGAGCCCATCTCGTTCCGCGCGATGGCCGAGCGCGCACAGGAGGCGGAGAGGATCGGGTTCGACTCCGTCTGGATCTCCGACCATTTCTTCTACTCGTTCGCCCGGTACGGAGCCTCGCCTGCTCCGCTCGGGTCGCTCGAGCCGATGACCGCGCTCGCGGGCGTCGCGGCGCTCACCGAGCGGATCCGCATCGGCACGCTGGTCCTGTGTGCGCCTTTCCGTCACCCCGCGCTCGTGGCGAAGATGGCGGCGACGATCGACAGGATCTCCGGCGGCCGGCTCGACCTCGGCGTGGGTGCAGGCTGGTTCGAGGAGGAGTTCGTCGCGTTCGGGTACGGGTTCGGGAGCGTGGGTGAGCGGTTCGCCCGGCTCGAGTCGACGCTTCGCGTGCTGACGGCGTCGTTCGAGGACGCGCCCGCCACGCTCGACGCGGAGAGCGTACGTGTGCGGGGCGCGCGGCTCCAGCCGGCGCCCGTGCAGGAGCCGCGCCCGCCGGTCTGGCTCGGAGCCAAGGGGGGCGACCGGTCGCTCCGTCTGGCGGCGCGGCACGCGGACGGGTGGAACACCGTGTGGCGATGGAGCCCGGAGGCGTACGCGGGGCGCGTCGCCGCCGCTCGCGCTGCGTGCGAGGCGGAAGGTCGCGACCCCGGCTCACTCAGGTTGTCCGTGGGGCTCTACTCGCTGGTGACCGAGGACGAGCGGGATCTTCGCCCGCTCTTCGAGTCTGCGCGCGAAGGGTTCCCGGGCGACGCGATGCGGAGCGAGACGCTGGACGCATGGCTCCGGGACACCCTGTCCGGAACGCCCGAGAGGGTGATCGAACGTGTTCGCGAGTTCGAGGCGCTCGGCGTCGAGGAGATCGTGATCTCGCCGTGGGTGCTGCCGTTCGCAGTTCCCAAGCCCGAGATGCTCCGCGTGTTCTCCGAAGCGGTGATCGTCCCGCTGCGCGGAACGGGCTGAGGCCGATGGAAGCACGCGAGGCGGTGCTCACGATCCTCCGCGAGCAGAACGAGCCGATGCACTGGACGAAGATCCAGGACCTGGCTCTGCGGCGTGGCTATCTAGATCCGTTCGAGACGCGCGACGTGCGCGGCGCCGTGTTGAAGGCGCTCGCGCACGTCGCGCGCTCGGGCGAGGTCGTGAGGCGCGGGAAGGGCGTGTACGCCCTCCCGGAGCCCTAGGCCTTCTTGCGAGCCGTTGCCCTCTTGCGAGCCGTTGCCTTCTTGCGTGGACGTCCGCGCCGCTTGGCCGTCGCGGGCTTGCGCGCGGCCTCGACCGCGCCCACGACCGCCTTGCGACGGCCCGGCCTCGGCTTGCGAGAGCCGGAGGTCAGCTCGGAGACGTGCGCAGCGCACAGGTCCTTGACGAAGTTCCCGCGGCCCACGCGGATGGTCACCGTCTCCGCCGCGGGCCTGCCACACGCGTCGCAAACGAGGATCGTTCTCTCAGCCATACCTGTTCCTTTCGTCCCTGGTCTGAACGGATTCTACGCAGAACCGGCCGGTTTCGTCTCAACGTCGGTATTCGATCCGCGAGAACCGCTCGAGCTTCTCGAAGCGATGCTCCGCTTCCACCCAACGGAGGGTTCCGGAGCGCGATCGCATCACCATCGAATACGTCGTGGCGCCGTCGGGCCAGTAGCGAACGCCGCGCAGCAGGTATCCGTCCGTGATCCCGGTCGCCGCGAAGAAGACGTCGTCGCCCTTCACGAGGTCCTCGGTCGATAGGATCGCGTCGGGATCGAGGCCCTGGCCGATCAGCTGTTGCCGCTCGTCGTCGGACCTGGGCGCGAGGCGGCCCTGGATCGCTCCTCCCAGGCACTTCAGGGCCGCCGCCGCGATCACGCCCTCGGGCGTGCCGCCCGTCCCCATCAGCATGTCTACCTCGGTGCGCGGCGCGGCGGCCGTGATCGCGCCGGCCACGTCGCCGTCGGTGATCAGGAACACGCGCGCCCCGACCCCGCGCACCGCCGCGATCAGCTCCTCATGGCGGGGCCTGTCGAGGATCGTCACGGTGATCTCCTCGGGGCGGAGGCCCTTGGCCTTCGCGACCCGGCGGACGTTCTCGTCCGGCGGCGCGTCGATGTCGATCACGTGGGCCGCCTCGGGGCCGGTCACGATCTTCTCCATGTAGAAGGCCGCACCGGGGAAGAACATCGCGCCGCGGGCCGACAGGGCGATCACGGCCAGGGCGTTGGGCTGGCCCACGCTGGTGAGTCGGGTCCCGTCGATCGGGTCGACCGCGACGTCGACGCCGGGGCCGTCGCCGTTGCCGACCTCCTCGCCGTTGAAGAGCATGGGCGCCTCGTCCTTCTCGCCCTCGCCGATCACCACCGTTCCGTGCATCGAGACGGAGTCGATCATCAGCCGCATCGCGTCGACCGCGGCGGCGTCGGCGGCGATCTTGTCACCCCGGCCGATCCAACGGCCCGACGCGAGGGCGGCGGCCTCGGTCACGCGTACGAGCTCCATGGCTAGGTTGCGATCGGGGCGTTCGTTGCTCACGGCTCGGTCCTCCCGGCGTCGGTGGACGGCCGCTCGGCGGCCGCCGGCAATCCTACGTCGCCGGCGTCCGGCCGGCCCGGGCGCGGAGCAGGCCGTGATCGAGGTACCACCGGATAGTCCGGTCAAGCGTCTCCTCGATCGGCGTGTATCGAAGGTCGAGATCCCGTTCGGCTCTGGAGCCGTCGTAACGGTGGCCGTGCAGGAGCGTCCGCGCCAGCTCGCCGCAGAAAGGGAGGTCTCTTCCGGCCGCGCGCGACAAAGGGCCGGCGATCGCGCCGGCGAGCGACACGACGGCGCGGGGAACGGGGACGGCCCGGCCGCGCCGTCCGGTCGCTCGCCGGATCAGCTCGTCGAGGTCGCGCGCGGGCAGCGACGAGCCGCAGAGCAGGTACCGTTCGCCCGGCACGCCTTTCTCGGCCGCCCGGACGTGCCCTTCAGCGCAGTCCTGCACGTCCACGAGCGACACCTGCGTGTGCACGATCGCGGGCATCCGGCCGCGGGCCGCGGCGAGCATCAGCCTGCCGGTGCCGCCGGTCCGGCCTGGGCCCTGCACCGACGCGGGGTTCAGCGCGACCATCTCGAGCCCGAGCTCGCTCGAGGCCTCGAACGCCCGCAGCTCCCCGAGGTGCTTCGAGCGTTCATAGTGGGAGAGGAACCGGCCTCGATGGGGCGAGTCCTCGCGCCCGATCGTGCCGGTCACCTCGCCGATCGCGGCCGCGGACGACGTGACCACCAGGCGCTCGACCCCCGCCCGCGCGGCCGCCCGCGCGGCATTCTCGGCGCCTGCGACGTTCACCCGGTACATCTCGGAGGGGTCGCGGCGGCACATGGCGTTCACCCCTGCCACGTGAAAGGCGATCGAGCATCCCCGCATCGCCTCGGTCATGGCCGCCGGGTCCAGGACGTCTCCGGGAACCGGTCGCGCGCCGGCCGCCTCGAGCGCGGCGGCGGAACCGGCCGAACGGGCCAGCGCCCGAACCTGCAGGCCGCCGGCGAGCAGCCGCCGGAGCAACGCCCCGCCGACGAAGCCCGACCCGCCCGTGACGAGGACCGGGCCCCGCACCCGCTACCGCCGATCTGGGCCGGGCGAGAAGACGCTCGAGAACCGAGCCAGATACTCGACCGCCGAGGCCACGGTCAGCGCGGCCGCGGCGAGCATCGCGTACTCGTCGATGTGGAGGGGGCCGACACGGCTCGAGGTCCGGACGATCGCCAGGAATATCGCCAGGAACTGGACGTTCGCCTTGAGCTTCCCCCAGATCGAGGGCGCCATCACGGCGCCGCCCGCCGCGATGGCGCCCCGCAGCCCCAGGATCAGGAGCTCGCGCCAGACGATGACGAACGCGATCCACGCAGACGCGCGGCCCACGGCGACGAGCGCGAGCAGGGCGCCCGTGACGAGGAGCTTGTCGGCCGTGGTGTCGAGGAAGCTCCCGAGCGTCGACGTCTTCCGCCAACGCCTGGCCAGGAACCCGTCGAAGAAGTCGGTCAACGCAGCGAACAGGAAGAGGGCCCCTCCGATCGCATACGCGTAGCGCGTGCGGTCGCCGAGAAGGACCAGGGCCATCACGACCGGCACCAGCACGATGCGGAGGTACGTGACACCGGCCAGGAATCGGGCGGCGCGTTCGTCGGGCGTGCTCACGAGACGGTCGAAAGTCATCGTACAGTGCCCCTCCGCAGCTAGCGCCGACCGGCCAGGAGGTCACGGACGGCCCCGGCCGTCGGCTGGGCGAGCGCGTCGTGGGCGAGCGCCGCCGCTGCGCGCGCGGCGATCGACCGCACGGCGCGCTTCACCACCGGGATCGACGGCGAGGCCATCGAGAGCTCGCGCACGCCCAGGCCGATCAGCACCGGGGTGGCCTCGAGGTCGCCGGCGAGCTCCCCGCAGACCCCGACCCACCTCCCGCAGGTCTCGGCCGCCTCGACCGTGCGGCGGATCAGGCGAAGGACCGCGGGGTGCAGCGGGTCGGCGAGCGTGGCGAGCCGCTCGTTCCCGCGATCGGCCGCGAGCACGTACTGGGTGAGGTCGTTCGTCCCAATGGAGAAGAAGTCGACCTCCGGAGCCAGCACGTCCGCCATGAGGGCCGCAGCCGGGACCTCGACCATCACCCCGACGTCCATGTGCGCGTCCGAGCGCAGGCGGGCGCGGGCGCGCTCCAGCGCGGCGCGGGCCGCCCGGAGCTCGTCGCGGGTGGCGACCATGGGGAACATCACCCGTACGGGATGGTCGGCGGCCACGCGCAGCAGCGCGCGCAGCTGGGACTCGAGGAGCTCGGGGAGCTCGAGCCCCAGGCGGATCCCTCGGACGCCCAGGAACGGGTTCTTCTCGGGCGGCTGGTCGAGGCCGGGGACGGGCTTGTCCGCTCCGGCGTCGAGCGTTCGCACGATCATCGGACGCCCGCCCAGCGCCTCCGCCGCGCGGCGGTAGGCGGCCTCCTGCTCGTCCTCGTCCGGCACGCCCTTCTCCAGGAAGAGGAACTCGGTGCGGAAGAGCCCCACGGCGTCGGCGCCGGCTTGCACGGCAGCGGTCGCCTCCTGCGGCCCCCCGATGTTCGCGGCCACCTCGACGGTCACTCCGTCGGTGGTGACGGCCGGACCGGAGGCGGACCGGCGAGCCTCCGCCAGGTCGGCCTCACTCGCCGCCCTGCGGGCGGCGAGTGAGGCCGCGACGTCCCCGCCCGGGGCGATGTGCACGATCCCGGCGGAGGCATCGAGCGCGAGCGGCGTCCCCTCCGCGATCGAAAGGAGGGCCTCGCCGGCCCCGACCACCGCGGGGATCCCGAGCGCTCGAGCGATCACCGCGGCGTGCGAGGCGGGTGCGCCGAACGCCGTCGCGATGCCGAGGACGCGGGCCGGCTCCAGGCCGGCCGTGTCGGCCGGGGTGAGGTCCCCGGCCACCAGGATCCCGGGCTCCGTCAGCTGTGGGCGGGGGAGCGGAACGCCGAGGAGCCGGGCCAAGACCTGCCGGCCGACGCTCCGCATGTCATCGACCCGCGCCCGCAGGTACCGGTCGTCGAGGCCCTCCCAGAGCGCGGCCACCTCTTCGACGGCGTCTCGCCAGGCCGGGGCCGCGGCCAGCCCCTCCTCCCGGATCGCCCTGCGCGCCGGCTCCAGCAGCGCCTCGTCGCCGAGGAACAGGAGGTGGGCCTCGAAGATGGCGGACTCATAGGCGCCCACTCGGGTGGCGGCGCCGGTCCGTTGAGCCTCGATGTCGGAGCGCGTGGCCTCGATCGCGCCGTCCAGCGCGCGCAGCTCCTCGGCCCGGTCTTCGGCGGGCCGGTCCGCAACCTCGATGTCGGGCACGTGGAACCGGCGAGCCGGCCCGATCGCGATGCCGGGTGAGGCCGGGATGCCCCGGAGGGTGCCGGGCGCAGCCGCCTCGGGCTCGGCGCCGGCTGGCGGCGAGACGACGGCAACGGCCTCCTCGGGGGCCTCGTCGAAGGATCGGGCCGAGAGCGCGCGGATCGCCTCTATCGCCGCCTCGGCCTCCGGCCCCGTTGCCGAGACCTCTATCTCGTGACCGCGGACCACCCCCAGCGTGGCGACGGCGTTCATGCTTCGGGCCGAAACGGGACCGCGCGCTGTGGTTCGATCCGTGACGAGGACGTCGGCGTCGAAGGCGGAGGCCGTCTGCACGAACCGCGCCGCGGGACGGGCGTGCAGTCCGTGGGGGTTGGCGACCGTGATCGCGATCGAGCGGGTGGGGCCGGCGCGGGGAGCCCGAGCGGCGGGAGCCGCCATGGGGGTCGGCGCTCCCGCGCCGAGATGGGCGGCCTTGCCTGCGAGGCCGCCGCGAGCTTCCTGCGCCACCTCGTCGAGGGAGGAGCCTACCCTGGCCGCCACGGCGGCCGCCACGGCGCCCTCGACCAGCGGCGCCTCGCAGAGCAGCACCTTGGCGCGCCGCTCCTGCGGGAGCATGTCGAGTGCCATCTCGGCGGAGAGCACCGCGCTGCCGAGGTCCATCAGGACGAGGACGCCGTCGCCCGACCATGCGCGCTCGATCGCCTCCATGACAAGGACCGTGTCGGTGCCGGTCGGGTTCCCCTCGGTGGCCAGCCCGCCGGCTATCTCGAGCTGCAGGTCGGGCCCGCCCATCTCGCGCGCCAGCTCGGCCACGCCCTGGGCCAGGCGATGCGAGTGGGACACGACCACGATCCCGACCACGGCCTGGGCTCAGCTCCTCGAGGCGAGGATCCCGATGAGCGCGAACCCGTACGCGACGGTCGCGACGCCCAGCCCCGCGAGCGCTCGCGACGCGCGACGCCGCGACGTCTCGGACAGGCCGAGGTCGAACAGCACCGATCGCAGGCCGAGCATCGCGTGCCACGTCACTACCACCAGGAACAGCGACTCGATCACGAAGATCACGGGATTGCCGATGTACTCCAGGACCTGCCGGTACGAGCGGAGCCCGCCGACCGACTGCACGACGAAGTGGTGGGCGACCATGTGCACCGTCACGAGCGCGAGCACGGCGACCCCGCTCAGCGCGGTCGCGCGCCATGCGCGGGAGCCGCCCGGCGTGACCGGAGGTCGAGAGTGGGCGACCGTCATCGGCTCCCCAAGATGTGCAGCGCTCCGTAGAGCAAGAGGATCGCCGCTACCGTCATGACCGTCCACAGCAGGGCCTTCTGGCGATCCGGCGCGACGCCGGTGCCGATCAGCGCCACGCGCAGCCCGTTCAGCCCGTGCACCAACAGCCCGAAGAGGAGGAGCACGTCCATACCCAGCAGCGCCGGGGTGGTGGCCACCCGCAGGAACGAGCCCCACGCGCCCGGACCCCGAAGCAGCAGCGAGAGGACGGCGAGGTGCAGGTAGAGGTAGAAGACGAGGCCCAGGCCCGCCAGGCGGCTGATCGAGAAGGCGACGCTCCCGGCGCGACGCCGGCGCACGTCGAACCAGGCAACCGGTCCGGGCGCCTTGCGGAGCACCGGGCCCGGCGCCCTGCGGGCGTCGCGGATCGCGTCCAGGTCGTTCGGGTTCATCGGACCGTCTCCCGGTGGAGCACCAGCTCCCGGCGGAGCGCCATGATCCGCTCGGCCGGGCGGACGTCCGAAGGGCAGGCCTCGGTGCACTCGAACGCGGCGTGGCAGCGCCACGCCGCGTTGTCGTCGTCGGCCCAGGAGAGGATCGCGGCGCGGTCCGCGCCGCGATCCTCTTCCAGCAACCGCTGGGCGTACGCGAGCGCGGCCGGCCCCACGTACGTCTCGTCGGTCGCGACCACCGGGCACGCCGACAGGCAGAGCCCGCACTCGATGCAGTCCTCGAAGCGCTCGTGGGCATCGATCCCCTCTGGCAACTCGGAAGCGGAGACGAGCTCGCTCGTCCGCACGAGCGGGGGTGGCAGCGGGAACCGCGCGTAGAAGGACGCCATGTCCACGACCAGGTCCTGCAGCAGCGGGAGGTTCGCGATCGGCTCGATGGTGACGGGGCCCTGCCCGAGCGAGGCGACGTCGGTCACGCAGGCGAGCACCTCTCGGCCGTTCACTCGCATCCCGCAGGTTCCGCACGAGGCGTGGAAGCACGAATGCCGGAGGCCCAGGGCCGCGTCTCGATGTACCCGGATCCACCGGAGGGCCTCGAGGACGGTCGTTCCCTCGGTCACAGGAACCTCGAACTCCTCGAACCGCGGCGGGCGCCCGTCGCGCGAGAAGCGGGACACCCGGAGGGTCCTCGTCGTCGTCGCGGGCTCCGGGAGCGTCGCGGTATCCATCAGGCTGCGTAGTGGGCCGTGTGGGGGAGCAGGACGGTCTCGCGCGTGCGGCACCGCTCGTCCACCCCGAGCTTGCGGCAGACGACGTCGGCGCAGAGCTCGGCCATCCCGCGGAGCGTGGTGGCCTTGCCCCCGGTGATCGTGACGAATCCCTCGACGCGGTCGGCCTCTGCGTGATCGATCGCCTTGAAGGTCCTCGACAACTCCCGGCCGGTGTCGGCTCCGCGCGAGCCGATCAGCGGCCGGGCCGCGGACCACGCGGCGCGGAACCGCGCCCCGCGGACGGCCGGGATCAGCTTCTCGCCCTCCTCCCACATCCTTCGGACGTGGTCCTGCGGCACGTCGAGCTCCTCGGGGTCCTCGACCACCCAGGAGCTCGTGCCCACGATGGAGAGCGCTCGCTGGGGGACGATGATGTCGCCGTCCCCGGAGCGGTGCAGCCGGTTCAGGACCATGTTGCAGAGGCGTCCGCGCAGGGCGAGCATCACCCCGGGGGAAGGCCGGATCGGGACGTCGACTCCGGCCATCCTGGCGACCTGCTCCGACCAGGGTCCGGTGGCGTTCACGGTCACGTCGGCCTGGATCTCGGCGTCGCGCCCGGTCACCTGGTCGAGCACCGCCGCCCCGCTCACGATCCCGCCGTGGATCAGCAGCCCCGTCACCTCCATGTGGTTCAGGATCTCGGCGCCGTTGGCCCTGGCCGTGGCGAAGAAACGCAGGGGCATCCGCATCGCGTCCATGGTCGCGTCCGGCACGCGCACCGCCGCCTTCAGCGAGGGGTTCAGGTTCGGCTCGAGCCGCAGGGCCTGCTCCGGCGAGAGGAGCTGGGCCGGGATGCGGCTCGCCTCGCATCCCTCGAGGAAGGCGGGCAGGTACTCCATGTCCTCCTCGGTGAGCGCGACGAAGAGGCCGTCGTTCTCCTCGAACGACCCCGCAGCGATCCGCCGCAGGATCGTGTTCTCCTCGATGCACTCGACGGCGGACTCGGGATCACTCACTGCGTAGCGCGCGCCGCTGTGCAGGAGCCCATGGTGGCGCCCCGTGGTGCCCGACGTGAGCTCGCCGCGCTCGACCAGAGTCACACGCACGCCGCGGAGCGCCAGGTCGTGCGCTAGCGCGGCGCCCGTTCCTCCTCCGCCCACGATCAGCACGCGGGCGTCCGGGGCTCGCGGTGCGGGCGTCGCCATCACGGCGAGTATCGCACCGCGAGCCCCGCCGGCTCTGCGGGCTCGTCAGCGGTTGGGCGCACCTCGGCCCGCCTGACCTGAGGCGAACGTTCCCTCCGTGTGCTCGTGTCCGTCACTCGACCCAGTCGAAGGTCCGGGTGACCGCCTTCTTCCAGAGCGCGTAGTGCTTGTCCCGCTCGCCCTCCTCCATCTTCGGCGTCCACTCGGCGTCCTTGCCCCAGTTCGTCCGGAGGTCCTCGTAGGACCCCCAGAACCCGACGGCCAGCCCGGCCGCGTAGGCCGCCCCCAAGGCGGTGGTCTCCGCAACCTTCGGACGGATCACCGGCACGCCGAGGACGTCGGCCTGGACCTGCATCAGCAGGTCGTTGTAGACCATGCCGCCGTCCACCTTGAGCTCCTTCAGCGAGACGCCGGAGTCGGTCTCCATCGCGTCCAGGACCTCTCTGGTCTGCCACGCGGTGGCCTCGAGGGCCGCCCTGGCGATGTGCCCCTTGTTCACGTACCGGGTGAGCCCGACGATCGCGCCGCGCGCGTCGCCACGCCAGTACGGTGCGAACAGCCCCGAGAACGCCGGCACGAAGTAGATGCCGCCGTTGTCATCGACCGTGCGTGCCAGGTCCTCGATCTCAGGAGACGACGAGATCAACCCGATGTTGTCCCGCAGCCACTGCACCAGTGCGCCGGTGATCGCGATCGACCCCTCCAGGCAGTACACGGCCGGCTGGTCGCCCAGTTTCCACCCGACGGTCGTGAGCAGGCCGCTCTTGGAGGGAACGGCCTCGGTCCCGGTGTTGAGCAGCATGAAGCACCCGGTTCCGTAGGTGTTCTTCGCGTCGCCCACGTCGAACGCGGCCTGGCCGAACGTGGCCGCCTGCTGGTCGCCCAGGTCCCCGGAGACCGGCACGCCCGCGAGCACTCCCTTGGCTGTGCCGTACACCTCGGAGGACGGCCGCACGGCCGGGAGCATCGAGCGTGGGACCCCGAACGCCGAGAGCAGCTCGTCGTCCCAGTCCAGGGTCTCGAGGTTCATCAGCATCGTGCGGCTCGCGTTGGAGACGTCGGTCACGTGGACGCCGCCGTCGGTGCCGCCCGTGATGTTCCAGATGACCCAGGTGTCGATGTTGCCGAACATCAGGTCGCCGGCCTCAGCGCGGGCACGGGCCCCCTCGACGTTGTCCAGGATCCACTTCACCTTCGTGCCCGAGAAGTAGGTCGCGAGCGGCAGGCCGGCCTTCTCCCGGAACCGGTCCTGGCCGCCGTCGGCCGACAGGGCGTCGACGATGTCCTGAGTGCGCGTGTCCTGCCACACCAGCGCGTTGTAGACCGGCTCCCCGGTCTTGCGGTCCCACACGACCGTGGTTTCGCGCTGGTTCGTCACGCCCACGGCCGCGAGATCGCTCGGTGAGAGCCCTGCCTTCTTGAGCGCGCCCTTGATCACCTCGTTCGTTCGGGTCCATATCTCCTTGGGGTCGTGCTCGACCCACCCCGGCTTGGGGTAGATCTGCTCGTGCTCCTTCTGGTCCACCCCGATCACGTTGCCGCCGTGGTCGAAGATCATGAACCGACTGCTCGTGGTGCCCTGGTCTATGGCTCCCACGTACTTCGTCATCGGACCTCGCCTCCCTTCCTATCCGTCGCTCCAGGTGTCTGCGGCGGTCTTCAGCAGCAGGTACGAGGAGGTCGCGCCGGGGTCCTGATGCCCGGCGCTCCGCTCCCCGAGGTAGCTCGCCCGCCCCTTCCTGGCGACGAGCGGGATCGTCGCCTTCATTCCCTGCTCTGCGGCCTGGGCCGACCTGCGGAGGGCGTCGGGGAAGGACTCTCCCTCGGCGATCGCCTCCTCGAGGGCGTCCCTGGCCGGCAGCAGGGCGTCGACCATCGTCTTGTCGTTCGGTTCCGCCTTCCCCCGAGCCTGGACGCCGACCACGGCCGCCGTGAGCGCGGCGAGCCAGTCGTCGGCGTCGATCTCGGACTTGCCGGCGGTGGCGGTCCCCAGCTGGAGGAAGAGCGTGCCGTACAGCGGCCCCCCCGCGCCGCCCACGGAGGAGACGAGCGCCATCCCGACGGCCTTCAACATCGCCCCGACGTCGCCGGGCGGCTGCCCGTCCAGCTTCGCCAGGGCCGCTCGCATGCCGCGGTCCATGTTGATGCCGTGGTCGGCGTCGCCGATCGCCGAGTCGAGATCGGTCAGGTACTCCTTGTTCTCGGCGATCGTCGCCGCGAACGTCTCGACCCAGCGAACCACCCTGTCGTACGGCACCTTCACTCGCACCTCGTTCCTCTCGGGTCCCGCGATCCGCGCGGGACGGCCCTCGAGCGGCCCGGGTGGGGGGTCCTCAGACCCCCCACCTGAGGCCCGCGGTCTTGACCGGAGCGTCCCACAGCCGCACGAAGTCGTCGTTCAGCTTCAGCAGCGTGATCGAGCAGCCGGCCATGTCGAGGGACGTGATGTACGAGCCGATCAGGTTCCGCGTGATCTCTATCCCCCTCCCGGACAGGAACCGCTGTAGCTCGTTGAAGACGACGTAGAGCTCGATCATCGGCGTGCCGCCCATGCCGTTCACGAACGCGAGGACCCGGTCGCCCTTCTTGAGCGGGAAGTCCTCCACTACGGCCGTCGCCATCATCTCCACGATGTCGTGGACGGGTTTCAGCTTCATGCGCTCCCGACCAGGCTCGCCGTGGATCCCGATACCGATCTCCATCTCGTCCTCGCCGAGCTCGAACGTGGGCTTGCCTGCGGCCGGGACGGTGCACGACGTGAGCGCCATGCCCATGCTCCGCCCTCCCGCGTTCACCTCCCGGCAGACATCGGCGACCTCCTTCAGGGAGCGGCCCTCCTGGGCCGCGGCGCCGGCGATCTTCTCCATCAGCACGGTCGTGCCGACGCCCCGACGTCCCGCCGTGTACAGCGAGTCTTGAACCGCGACGTCATCATCGACGATGACGGCCTCGACCTCCGCGCCCTCTGCGCGGCAGAGCTCCGCCGCCATGTCGAAGTTCATGATGTCGCCCGTGTAGTTCTTAACGATGTGCACGACGCCGACGCCGCCGTCGACCGCCTTGGAGGCAGCCTGCATCTGGTCGGGCGTCGGGGACGTGAACACCTCCCCGGGACAGGCGGCGTCGAGCATGCCGACGCCGACGAACCCTCCGTGCATCGGCTCGTGGCCCGAGCCCCCGCCCGACACCAGGGCGACCTTACCCTTGACCGGCGCGTCGGCGCGGACCACGTAGTTGGGATCGAAGTGCACGGATACCAGGTCGGGGTGAGCCGCCGCGATGCCCAGCAGCTCCTCCCGTACGACGTCTGCCGGATCGTTGATCAGCTTCTTCACTTCGGCTCCTTTCCCGTGGAGGCTCGCACCGGCTCGCACCGGCTACACGAACACTCCCTTGCCTATCAGCGCCCCCAGAACGCCCCCGATGATCGGACCGACGACCGGGACCCACGAGTAGGCCCAGTCCGGGTCCCGCTTGCCCGGGATCGGCAAGATGGCGTGGATGATCCGCGGGCCCAGGTCACGAGCCGGGTTGATCGCGTATCCGGTCGGGCCGCCGAGCGACATACCGATGGAGAAGACGAGGAGTGCGACCGCGAAGACCCCGAAACCGACGGGTGTCCCAGCAGGGAGCGCGAGGATGCCGAGCAGCAGCATCGCCGTGCCGATGATCTCGGTGGCGAGGTTCATCCCGTAGTTGCGTACCGCCGGGGCCGTGCAGAACACGGCCAGCTTGAGGCCGGCGTCTTCGGTCTCCTTCCAGTGCGCCATGTACGCGAGGTACACGAGTGTCGCCCCCACGAACGCCCCGACGAACTCGCCGGCGATGAGGATCGGCACGTTGCTCCAGCCCAATCCGGGACCCATCTTGTTCGTGGCGGCGAGGGCGATCGTGACGGCTGGGTTCAGGTGGCCGAGGCCGCCCGCCGCCTGCGCCGAGTACACGCCGAACAGCACGCCCATCGCCCACGCCCAGGTGATGACGATCCAGCCTGAGTTCTGGGCCTTGGACTTGCCCAGCAGGACCCCGGCCACGACGCCATCGCCCAGAAGGATCAGGACGCCGGTTCCGACGACCTCTCCCAAGAACAGATGGGCGTTCGTCGGCACGGCTGCGAGCAAGCCGACGGTTCCGAAGGTACTCATCACCACCCCCTCTTCCAGGCCCCTCGTAGGGGCGTCTTCCGGCGCCACAACCCACGCCCGAGCCGGTCCGAACCGCAACGACGGATGTCCCCCGAACGCGGCTTCTGTGGCGGGTTCCGTTCGGCATCGTCGAACATCTGCGCCGGGGCAGGGGTGCGACCTCAGCGTTTGACAAGGCGGTCGGGACGGGCGGATTGTGAGGTCGGTGAGCGGTCCCAAGGCAAGTCGCAGGGGAACGCGCGGCCCGCGGTTCGACGCGGAATCGGTGCGCCGATGGGTGCGTGAGTCGGCAACCGAGATGTCGGCGCATCGCGACCTTCTGACCCAGCTCGACGCGGCGATCGGGGACGCCGACCACGGCATCAACATGGAGCGCGGCTTCACCGCAGCTGCCGCGGCCATGGAGACCGCGAACGGCGCCACCCCCGGGGAGATCCTGCTGGAGACCGCGTCGACCCTGATGTTCCGGGTTGGGGGCGCCGCCGGGCCTCTTTACGGGTCGGGCTTCCGCGAGGCGGGGAACTCGCTCGGGAAGGCCGCGTCGTTCGGCCCGCAGGACCTGGTGGACGCGCTCCGTGCGGCGCTCGCAGGCATCCAGGCCGTGGGCGCGGCCGTCGAGGGGGACAAGACCATGGTCGACGCGTGGGCGCCCGCGGTGGAGGCGCTCGGGCGGGAGATCTCCGCTGGCGATGACATCGTGGAGGCGCTGGGGCGGGCGCGGGAGGCGGCGGAGGCCGGTGCCCAGGCCACCGTGCCCCTCCAGGCGCGGAAGGGTCGCGCCTCCTACCTGGGACCGCGGAGCGTCGGGCATCGAGACCCCGGTGCGTCCTCAACGTCGTTGCTCTTCGCGGCACTCGAACGGGCCCTTCGGGAGGCGTGATCCGGGCGCTTGCCTGATCAGTGGGGAGTCGGCTGTGACGTTGGAACGACGTGACATGATCCAGTCCGTCGATCGGGCGGCCCGGATCTTGAAGGAGTTCGGCTCGGGGACCGCGCGGCTGGGGATAACCGAGCTCGCGACCCGGCTCGGGATCGCCAAGGCGACGGTCTTCGGCCTGCTCCGCACGCTCGAGCGCCAGGAGCTCGTGGAGCAGGAAGCCGACACGGGGAAGTACCGTCTCGGTCCGGCGATGCTGCAGCTCGGGAACGCGTTCCTGGACAACCACGAGCTGCGGGCGCGATCGATCCCGTGGGCGGACGCGCTCGCGAGCCGCGTGGGCGAGACGGTCCGCGTCGGGGTCCTCCACGGGCGTTCCGTGCTCATCGTCCACCACGTGTTCCGGCCCGACGGGTCCGTTCAGGTGCTCGAGGTGGGCGCGTCGATACCGTGGCACGCGTGCGCCCTCGGCAAGGCGATCGCCGCCTTCCTGGATCCCGACCGGCGGCGGAGCCTCCTGGCCGGACCCCTGCCCCGGCTCACGGGCAGGACGATCGTCGATCCCCACGCGCTCGCGATGACCCTGGACGAGGTGGCGCGCCTGGGCGCGGCGACCGAGGACCAGGAGGCGGTCGTGGGCGAGGCGGAGATAGCCGCCCCAGTGTTCGACCATCGCGGACACGCGGCCGGGGCGGTCGGCATCGCCGGGCCCGCCGAGCGGCTCCAGCCGGCGGCACCCCCCGAGCCACTCGTCGCGGCCGTGAAGGACACCTCTAGGGGACTCTCGCAGGGGATGGGGGCCGGGCGCCGGCGGGCGGCGCACGGCGGCTGAGGGGCCTTCTGTCCGGCTCGCCGACGCGCCCGCTCTGTCCGTGGCCTTCTACCGGAACGCCCTCGCGGTCGCGATCCTGGTGCCGGCGGCCCTGGCCCTGCACCGGGACGAGCTCCGCGGGCTCTCGCGCGGGCAGTGGGCGGCGGCTGTGGCTTCGGGCGCTCTGCTCGCCGCGCACTTCGCCCTGTGGATCCCCTCGCTCTCCTTCATCTCCGTGGGCGCGAGCACGGTGCTGGTCACCACGCAGCCGGTCTGGGTGGCGTTGCTGGGCAGGTTCCTCGGGGAGCGGATCGAGGGAAGGACCCTGCTGGGCGCGGGGCTGTCGGTGGCCGGGGCTCTCGCGATCTTCGGGGGCGACCTTGGGTCCTCGAACCTGCGTGGCGACTCCCTGGCTCTGGGCGGCGCCGCGGCCGCCGCCGGCTACTACCTGGCGGGGCGGAGCCTCCGGCGGCGGGTATCCCTCCTCACCTACGTGGCGATCTGCTACTCGACCTGCGCCGCGATCCTCGCGATAGCCGTGGCCGCCGCCGGGCAGCCGTTCGCAGGGTTCCCTCCGAAGGTCTGGGTGCTCTTCGTGCTGATGGCGCTCGGTCCGCAGATCATGGGTCATACGGTCTTCAACTACCTGCTCTCCGACGTGCCGGCGCCGGTGATCGCGACCGCGATCACCGCGGAGCCGATCGGCGCGACCCTGCTCGCGCTCGCCTTCTTCGCAGAGGTCCCGCCCTGGACCGCACTCGTCGGCGGCGCGCTGATCCTTTCCGGCATCGCCGTCACGGTGCGCGCGCAGGCCGACGTGACCGCACCCGTGGAGTAGGCTTCCGGTCCGTGGACGAGCCGCGGTTCGTCAACGTCGACGACTACGAACCGGCCGCCCGGGAACGCCTGCCCAAGGACGTCTACGACTACTTCGCCGGCGGCGCCGGGGACGAGTGGTCCCTCGCGGAGAACCGCCGCGCGTTCGATCGCTGGGTGCTTCGGCCGCGATTCCTGCGGGGGGCCGGCGCGCCCGACACATCCGCCGAGTCGCTAGGGACGCCGCTGTCGGCGCCCATCCTGTTGGCGCCGGTCGCGTTCCAGAAGATGGCGCACCCCGACGGCGAGCTCGCCGCCGCGCGGGCCGCAGCGCGGGCCGGCTCGATCTTCGTGGTGTCCTCGACGGCCGTCGACTTCCTCGAGGAGGTGGCCGCTGCCTCCGACGGACCGAAGTGGTGGCAGCTGTACATCTTCGAGGATCGTGCCTTCACGGCCGAGATGCTGGAGCGGGCGGCCCGGGCCGGGTTCGGGGCGATCTGCTGGACGGTCGACTTCCCGGTGAACGGCCTGCGCGAGCGCGACGCGCGGAACGGCTTCGTGCTGCCGATCGGCCTGGCGGGCGACAGGCTCGTGATGGATCCGGCGCTGTGCTGGGACGACGTGGCCTTCATCCGGGAGCACGCGCCGGGGCTGCCGCTCCTCGTCAAGGGGATCCTCACGCGCGAGGACGCGGAGATCGCCGTGAAGGCCGGCGTCGACGGGATCGTGGTCTCGAACCACGGCGGGCGCCAGCTCGATTCCTCGCCCGCGGGGATCACGGTGCTTCCCGAGATCGTCGAGGCCGTCGGCGGGCGGATCCCGGTGCTGGTGGACGGCGGCATCCGGCGAGGAACCGACGTCCTGAAGGCCCTGGCGCTGGGAGCCTCGGCCGTGCTGGTGGGGCGCCCCTACCTGTGGGGCCTTGCCACTTCGGGGGAGGAGGGGGCCTTCGACGTCCTGCGCCTGCTACGCGACGGCTTCGCCAACGCGATGGCGCTCACGGGCTGCCGGACGGTCGGCGAGATCACGCCCGCGCTGGTGGCGCCGGCCGGCTGAGGAGGCGGCGGCGCGCGCCCCGACTCGTGAGGCCGCACTCGCGCTGGCGTTGAGCCAGCGTCACTTCCGGTGCGGACCCACTATCTTCGTGTTGACCGTGTACGTGTCGTTCGATGCGTTCGGGTCGGCCGACGTCCACACGTCCGTCCAGACGCGCGCGTCCCGATCTTCGCCCGTGAAGAAGCAGCACACGACAACGGTCAGCCTCGCGGTGAACGATGCGGCGGGCGCCAACATGGTTCCGGATTCCGAACACCCCGTCGGGTCCGAGCACACCAGCGACACGGTGTCGAATTGATCGGTCACGCCCGAGTTGAGCACGACGCCGGTCGCGGTGTCGGGTCCGTAGTTCGTCACCGCGATGTCGTAGACCGCCGTCTCGCCAGCTCGTGCACGCGGCGTACCGACCCCTACCCATCGCATCGTTACCCCGACGTCGGCCGTGCCAGGGTCGACCGCGTGGGCAGGCGACGCGACCAGGGCGAGCGCGAGGGCGACCACCAGCGCTGCAGTCCGATGTCGCTGCATATCCATCCCTCCTCGTAGCGACAAGTTACGGTAGACACCCGGGTGGATGTTCCGAAGGGCCATGTGACCGGCACATGGAAGGACCCCTGCCGAGCGAGGGCTCCGCGGCGGCGATCCGACCCGGGAATGGGCACGGCCGTGCCGGTCCTAGTACAGGCGTCCGGACGTATCCGCGTCTGGACGGCTGCACGGTTCCGGTCGGGCCTCCATAACGTCTCTTCGCGGACCCCAATGCGGTCGGTAACGTCCTTGCGCCCCTGCACGCTCCGCCCCTTCTTGCGGCGAATCGAATGGCGCGTAGTCTTTGCTCCAGGAGGCGATCCACAGTTAGGCGAACCACGTTCACGGGGAACCGACTCGCGGCATGGGTTCGTCTGAAGCATGATGCAACGCATGTTCCTGCGTATCGCGGGTGTCGCCCTCGCCCTCGGTGGCGTGGTGGTCTCGCTTGCATGGACCCCGATGACGTGCGTGTCGAGCGTCCCCGTCTGCCCAACCCCGTTCCCGGGTAGCGCCCCCTGCCCTCCATCGGTGACCTCATGCAGCAGCGACTTCGTCCTGCTGCGGATAGCTATCGCGTTGGCGAGCGTCGGCTTAGGCGTCGTCCTCGCGGTGCTGTCCTCGCGCACCCAGTCAGTTCAGCACTCGTAGACGTTAGTCAAACCGGAACTTGCCCCCCGGCACGCGACGCCCAGCGGCTCCAGCCAGTGTGGGAGCGAAGTCACTTGGAGCTGCGCGTGTGAAGCCGAGATCACGAGGGTAGATTCACCTCATGCCGCACGTGCCCGTCGCGGGCGACGAGACCGCCACCCTCCTTGGCGCCCTGGAGCGCGAGCGCGCGATCCTGGCGTGGAAGTGCGGCGGGCTCGACGCGGCCGGCCTACAGGCCACGGTCGGCGCCTCGTCGATCACCCTGGGCGGGCTGCTCAAGCACCTGGCGGCCGTCGAGGACGACCACTTCTCCCGGAAGCTGCTCGGGCGAGAACCGGGGCCACCCTGGGACACGGTGGACTGGGACGCCGACCCCGACTGGGAATGGCATTCGGCCGCCGAGGACACCCCCGAGCAGCTCATGGCGCTCTGGCAGGACGCCGTGGCCCGCTCACGATCTCTGGTCGCGAGCGCGCTGGCCGACGGGGGCCTGGAGCAGCTGGGCCGGTACACCAGCTCGCGCGGTGAGTCCCCCAGCCTGCGGCGTCTCCTGATCGACCTGATCGAGGAGTACGCGCGGCACGCCGGGCATGCGGACCTCATCCGGGAGTCCGTGGACGGGCTCGTCGGGGAGGACCCGCCGGGCTGACAGCCCCCGTCCCACCTCCCGCGTCACGGGGCACTCCGTCCAGATGGTTACAGGGTCAAACTCGCCACGCGCCCCGGCGCGGGACCGCCAGATGCCAGCGGGGGTAAGGTCGGCATATGGAGAACTACGAGCCAGGGATGAGTTTCGGGAAGGACGCCGCCGAGATCTACGACGACGTCCTTCGAGGCGATGAGCCGGCCACGGTCGCGTTCCTGGAAGAACTGGCAGGTGGTGGCCCCGCGCTGGAGCTCGCGATCGGCACCGGTCGGATCGCGCTTCCCCTCGCGGCTCGGGGGATCCGCGTCGACGGGATCGACGTTTCACCCGCCATGGTCGCCAAGCTGCGCGAGAAGCCGGGCGGCGACCAGCTCTCGGTCACGATGGGCAACTTCGCTGATGTCCCAGTCCCGGGCAGCTACCGATTGGTCTTCGTGGTGTTCAACACGCTGTTCAATCTGCTGACACAAGAAGAGCAGGTGCGCTGTTTCGAGAACGTCGCGGCTCATCTCACCGACGACGGGTCGTTCGTCGTGGAAGCCTTCGTGCCTGCCTATCTCACCCGCCTCCGCAGCGATCAATACGTGGACGCTGAAGCCATCCGAGTCAACGAGGTTTGGCTCGATGTCGGTCGCCACGATCCCGTGACGCAGCGGCTCGACGAGACCCACGTGCGACTCACGAGCGAGGGTGTAGGTCTTTACCCGATCGTCACCCGGTACGCGTGGCCGAGCGAGCTCGATCTAATGGCGAGGATCGCCGGGCTACGCCTGATCGACCGGTGGGCCGACTGGAGCCGAGCACCCTTCAACTCCACCAGCAGCAGACACGTGTCCGTTTACGGACGCTGAGTCGCGACCCGCGGTTCAGGGACGGCTGATGGCTGCTAACCGCTCTTGGAGGCGCGCGCCCTGCGGGTCATGCGACATGTCGGAAACGCTCGCGCACCATGCGGCGTGCTCTCAGCGTGCGACGGGGTCTGTTACGGTAGCCGGATGAGCAGGTCCTTGCTCGAGGACGCGTTCGGCCACCATGTGTGGGCGACGCTGCGGGTGGTTGATGCGTGCCTCGCGCTCAGCCCAGAGCAGCTGGGGACCGCCGTCCCCGGGACCTACGGCTCGATCCTCGAGACGGTGCGCCACCTCGTCGGGGCCGACTCCAGGTACCTGTTCACCACGACTGGTGAGCGCACCCCCCTCATCGACGAGGATCGCATGGGCCTCCCGGAGCTCCGGGCGGCGATGGAGGGCCACGGTGCCGCCTGGTCGCAGCTCCTGGCACAGGACCTCGATCCGGACGTCGTCCTCGTGAGGCGCCGCGACGACGGGTCCGAGACCCACGCCCCGATGGGCATCCGGCTCGCCCAGGCGCTGCACCACGGGACCGATCATCGGAGCCAGATCTGCACCGCCCTCACGACGCTCGGCGTGGAACCGCCGGCCATCGATGTATGGGACTTCGGCGAGCAGGATGGCCGCGTCGTCGAGATCCCGCCCACGTCCTGACGAGTCCACGCGCCCCAGGCAAGCGCGGGCGCCGACGCTCGGGATGGGGGTCTCGACTCGCACCGACTCTCTCTCGCGGAACGCAGCGGGAGGGGTCGGCTGGCTTACGGCGATCGTCGCCTTCCCGCCTTGAGGGCTTGAATATGCGTATGGGAATCAGGGACCCCAGCGTCGGGGGACTCCTTACGCGACTCGTGGGCGGCCAGACGCAGGCTCTCGGCGTCGATCTGGTCGGCTCCTATCTTTTCGGGTCGGTGGTCACGGGTGACTTCGACCCCGGAATCAGTGACGTCGATACAGTTGCGGTCCTCCGGTCCGATCTGACTGCAGCCCAGCTCGCGGCGCTTGAGCGCCCTCCATCGGGACATCGTCGAAGAGATGCCTGAATGGGAGGACCGAGTTGAAGTCGTATATCTCTCCTCCCAAGCGCTCGCGACGTTCCGCACCGCATCCTCGGCGGCGGCACGGATCTCCCCGGGGGAGCCATTCCACGCCATGGAGGTCGACCATGGCTGGTTGATCGACTGGTACCAGCTTCGCGACGTCGGCATCGCGTTGTGCGGCCCGCCCGTCGCGTCTCTCGTGCCGGTCATTTCGCACGATGAGTACGTCGAGGCGGTGCGTCGGCACATGCTGGCCTGGCCCGATCGGGTCGACGGGCTCGTGACACAAGGCTCTCAGGCCTACGCCATCCTCACCATGTGTCGGGGGCTCCGGACCTGGCGAACGGGAGAGCACGTATCGAAACTGGAGGCAGCGCGCTGGGCGTGCGAGGAGTTGCCGGAGTACGCCAACCTCATCCGTGATGCCGTGGTGTGGCGGGAGCAATCCCGCATTCGACCGCGAAGCGATGGCACGGCGACACGCGATGTCACCCGGCGTTTCGTGATGGATGTGGAGCGGCTGGTGGACTAGGGAAGAGCGGGTCAGGACTGCGACCAGGCTACTAGGCCAGGAGCGCGGACCGCAGCCGCCGCTCGGTCCAAGACCCACGACTCGGAGCGCGATTGACACGACGACGATCCGTAGGGACGCCGGGGAGCGGGGAGCGGGAAGTTCCTTAGGGTTTCCGGTCGTTTGGCTTCCTTCACAAACAGAGGGATGAATGGGTCTAGAGGGACGAAGGGCTCGTCGGTGACCGATCCCGCGATGGAGGCGCTCGAGCGCCTCTATCGCGACGATGGTGCCCGGCTCGAGCGGGCGCTGGTGCTCTTCGCGGGCGACCGTGAAGTGGCAAAGGACGCCTTGGCCGAGACCTTTGCGCAAGCGATCCGCGGGCGGTCGCGGGTTCGTGACCCTCGTGGGTGGGTGTGGCGCACTGCCTTCCGGATCGCGGCCGCCGAGCTGAAGGACCGGGGGCGCCACTCAGGAGGGCTACGGGAGTCTGTTTACGAGATGCCGGAGCCCGTGGTCGATCTGGTCCGGGGGTTGGGCCGGCTCACTCCGAAGCAGCGGGCGTGCCTCGTGCTCTTTCACTACGCCGGATATCCCGCAAAGGACGTCGCGCGGATCGTCGGGTCCACACCGGCCGCTGTCACCGTGCATCTCGCTGTCGGGCGGAGGCGGCTTCGCCAACTTCTGGAGGCAGACGATGATGGATCTTGACTCACGTTTTCGCTTCGCTGATCGGATCGAAGTTTCCGACCTTTGGCCCGAGATCGGAACGCGCCAACCGAGTTGGGTCCCGCCCTCACCCAGCCGTCGGTCGCTGACGCTCATCGTGGCCCTTCTCGTGGGAGCTGCGGCGGTCGCGCTGGCCGTGATCGCGTTCTCCGGCGCCCGCCCGAAGACCGAAACACCCGGGTCCACCCTCAGCTCGACGCCCGTGAAGAACGGTCCGATCTGGGCGATCGGAGGCGGCGGGGAGGCCGGCAGCATGATCTATGCCGTGGATCCCGCCACGGGCCAGAAGACGCCCCTTTGGACCGACGGGCGAAACCCCGACTTCCCGAACTTCCCGGTGGCGCCGGATCACATCGCCGCGCACTACGACTACGCCTTCTCACCGGACGGGTCGCGGGTCGCCTTCCCTGGGTACGTGAACAGAGGATCCGCGGACTGCTGCAGGATCGAGCTCTTCGTGATGAACGCCGATGGGAGCGGCCTCACGCAGCTCACTCGCGACGACGCCTACATCTCGTTCCCGTCGTGGTCCCCCGACGGCTCGGAGCTGGTGTTCTCGATCTACCGCGGGACTCACTACATCCCAGGCTGCCCACTGACGAAGAGCTGTCCGGCAGACCTCTACGTGATCGGTGCCAATGGCACGGGTGAGCACCAGCTCACCAATGACGCGGCCGATGAGGCGACACCCACCTGGTCTCCGGACGGGACGAAGATCGCCTACGTGTACGTGGAAGGAGATACTCACGGAGCGCTCTGGGTCATGAACGCCGACGGAACCGGCGCCCAGAGCCTGATCCCCCCTGACGGTGCCTTCACCCTCTTCCCGCAATGGTCGCCTGACGGCAGCAGGATCCTGTATCTGGCCGCGATCTCCGGCGAACGGTTCGGCGTTTGGGTCGCAAACGCCGACGGGACCGACTCGCGTAAGTTGATCGACACCAATGCCGACGCAACGTTCGGACGACCCCTCTGGTCGCCTGACGGCGCGGAGATCGCGTACGCGGACCTCACCGGGGGGGAGCCCCAGCTTTGGGTTGCGAAGGCGGACGGCTCGGATCCACGTGAGATCGCGAGATTCCTCCGCTACGGGATCTCGCCCCTCGCCTGGCAGCCGCGCCCCCCGTCCTGATCCGCGCCGGGGGGCGCTATGCCTCGCGGTGGATTCTCGCTCTGTAGAAGCCCAGCACGGACATGAAGACCGCCGCCGCGAGTCCGCCGCCAATGACCACGACCTGGGCCCGCGAGAGGGGATGCTGTCTCAGCACCAGAGCCGCATCAGGGGCGTAGTCGCACAAGAATCCGGCGCATCGCTTCGGACTCGGAAGGATCCACCATCCAGTCACGAACGCGCCGATCGATACCGCGAAGCCGCCAGCGAACAAGATCGTCATTGGATGCCTGGCCACGGCTCGTCGTATGCCGGCTGGCCCATGCCCCGCTAGCTCACGACCTTGGGGGGGAGGTGTCTGCGAGCTGGGCCACGGGCACGACCCCGCCCGTGCGCTCCGGCGAGTGCGGGTCACCTTCTCCGGCGTCATCGCGCCATGGAATGCTGATTCGTGGCGAATGGCCTGGAAGCCACCGTGATCGCACGTCCTTGCGTCCCGGCGCGCACGGCCATCCATCCTCGGCCGCGGCGCGAGCGCAGACCTAGTTCCCTCCGACGATGAAGGCGCCCGTATGTGCGTCTATGACGGTCACCCAGTCGGAACCCGCGCATGTGGGCAATGGCGGTGATCCTCCGGAACTCAGCGACGGGCCGAGCATTGGGACGCACACACCCGCCCAGTCCACCCCGTAGTAGAGGTTGGTGCCCTCTCCCCAGTGCAAGTCGCTGGCGTTTGCCGATCCGAGCGTCACCTGAACCGTCTTCGCGTCCGGATGGCCGTCCTCGGCGCCGGCGCGTCGTAATGCGTCATCGAAAGAGATGATCGCCGAGAGGTCCATCCCGTCCACAGGACCGAACGCTCCGAAAGTCTGTCCGGCGGTGAGGGTGACGTCCGGCAGCCTCGTCGCCTGGCAGTCGTGGACAAGCTGAGCGCACGGAGCGAGCGCGGGCGACGACGACGTTGCACCGCCCGCCGACACGCCGCAGGAAGTGAGCATGATCGCTGCGAACGTCGCGGTCGCGATTACCCGCACCCTCACGCTCCCCACGGCCCGGTGTGGACCTCCTGCGCCCTTGTTGACCGTACACCTCGCTCTCAGCCATCGGTCGGAACCCGAGTGGAGCTTCAGGACGTCAGAACGAGACGGATGAGGCGTTTGCTGTTGTATGCGACGGCCACCATCGTGGCCGCAGTCACGGGGCTCTTTGCGTGGGCCTGGGCAGATGCCCGTATCGGCTTCATCACCCTGGGTGCCGCGTTGGTGGCCCTCCTGCTATGGGCGGCGCGACGGCTGCCAGAGGTCCGAAGGCCGCACCTTCGAGTTGCCGCCCTCGGGGCCCTCTTGGGCGCCGTCGTCATCGCCGTCCTCCTGCCTTCGACGCGAGTCGTGTGCGACTGCCCTCCTCCGCTTCACTCGATCGGCCACATCAGCTGCAACTGCCCGGTCGACCGTCACACCCCGCTTCGGATCGCGATCGCCGCGTCGGGACTCATCATCGCAGGTGGCCTGGATGTGCTCGCTAGTCGCATGGGCGGAAGCACCAGCGCCACAACGCAGTAGGGTCATTGCGCCCCGGCGCCGGGTGGCGCATCGGTGCACCGGACGGATTGCTTCGGGCAGGCGGTGCGTTCTGGCTTGCAGAGCGGTGGCGGTCCGCTCTGGGTAGACCGGCATCCCACGCCGTGCTGGATCGTGCGGCGGGCGGCGCGGGCAGGCATCGCCGGAATCGTCGTCGCGAACCTCGCGCGACGGCAGCTGACGTCCTCCGGCGGAGATATCGCCGACGCTCGTGGTGCGCGCACCGACGCTCTTTCTCTTCGCCTGGCTCGTTAGATATCGATTAGAAGCTGCGCCGTCTGCCCGTTCGGGGGCGAATGACTTGGTGGGGCTCACGTATCGTCGAATAGTCCGACGCGCCTTGTGGACGCGTCTTCCAGAAGGGCTGGTCCGTGCGCGAACGTACCGCGATCGCCGTTCCCGGCCGCCCGGCTCCACTCGTGATCGGCTCCGGCTCGTCGATCTCGGCTCTGGGTCGGGCGCTTCGACCCAAGCAGTGGGCGAAGAACGCGCTCGTGTTCGCCGCGCCCGGAGCAGCTGGGGTGCTCGGCAGGCCGAGCGTGCTCGCACACGCGACGCTCGCCTTCGCTGGCTTCTGCGCGGTGGCGAGCGCCGCGTATCTGGTGAACGACGTGGTCGACGCGCCGCAGGACCGTAGCCACGCGGCGAAGCGCTTCCGTCCGGTCGCCTCCCGTGAGCTCTCGCCTCGTCTTGCCGTCGCCGCCGCGAGCGTGCTGATCCTCGCGGGCGGGGCGATCGGCTCGTACGTGGGCGTTCGGTTCCTGTCGGTGGAGTTCGCCTACGTCGCGATGACTCTCACCTACAGCCTCTGGTTGAAGCGGATCGCGGTGATCGAGCTGGTCGCCGTGGCCTCCGGCTTCGTGCTTCGTGCGGTCGCCGGGAGCGCCGCGACCGGCGTGCCTCCTTCCGCCTGGTTCCTCATCCTCGCGTGCTCGGGAGCGATGTGCGTCGTCGCGGGCAAGCGACTTGCCGACACGCGTCGAGCCGAAGACGACTCCGAGAGGAGCGCGCGGGCGCGCTACCCCGTCGAGTACCTCCGCGGCGTCTGGGTGGTGGCGGCCGGCGTCGCCCTCACCGCCTACTGCCTGTGGGCGTTCGCGGTGCCGCACGTCGTGGACGGCGTCGCGTGGAGCCAGGTGTCCATAGTGCCGTTCGCGGTCGCGATCTTGCGATACGCCTACGCGATCGAGATGGGCGATGGAGGAACCCCCGAAGCGGTGTTCCTGCGCGATCGCACGCTCCAAGTGGTCGCCCTCGCGTGGCTGGTCGTCTACGCGCTTGGCGTGTATCTCAAGTGATGCGGCGTCCCGATCTCGGAGGTGGTGCGGCCGGCGGCCCGCTCGAGCCGCGGTCCCGGATCCTTTGCGGCTGGGGGCGCACGTCGCCGAGCAGGGCGAGCGTGGTCAGGCCTCGCGACGCGGCCGACGTGGCCACCGCGCTCGGGGCGATGGGAGCTCGCGGAGCCATCGCCCGCGGCCTCGGCCGCAGCTACGGTGACGTCGCGCAGAACGGCGGCGGGCTCGTCCTCGACATGACCGCCCAGCGGGGGATCGAGCGTTTCGACGAAGACGAGGGCATCCTCGCGGCGCTCGCCGGCACGTCGATCGATGACATCCTTCGCGCGATCGTGCCGCGCGGCTGGTTCCTGCCCGTCACTCCCGGCACCCGTTTCGTCACTCTCGGCGGCGCGATCGCGAACGACGTGCACGGCAAGAATCATCACGGGGACGGGTCGCTCGGTGATCACCTTGTGGGGTTCGAGCTGCTCCTTCCGGACGGCCAGGTGCGGCAGGTCGCGCTCGCGTCCGATCCCGAGACCTACGAGGCCACCCTGGGGGGCCTGGGGCTCACGGGCATCATCGTTCGCGCCACGGTCCGTCTGCTCCCTATAGGGACCTCCTGGACGCGGGTCGATACCGAGCGCGCCGTCGACCTGGAGGACCTGATGGGCCGGATGGCCTCGGACGACCACCGCTACAGGTACTCGGTGGCCTGGGTGGACTGCCTCGCACGCGGCCGGTCGCTCGGCCGAGGGGTGCTCACGCGGGGCGACCACGCCACGCGTGAGGAGCTTCCGAGCGCGCTCGCACGCGATCCGCTCGTCTACTCGCCTCGCATGCTCGCCTCGGTGCCGCCCGGAGTCCCGAACGTCGTCACGCGAGCGGCGGCGCGCTCATTCAACGAGGTCTGGTTCCGGAAGGCCCCCCGCGAGGAGCGCGGGAGGATCACCTCGCTGACGTCCTTCTTCTATCCGCTGGACGCGATCGCGGACTGGAACCGCCTCTACGGGCGCCGCGGGTTCGTGCAGCACCAGTTCGTCGTGCCCTTCGGGCAGGAGCGCGTGGTCGAGACGGCCGTCGAGCTGCTCTCGTCCGGCGGGTCGGCGTCGTTCCTCGCGGTGCTGAAGCGGTTCGGGCCCGGACGCGGGATGCTCTCGTTCCCCGCCCCCGGGTGGACGCTGGCTCTCGACCTCCCCGCCGGCCAACCCGGCCTTGCGCAGCTGCTCGACCGCATCGACCGACTCGTCGCCGAGGCCGGCGGGCGCGTCTACCTGGCCAAGGACGCGCGCCTGAACCCGGCCTTGCTGCCGGACATGTACCCGGACCTGGACCGGTGGATGGATGCCCGCGAACGCTTGGATCCAGGTCACGCGTGGCGATCGGATCTGGAGAGACGGCTCGGGCTCGGCGCCCGGCAACGAAAGGACGCGCTCACATGAAGGATGGATTGGGAAGGTACGGGACCGCGCTCTTCCTGGGCGGCGGGTCGGACATCGGCCTCGCGACCGCTCGGGCGCTCGTTGCCCGGGGCACGCAGAAGGTGGTGCTGGCGGCGCGCAGCCCCGACGAGCTCGCTCTCCAGGTCGAGGAGCTCCGGGCTCGCGGCGCCGCCGAGGTCGAGGTCGTGCCGTTCGACGCGCTCGCCACGGCCTCGCACGAGGCCTTCGTCGATGAGATGTTCGAGCGGTTCGGTGACGTGGATCTCGTCGTCCTGGCCTTCGGCGTGCTGGGAGATCAGCACGCCATGGAGAAGGACACCGCGGCCGCACTGGAGGTTGCGCGCACGAACTACGTGGGCGCGGTCTCGGTCCTGCTGCCGGTGGCGCGCAAGCTTCGTGAGCAGGGACACGGCGCGATCGCGGTGCTCTCGTCCGTGGCCGGTGAGCGCGGCCGCCGGTCGAACTTCGTCTACGGTTCGTCGAAGGCGGGGCTCGACGTGTTCTGCCAGGGTCTGGGGGACCTCCTTGCCGGAGAGGGTGTGCAGCTCCTCGTCGTCCGGCCGGGGTTCGTGCGCTCGAAGATGACGGCGCACCTCGATCCGGTACCGTTCTCCACCACGCCGGGCGCCGTGGCGCGCGCGATCCTGGTCGGACTCGAGCGGAAGGCCGACGTGGTGTGGGTGCCCTCGAAGCTCCGCTGGGTGATGAGCGGGCTGCGCCACCTGCCCCGAACCGTCTTCCGCAGGCTGGAGATCTGATGGACCAACTCTCGCGCACGCGCTCCGCGGCCCCGACGCCCGCGCCTCCGGGCATCGGCCGGGGGAAGCGGCGGCATCGTGTGCGCCGCGCGATCGCGATGGCCCTGTTCGTGGTGATGGTGCCCGTCACGTGGTCATACGCCGGCGCGCTCACGGCACCCGGCAACGCGCCGTTCTCCGCGCGCACGGTCGAGTGGATCAAGTCTCACGGCGGCCGCGGCGCGGTGCTCGACGCCGAGCGGTTCTGGTACTCGTGGCACAAGCCTCCGGTGGGCGGCACGCCCCCGGGGGGCATCCCGATCGAGGCGGCGCCGTCCCTCGCCCAGCCTGCCGGCTCGACGCAGTCGCGGCTCCCCGATCACCTGGCAGCGCCGCAGGACGTTCAGCCGTTCGTCCCGAACCCGCTCCCGAGCGAGGGCCGTTGGCAGACCGTGGGCCGGACCGTGGACGGCCTCCCGACCCTGCGCGTCACCTACCTGCGCCCCGACTCGCTTCACACGAGCCTGCTCGCGGGCGTGATGTGGATGGACACGAAGCTCCTGCACGCCGAGCTGATCCCCGGAACGGTGGTACCCGGCCGCTCGTGGCCGACGAACGCCGAGGTCCCCCCATCCCGATACGACCAGATCGCTGCCACCTTCAACTCCGGGTTCCTGCTGGCGGACTCGCACGGAGGCTTCTACCTGGACGGCCGTACCGCGGCACCGCTCGTGCCGGGACAGGCCTCGCTCGTGATCTACAAGGACGGGACCGTGAACGTCGGATCGTGGGGTAGCGACGTCTCGATGACTCCCGACGTGGTCGCCGTCCGGCAGAACCTCTCGATGCTCGTGAGCAACGGACGTCCCCTCCCGGGTCTGGCGACGGACTCTGTTCGAAAGTGGGGCGTGACGCTGGGCAACGCGGTGCTCGTGTGGCGCTCCGGGATCGGCGTCACGCAGGACGGCGCGCTCGTCTACGCCGCGGGCCCGGGCCTCACGGTGCAGAGCCTCGCCGCGATCCTCGCCCGGGCCGGCGCCGTCCGCGCGATGGAGCTCGACATCAACACCGAGTGGACGTCGGCGAACTACTACACGTCCAGGAAGGGATCCGCGCCCGCTCCCCACAAGCTGCTGGCCGACATGTACCAGGGTCCCGACCGCTACCTGATCCCGGACCAGCGCGACTTCTTCGCCATGTTCCTGCCGAAGCGATCCGCGGCTTCCGGTTGACGCTGGCTGACGCTGGCTGACGCTGGCGTGACGCTGGCTGACGCGGGGCTGACGCGGGCGTGACGCCCTCGCCCGGCCTGTGACACCATCGGCCACCGATGCCCAGGGTCGACCTGCACGCGCACTCGAACCGCTCCGACGGGACCCTCACGCCGTCGGAGCTGGTCGGGCTCGCGGTAGAGCGAGGGCTGGGCGGCGTGGCCCTCACCGACCACGACACCTTCGCGGGCCTCGACGAGGCCGCCGGGGCCGCGCAGGCCGCGGGGCTCGCGTTCGTCCCCGGGATCGAGTTCTCGGCCGAGTACGAGGGCGCGTCGCTGCACATCCTCGCGTACTGGGTCGACCCGGCGGACGCCGCGATCGGCGAGGAGCTGAGGCGCCTCACCGAGACCCGCCTACGCCGGGGGGAGATGATGGTCGAGAAGCTCCAGGGGCTCGGCTACGACATCTCGTTCGACCGGGTCCGGGAGATCGCCGGGGGTGGGACCATCGCGCGGCCTCACGTCGCGACCGCGATGGTGCAGGCCGGCATCGTGCAGACGGAGAAGGACGCGTTCGACCGCTTCATCTCCGATGAGGGCATCGCGTACGTGCCGAAGCACGCCCTCGCGCCGGCGGACGCGCTCGCGCTGATCCGCGCCGCCGGGGGCGCCTGCGTGCTCGCGCACCCGGGGATGTGGAAGGGCCAGGGGTCCGTGCCCGAGTCCCTCATCGAGGAGATGTCCGCGGGAGGCATGGCCGGGCTGGAGGTCGACCATCCCGACCACGACGAGGCCCAGCGCGCCCGGTACCGGGCGTTGGCCGAGCGGCTCGGCCTGGTGCCTACAGGCGCCTCGGACTGTCACGGGGAGCGCTACGGCTTCCGGCTGGGATGCGAGACCACGGACTCCGAGGTCGTGGACGAGCTCCGCCGGCGCGCCGGCGCCTAGGAGCCGGCATGAGCGCAGCCTCGCGAGCCCGCGAGAACGTCACGATCCGGCGGATCGAGGACCCCTCGGACCCGAGCCTCTCAGACTTCACCGACCTGCGCGACGTGCAGCTCCGATCGAGGCGGGAGCCGGCCGAGGGGATCTTCATCGCGGAGGGGGAGGCCACGATCCGGCGTGCCGTCGACGCGGGGTACGAGGTCCGGTCCGTGGTACTCATCGAGCGCTGGCTCGAAGGACTCTCCGATCTGCTCGAGCTGACCGGCGCGCCGGCGCTCCTGGTCGATGACGAGGTGCTGGCCCGAACGGTCGGGTTCCCGGTGCACCGCGGGGCGCTCGCCTCGATGGCCAGGCGGCCTTTGCCGGCGCCGGCGGCCGTGCTGGCCGGCGCGCGGCGCGTGGCCGTGCTCGAGGACCTCACCGACCACACGAACCTGGGAGCCATCTTCCGGAGCGCCGCGGCCTTCGGGATGGACGCCGTCGCGCTCACTCCGCGGTGCGCCGACCCCCTCTACCGCCGTGCCGTGCGGACGTCGATGGGCGCGGTGTTCGCGGTGCCGTGGACGCGGATACCGTGGCGGGAGGGGCCCGGCCTGCTCCGGGACCTCGGTCTCCCGGTGCTCGCGCTCACGCCGGCAGAGGACGCCGTCTCCCTGCGGGACCTGGATCCGGCAGCCTTCGCCCGCGCGGCGATGGTGCTCGGGAACGAGGGGACCGGCCTGTCGACCTACTGGCTCGGCGAGGCCGATCTGCGGGTGCGGGTTCCGATGCGCCGCGGAGTGGACTCGCTGAACGTCGCGGCCGCCGCGGCCGTCGCCTTTTACCAATTGGGGGCCCCGACGTGACGCTCGAGATGGTGTTCCTCGACATCGGCGGGGTGCTCTACGACGACGGCGTGTACGCGCGCTCCTGGCAGCGCGCCCTCCGCGAGGCCGGGGGCTCCTTCACCGATGACGAGTTCGCCGAGGAGTACCGGCTCGCCCGGGCGTCGCAGTCGGGCTCGTTCCGCCGCAGGCTCGCCGACCGGTTCCTGGGACCGGGTTTGCCGATCGAGCCGATCGAGGAGATCGCCGCCCGCTACTGGGCCTATCCGCCCGAGGCGCTCCTTCCCGACGTGAGGCCCTGCCTGGAGGTGCTCTCCGGCCGCTACCGGCTGGGGATCGTGGCTAACCAGCCCGCGCACGTGCGCGAGGCCATGGTGCGCGACGGCCTCGAAGGCTACTTCGAGGTCTGGGGGGTCTCGGGCGACGTGGGGCTCGAGAAGCCGGACCCGCGGCTCTTCGCGCACGTGCTGTACGTGGCCGGCGTCGCGCCGCCGCGCGCGGCGATGGTGGGGGACCGGCTCGACTACGACGTGCGGCCGGCCAGGACGGCGGGGATGAAGGCGGTGTGGGTGCTGCGGGGGGAGGCGCCCGACGAGCCGACGCCCTCCCAGCTCGCCGAGGCGGACGCGGCCGTCCGCTCGCTGGAAGAGCTCCCGGGCGCCCTCGAGCGGCTCTGAGACTCGCCGGCGGAGCCGGGCGGGTTCCCCGGGACCCTAGGACGCGCCCTTGCGGCGCTGCTTCTGGAGCTCGGTTGCCGCGCGGAGGGCGACCGTCGAGCGGCGTATGTCCGGCAGCTCGTGGCCGCCCGAGAGCTCCTCGGCCGCCCATCGCGTGAGATCCCTGATCGAGATGATCCCGACGACCCTTCCTCGGTCCAGCACGGGCAGGTGCCGGATGTTCCGCTCGGCCATGTGCTCGGCCGCCTCCGCGATGTCGGTCTTCGGCGAGACCGTCTCCAGGTCGCGGCGCGTCATGCCCAGGGCCACCTTCACGTCGTGGGGGTCTCCGCCGGCCGCCACGAGGTTCACGATGTCGCGCTCGGTCACGATCCCGACGAGCCTCTTGCCGTCCAGGATGACCACCGAGGAGATCCCGTGCATCCGCATCGTCTTGGCCACGTCGGCGAACGTGTCGTCCTCGCTCGCGGACTTCACGTCGGTGTGCATGATGTCTCCGACCTGCATGGGTCCTCCTCGAAGAGCCTCGGGCCCCAGGGTACCGGACCGCCCCGGTCCTAGTGGTCGGAGCGGCCCGAGAACCGGAACCGCTCGATCTTCAGCGCCGGCACGCGGGAGGCGCTGAAGAAGAACTCGCTCGCGAGCTCGGCCTCGCGCCCGATCATGGAGACCTCGGTGAGCGCATCCAGGATCGACTGAGTGAACCGGAAGTTCATGACCGGTCCCGCGATCTCGCCGTGCTCGATCAGGAACGTGCCGTCGCGCGTCATCCCCGTGATAGAGGACTCCACGGCGTTGACGACGTTCGAGTAGTGGAACCGTGTGACGAGCACGCCGCGCTCGGTCGCCGCGACCATGTCCTCGACGCTCGCCTCGCCGGTCGCCAGGAACAGGTTCAGGGGGAACGGGCTCTCGGGGTTGGGCGCCGGAAGACCGTGGCCGGTCGTCTCCCGCCCGGCCTCCTTGGCCGTGCGGAGGTCGTACACCCCGTCGAGGAACACTCCGTCCTTCACCAGGTCCACACGGCGCCGGGGAACCCCCTCGAAGTCGAAGGGCACGCCCAGGGTGTGCGGGTCGGTGCCGTCGTCCCAGATCGAGATCGCCTCGGCGGCGACCTTGCTTCCCTGCTTGCCGCTCAAGCACGACCGGTTCTCGATCAGGTACCGGCCGCCGAACCCGACGAAGGCGAGGAACCCGACGAGGGTGGAGACGGCCGCGGGCTCGAGCACCACCACGTAGTCGCCCGGGTCCAGCGGCTTGGGGTTCCGCGACGCCACGGCCTTGTCGCTCGCGCGGCCGCCGATCGCCTCCGGATCGAGGTCCTCGACGCGGCCCGAGAAGGCCTCGGCGAAGCCGCTGCCCCCCTCGTTCCCGCCCACGACGGTCGTGAGGGATGCCTGGCTCGAGGGCGCCCAGCAGAGCTGACCCTCGGTGTTCGCGACCCCGACCTCCACGGCCTGGGTCTCGTACGCGCCGGCAGCGGTGAACCCCTTCGCACAGCGGCCGATCAGGGCCGCCACCCCGTCCGCGCGCCGCGCGGGCGTGGCGTCGGCGGTGGCGTCGTCGAACCCGTTCCTGCTAGCCGGCTCGGCGGGTCCCGCGAGTCCCGGCCAGAGGGGATCGGGCGCGATCACCTCGGCCATCTCCCTCGCGCTCTCGGCCGCCCGGCGCGCGCCCTCCGGCGAGAAGTCGTTCGACGCGGCGACCCCCACGCGGTCCTTCGTCACGACCCGGACGTGCAGGCCGGTGTCCTCGCGCCACGCGCTCTGGTGTATCTCGGACCTCGCGAACCTCGTGAGCCCGCCCCACTCGTGCATGAACAGGACCTCGACGCCGTCCACGCCGGGAAGGGCCAGGGCGGCCTCGGCCACGCGGCGGAACCCGTCGGGCCCGATCAGGCCCGGCATCAGCCGCGCACCCCGATCCGCACGTTGCGGAAGCGGGCCGGCGCGGCGCCGTGCCCGACCCGCGCGGTCTGCCCCGGCTGGCCCTTGCCGCAGTTCGGCGTGCCCCACAGGGTCCACGATTCGCGCCCGCCGACGGCGTCGCACGAGCCCCAGAACTCGGGCGTGATGCCGGTGTAGTTGGGGTTCTTGTAGAGCTGGGTGAGCTTGCCGTCCTGGATCCGCCATGCGATCTCGCAGCCGAACTGGAAGTTGATCCGCTTGTCGTCGATCGACCACGACTGGTTCGTGGCCATGAAGATGCCGTCCTTCGTGTCGCCGATGATGTCGGCCAGCGTGCCCTCGCGCGGCTCGATCGAGATGTTCGTCATGCGGATCAGCGGAAGGTGGCTCCATCCGTCCGCGCGGCTCGTGGCGTTCGACGTCTGGCCGACGACGTGCGCGGTCTGGCGGTCGGTCAGGAAGTTCTGGAACATGCCGTCCACGATGATCAGGGTGCGCTGTGCGGGCACGCCCTCGTCGTCGTAGCCGAACGAGCCGAGACCTCCGGGAAGAGTGGCGTCGGCGGTGATGGACACGAGGGGGCTTGCGTACCGGACCTTCCCGCGATCGCCGGGGGAGAGCCACGAGGATCCGGCGTAGGCCTCCTCCATCCCGAGCACCCGGTCGAGCTCGATCGGGTGGCCGATCGACTCGTGGATCTGGAGCTCGACCTGGCCGGAGTCGAGCACGATGGTCGTCACCTCGCTCGGGCACTCGGGCGCGGCGAGCAGCTCCACGGCCTCGCGGCCGGTGCGCTCGGCCTCCTCGATCAGCCCAAGGGTGCGGACGTGCTCCCACCCGGCCGCCGCGATGTGACCCCGGAACGAGTTGGGGAACGAGCGACGCTGCATGTCTCCGTCACCGATCGCCACCACCTCGGTCCCTCCGCCCGAGTGCGTCACGACCTGGTCGATCGCGGCACCCTCACTCGATGCGAACCACGTGGACCGGCGGAAGAAGTCCAGGTCGCCCTCCGCGAACGTCACGCCCTTCACCTGCTGGGCCCTGCGGGTCGCCTCCATGAGCAGGGCCACCTTCTCCTCGAGCGGCACGGTGAAGGGGTCCTCCTTCATCGGCGAGCGCCACGAGGCGACCACGGGTTCGACGGGCGAGAGCGTGACGGGCTCCCCGGGAAGCCTCCGCGCGGCCGCGGCGATCTCGACCGCGAGCCCGGCGGTCCGCGCGATCTCGGGCTCGTCGAGCCGGGCTGTGGAGGCGAACCCCCATCGGCCGCCCACCAGGACGCGGACCCCGACACCGGTCGACTCCGACCGGTCGATGCCCTCCATCTGCTGGTTCCGGACGGTGAGGGACTCGGTGAGATCGGTCCCGACGCGTGCGTCGGCGTAGTCGGCCCCGGCGCTCACGGCGGCTTCCACCGCCATCCTGGCGACGTCCAGCACCCTTCCTCCCGACCGCGACGGGCGCGACAGGCCGGAGGGCCCGCTCGCGCTGGGGCATCCTACCCGAGCGAGGACGAGCTGGACCCCTCTAGGATGCGCCCCGGGGGGGGTGGTCGGCCATGACGAGGAGGACCGTCAGGACGGGGTTCACGACCGAGCAGGCGCGGGCGGTGGCCGAGGAGCTGGGCATCGACTTCGGTATCGTTCCCTTCGACGTGGAGCAGTTCCGCAAGGGGATGGAGGTCGAGTTGGAGCATGGAGCGCGCGACCCCGAAACCAACGTGACCGGTGACGATCCGATCCTCACCGGCAAGATCACCTGGGCGCACCTGAAGGAGATGCCCGACTACTACACGCGTCTCGCTGCGATGGAGGACGAGTCGGGGTCCGCGGGATAGATGTACCTGGACTGGAAGTTCCTCCATATCGTCGGAGGTCTCGGGTTCCTCGCGGCGCACGGCGCGACGGCCGCGGTCGCGGTGCGGCTTCGCAAGGAACGCGAGCCCGACCGGATCCGGGCCCTGCTCGACCTCTCACGCTCGACGCGTCCGTGGATGCACGCTTCGCTGCTCGTGCTGCTGGTGGCCGGCGTCGTGATGGGCTTCCAGGGCCACTACTGGGGCGCGGGCTGGATCTGGACCGCGCTCATCCTGCTCGTCCTGCTCCTTGCCGCGGCGTTCCCGCTCGCGGTGCCGTACTACGTGCGCGTCCGCAGGGCCGTTGCCCCCGGCGGCGAGCTGCCGCCCGGAGAGCTCGACCGGCTGCTTTCCTCGTCGCGGCCGATCGTGATCGCCGTGGTCGAGACCGTCGGCATCCTCGTGATCGTGTACCTGATGGTCCTGAAGCCCTTCTGACGGCGACCTCGGCCGAGTGGCATGATGCGCCCGGCCTGCCACGGTAAGGAGGAACGCATGCCGGTCGAACGCGCCGCCGATCACCCCATGTTCGAGCTGGGTGGGAACACGATCGTGAGCTTCGCGGCGCCCTCGCGAGGCGCCGGCGAGGCCGCGCTCTACCGCGCCGACCTGCCCCCAGGCGGCGGGCTCCCGCCGCACAGTCACGACCACCTCGACGTCTTCACGGTCACCGCCGGCGGCGGCACGTTCCACCTAGAGGACGAGACGTTCGAACTTGCCGTGGGCGACTCGGCCGTGGTTCCGATCGGCGTCCGCCACCACTTGGAGGCGGGGCCCGAGGGTGCTTCCATCGTGGTGACGATGGTTCCCGGCACCAAGCTGATCCGCGACGACGGCACCGAGGTCGTGCCCCCCTGGGTGTCGTGATGGCGGCGACGTACTTCTCGAACGTCACGCTCTTCGACGGGCACCGCGTGCGCGTCAAGCAGGGCGTGCTGGTCGAGGGAGACCGGGTCGCCTGGGTCGGGGCGCACGCCCGCGCCCCGAGGGACGCTCGCGCAGCGAGGACGCGGGACGGCGCGGGCCGAACGCTGACTCCGGGCCTGATCGACTGCCACGTGCACCTTCAGTTCGACGGCGAAGCCGACTTCGAGGCCGAGGGCAAGGCCCTCACCCCCGCGCTCGCCGCGCTGAAGGCGGCCGAGAACGCCCGGCGGAACCTGCGGGCGGGCGTCACCACCGTGCGGGACCTCGGAGGGCTCGACGCCGTGAGCTGCGACGTGGGACGCGCGATCGAGGACGGACTCGTGGCCGGGTCACGCGTGCTGGCGGCCGGCCGCGCCCTCACGGTCAGCGGCGGGCACGGGCACAGCGCCGGCTTCGCGCGGCAGGTCGACGGCGCGGACGAGGTGCGAAAGGCCGTGCGCGAGGAGATCCGCGCAGGCGCTCGCGCGATCAAGCTCGTCGTGACGGGCGGGGTGCTGACGCCGGGTATCGGCGCGACGTTCACGGCGTTCACGCCCGAGGAGATCGAGGCCGCCGTGGAAGAGGCTCACAAGTGGGGAAGGGGCGTGGCGGCCCACGCGATCGGCGCCGAGGGGATCCTTCAGGCGGTGCGCGCCGGCGTCGACTCGATCGAGCACTGCAACCAGGTCACGCCGGAGATCGCCCGGGAGATGAAGGCTCGCGGGACGTTCCGCTCGCCGACGATCTGCGCGGTTCGCGGGATCGCCGAGCATCCGAAGCAGGTTCCGGCCTACGCGGTCGAGAAGGCGGCGGCGTTGCTCGAGCAGTCGCGGGCGTCGCACGTCCGCGCGCTCAAGGCGGGCGTGCGGCACGTATGCGGCACGGACGCCGGAACGCCGTTCAACCCGCACGGGAGCGCGCCGCTCGAGCTCACGTACATGGTGGAGTGGGGCGCGTCCGCGATCCAGGCGATGCGGGCCGCGACCGCGAACGGAGCACGTCGGGACCGTCGAGCCCGGCAAGGCCGCCGACCTCGTGCTGTACGGCGCGAACCCGTGCGAGGACATCGCCGCGGTGCTGGAGCCGGACCTGGTGATGAAAGCCGGGAAGGTCGCCGCGGGTCGCTAACTGCGCTTCGCGCGGTCGACCAGCCCGACCGCGTATCCCGCCATCTTCGCCGTGTCGATCCAGGCCATCAGCGCGGGAACGACGGCCGTCGCGTACGCACGCTCGCGCGGGTCCTTCATCCGGCGCCACGCGCGCCTCACCGGGGCGCGCGCGTACGCGACGGCTCCGGCTCCGGCGAGCAGCTTCGGCCAGGTGCGCCGCGAGCCGAACGCCGCGGCCAGCCCCGAGTACACGGCGAACCGGAGGGCGTGCCGCTCGGGGTACATGCCGGCCAGCGCGTCGCCCCTGGCGTACTTGAAGTACTGGAGCCACGTCTGCTCGAGCGTGGGTCGCAGGCGCCAGTCGACGACGGCGCCGGGCGCGAACCGCATGTCCAGGCCGAGCTCGCGCCAACGGTGGTCCACCCACATGTCCTCGCCGATGTCGAGCCACTCGGGGTAGCCGCCCGCGGCCTCGATCGCGCCGCGGCGGAAGGCCACGCTCCGCCCGCTAGGCATGAAGCGGGAGGGATCGACCTCGTCGGGGGAGAGCGGCAGGTTCACCGCGGCGATGCACTCCTGGAGGAACCCGTCGGTCCTCGCCGCGTAGAACCCCATGGCGACGTCGGCTCCCTCCTCGAGCGGCTCCATCAGCTTCTCGAGCCAGTCGGGCTCCAGCACGCAGTCGGCGTCGGTCACCGCGATCGCCTCGTGCGAGGCGGCGGCGATCGCCACGTTGCGCCCGCGGGCGATGTTCGCGCCTCGCTCCTCGAGCAGCGTGACCGTTCCCGCGCGGCGCAGGATGTCCGCTGTGCCGTCGGTGGACCCGCCGTCGACGATCACGACCTCGTCGGGCGCGCGCGTCTGCGCCGCAAGCGATCCCAGGAACTCCTCGATGTGCTCGGCGGAGTCCTTCACGGTCGAGATCAGCGAGACCTTCACGACGTCACCTTCCGGTAGACCGCGAGCGTACCCTCCGCCGTGCCGTCCCAGCTGAACCTCGAGGCCTGCGCCCTGCCGTCCTCTCGCATCCGGGCGGCCAGGTCCTCGTCGGCGAGCACGCGCTCGATGGCGGTGGTGAGCTCACCCTCGGAGCGGGGATCGACCAGGAGCGCGGCGGTTCCGGCCGCCTCGGGGATCGCCGAGGAGTCTGAGGCGATCGTCGGCACGCCGCGCGCCATCGCCTCCACGACGGGCAGCCCGAAGCCCTCGTAGAGCGAGGGATAGGCGAACAGGGCGGCGCCGCGGTAGAGGGCGTCCAGGTCCTTGCCGGCGAGCGCGCCCGTGCGGACGATTCGGCCGGGACCGGCCTTCGCGAGCTCGGCGAGGAGCTCCTCGGGATGCCACCCGACCGGCCCGGCCAGGACCAGCGCGTGAGGAAGGCCGGAGGCGGCCGCCCCGCGGTAGGCGCGCACGAGCCGCGCGAGGTTCTTCCGGGGCTCCAGAGTCCCGACGGAAAGGACGTACGGCGAGGGGATGCCGAGGCGCTCGAGCACCGGAGCCGGATCGGTCGGCGTCGACGGTAGAGACGCCGCCAGCGGCACGACGTGCACGCGGTCGGGGTCGACCCGGGTCCGGGCCAGCAGGTCGTCGGCGGTCGCCCGCGAGGGAACGAGGATCGCGGCGGCGCGCTGCACGGCCGCGCGCAGGCCCGCGCGGTACAACCAGCGCCAGGACCGCGGGAACAGCTCCGGGAACCGCTCGAACGCCAGGTCGTGCACGGTGACGACGAGCCTCTGGCCCGGCGCCGCCGGCGGGACCGCCGCAGGGTTCGTGCCGTGCACGATGTCACACCGCGAGAGCCGTTGCGGCAGCGACGGTCTCGCGAACAGGTCCCACCGCGGGTAGAGCGTTCGGATCGAGCCCGGGACCTCGACGGACGAGGAGCCATAGGCGACGCTGCCGCGAGCGGGCGCCCTCCACCGGCTGTGGAACGCGACGAGGTCGGTCGTCGGGTCCACGCGGGGAAGCGCCTCGAGCAGCTCGCGGACGTACGTGCCGATCCCGCCCGGCGCCGCGAACCAGAGCTGATCGACGTGGAACGCGACGGAGGTCAGCGCGAGGCCTCCACGCAACGGCAACCGCTTGGTCCGACCGTCGCCGCATGGGGCGTTCCCGGTTCGAGGTCCAGCCGATCGCCGGCCGAGAGCTCCACGTCGCCGTCGTCGGTGTGGAACACGATCGACCCCTGCAAGCAGAACAGCACCTTGTGGTAGTCGTGCAAGTGACGGCCGTACTCGTCGCCCGGCGCGTTGCCCCAGAACCTCGGCGCCGAGCATCCCTCGGCAGAGAAAGCGGCGAGCACGTGGGCCTCGCTCGCGGCAGACCCCGCGGACCTGATCGCGCCACTCACAGGGAGATCCCCAGGAGCTCTCTCGCTTCGTCGAGGGACCCCTTGGGGACGTAGAGCGTGACCATCCCGGAGGCGGCGCCGTCGATGTCCTCGTCGGGGAACTCAACGCGAACGGGGATGCCGGCGTCGCGGACGCGGGCGGCTTGCGCGCCGGCCTCGAACGCGCGCACGGTTACGAGTCGGTCGTACCCGTCGTCTCCGTCGTAGTCATCGTCGCTTGCCTGCAGCAGCGAGAGGTCGCCGGTGTGCTCCACGATGATCGCCTGGGCCGTGGGGAGGTTCACGTCGTGCACGATCACCTCCACGTTCCCGTCCGCGTCGGCCTCACCGCTTCTTCTTCGGGCAAGAGCCCAAGGACCACGCGCTCGGGCATCAGCTCTTCCTGCGCGAACAGATCGTCGAGCTCGTCGTCGTTCACGTCTCCGGGCTCCGGCGCGGAACGCTCCCCGCGGTGCACGACCTCGATACCCGCCGGCTGCCGCTCGGGCTCTTCGTCCGAGATCTGGTCCTCGCTGTCGGACGGTTCGGACGGTTCGGACGGTTCGGGCGCCGGGCCCGCCACGAGCTGTGTGTAGTCGTCTGTGCAGAGCGTGTAGCCGGCGCGGTACTCGGCGCCGCACGTAGGGCAGTGCATCACCTGCGGAGAGCTCATCGCGCCTCCGCTCTCACCTCTGGTCGCCGCGACCGTGAAGCGAAGGGACGCCCTGCCTGGCGAACTGCGCGTGCTGGCCGTGCCAGGGCTCTCGGGCGTACTTCCGCATCTGGAGAGCGCCCAGGCCCATCGAGTCGATCCGACCCTGGAGCACCCAGGGGGTCGGCTTCGGGCTCTCCTGCCGGAAGTAGCGCTCCAGCGCCGTGATGATCGCGCGCTCCTCCTCGGGAGTGAGCCCTTCCGGGATCTCGAAACGCCGCCTGCCGTTGCCGTTCGCCATGGGCTGCAACGCCTCCTAGAGGGGGATGTTGCCGTGCTTGCGGGCCGGCACCGACTCGCGCTTGGTCGAGAGCATACGCATCGCCTTGATGAGCCGGGGCCGGGTCTCGGCGGGTTCGATCACGTCGTCCACGAACCCCCGCTCGGCGCTCGCGTACGGCGTCGAGAACTTCCTCTTGTACTCGTCGATCAGCTCGGCCCGGCGGCGTTCGGGGTCGGACGCCCTCTCGATCTCGCGGCGGAACACGATGTTCACCGCGCCCTCGGCGCCCATCACGGCGATCTCGGCGGTCGGCCACGCGAACGAGACGTCGGCGCGCAGGTGCTTCGAGTTCATGACGACGTACGCGCCCCCGTAGGCCTTGCGCGTGATCACCGTCATGCGGGGCACGGTCGCCTCGGCGTAGGCGTAAAGGAGCTTCGCGCCGTGGCGGATGATCCCCCCGTACTCCTGCTGGGTCCCGGGCAGGAACCCAGGAACGTCGACGAAAGTGAGGATGGGGATGTTGAACGCATCGCAGAACCGCACGAAGCGGCTCGCCTTCTCGGACGCGTCGATGTCGAGCGTGCCGGCGAGCACCTTCGGCTGGTTCGCGACGATCCCCGCCGACCGGCCGTCGAGCCGAGCGAACCCGGTCACGACGTTCATCGCCCAGAACGGGAAGACCTCCAGGAACTCGCCGTCGTCGACGACCCGGCGGATCACCTCGTGCATGTCGTACGGCTCTTTCGGGGAGTCGGGCACGAGGTGGGTGAGGCCGTCGTCCCGGCGCCCGGGGTCGTCGGTCGCGGCGTAGGCCGGAGGGTCCTCGAGGTTGTTCGAGGGAAGGAAGCTCAGCAGGTATCGGGCGCGGTGGAGCGCGTCCTCGTCGTCCTCGGCGACGAACGCGGCGACACCCGACTTGCCGGCATGGGTCATCGCGCCGCCGAGCTCCTCGAACGTGACCTCCTCGCCCGTGACGGTCTTGATCACGTCCGGGCCGGTGATGAACATGTGCGAGGACTCCTTCACCATCAGCACGAAGTCCGTGATGGCGGGGGAGTAGACGGCGCCGCCGGCGCAAGGGCCCATGATGAGGGAGATCTGCGGGATCACGCCCGAGGCGCGCACGATGTCCAGGCGTTCGCGCGCGGTGAGCTTCCCGCGCTCGTGCTGCTTCTTCGCCGCGTCCTTCCCCCCGGGGGAAAGGGTCGCCTTGCGGCGCTTGCGCAGCTCGTCGATGCGCTCCTCGACGGTGGGCTCGTGCGTGGTGGCGGAGAGGTCCTTGTCCGTGGTGGCCATGGCCCAGGAGTGTAGACCCGACGGAGCTCGGGAGCCCGGCGCCACAGTGTCCGAGCATGCCGACCTTGCCATTCCCGTGGCGCCGTGATAGTTACGGGGCGACCCCCCGGAAGGAGGAACGCGATGAAGCGACTGATCCCCCTGATCATCGCGATCACCACGCTGGCGCTCGTCACGACGCCCACGCAAGCCGCCGGCAACGCCCGCGTCACCAGAGACGCCAAGGCGGGAACGTATCTCCGCTACGACGGAACCAGCGACGCGACCACCAGCGCGTGCAGTACCAGCCGCCGGTCGCAGAACGAGCCCGCGGTCGCGGTGGATCCGCACAACACGAACGTGGTCACCGCGGGATCCAACGACTACTGCGCCGCCCTCGTGAACGGGGACGCGTGGGCCGGGTTCTACCGTTCCACGAACGGCGGAACCTCGTGGCAGGACAGCCTGGTGCCGGGCTACCCCGCCGACACCTCCGCGGCGGGCATGGCGTCTCCGGCACATGCCTTCTGCAACGCCGCCGGCGACCCGACCCAGTCCTTCGACAACGCGGGACGCCTCTTCTACGGCTTCATCTGCTTCAACCGCTCGCAGCCCCAGAACGGCTCGACGTTCGTCGCCACCTACGGGAGCGACGGTGCGCACTACGTGCGGACCGCGCTGGTCGACAAGGGCACGCCCTCGGGCAACTCGGCCGGGCTGTTCGAGGACAAGATCAACCTCGCGGTGGACCAGACGAACGGCCCCAGCTCGGGGAACGTGTACGTGGCCTGGGCTCAGTTCGCGGGGTTCGCCCCCAACGACCGGATCCTGTTCTCACGGTCGACCGACCACGGCAAGACCTTCTCGGCGCCCATCTCCGCCTCGCCCGAGGTGGTGGGGGCCGCCCAGTTCGCGGACCTGGCGGTCGGACCGGACGGGACGGTCTACCTGACCTACCGGACGTTCACGTTCCCGCTTCCGGGCACGAACGCGATCTGGCTCCAGCGATCGACCGACGGCGGTGTCTCATGGAGCGCGCCGGTTCAGGTGGCCGGCATCGCACCGTTCGACTCCAGCCAGTTCAGCGGCAACGGCACCGGCGACTGCGGGGACGGCCCGTTCAGCTGCCCGACCGGCCTCACGTTCGAGCGGTTCTCGAGCCTCTCGGCCGTCGCGGCCGACTCGACCGGCGTGCACGTGGTTTGGAACGCGGAGACCGCGAATGGGCAGGCCAAGATCTTCGCGCGGAGCTCGCCCGACGGGATCAGCTGGCCGACGGATGCCGCATCGATCGACTCGGTTGCGACCGGGCATCAGTGGTTCCCGGACATCGCCTCCAGCGGGGGCGTCATAACCGTCGTCTTCTACGACTCACGGGCCGATGCCGCGTACGCGCCCGGCCTTCCCCCCGGCAACACCGCGGGCGGGACGAGCTCGGGTGGCGCCGTGGACACGCTCGTCGCCGAGTCGACCGACGGCGGGGCCACCTGGACCGAGTCCCTGGTGAGCACCGTCTCGAGCAACTTCGACTGGGAGACGCACGGGCGCATGCGGATACCGTTCTGGGGCGACTACATCTACGTGTCCTCCGTGGACGGTAGGACCAACGTCGCCTGGACCGACTCCAGGAACCTGGTGGCGGGCTCCGATCCGCGGGAGACCGGCTCCTCGGACGATCAGGACGGGTTCGACGGGTACCAGACCTGCACCTGGGACCCGAACGACATCAACGCGCCCTCCTACTCGTCGCCGTCGGTGAGCGACCCGTGTCTGTCGCAGGGCGGGCTCGACCAGAACATCTACGGGATGAGGGTGTAGCTCCGCAACCACGAGGTGAGGGTCGCCGGCAGGAGGGCTGGAGCCGGCGACCCCGCCTCGGGGGTCGCCGCTGGGAGGTCCGTTCCGGCGCTTGGCCAGCAGGGCCAGGATCTGTTGCAGAGTTCGGCGAAGGTGTCCACGACAGCGGGTCAAGCTCAGTGGGAAGGCTCGCGGCGTCATACGTCTTGGTGAGGTTCGAGAGCACCTGGGAGTTAGAGACCTGCGTCTCCTTCGAGCTGATCCTGTTCGAGGCGCCATCGTATCCGTAGTCGCGCCGGACCTGGGCACCGGTGGAACCCGGGCCCGTGGCCTGGGTCATCCGGCCCGCACCGTCGAAGGTGTAGGTCCAGGTGCCGTTGCCCGCGTTGGTCCCCACGGTAGAGACCTTGGAGGTGACGTTCCCGGAAAGGTCATAGCCAAGGTCAAAGGCGGCCAGCGAGGTCGGTCACGACTTCATGAGCAAGACGCGCGTCAACAGCGCGAGGCCGTAGAGCACTGCGACGTCAAGGGGAATCACCAGCGACTTCCGGATGAAGGCCCTCGAGCGAAGAACGTGCCAAATGGCGAATGGGTAGAGGGCTGCGATCAGGAGCCCCAGGATGCCGAGGGGCCACCAACCGAGCACGCCGCCCACCGCGACGCAAGCGACGGATAGCCAACGAAACACTCGGCCCCGATGCCAGATGGCGAAGAGCCATGGTCGTGCTCGGAAGGAGAACAGGTCGCCGATCGCCGCGTGGGCCGCCACCGTTCCGACCCGGTCGCCCGTGTTTTTCTTCGCCCAGAGCTCGAGCCTCAGGTCGCCACCTGACAGGGGGTAGCCTTCGGCGCGAAGCGCCTGGATCTGCCTCAACGTTTCGGGAAAGTCCTTGCGGCGAAAGGCCAGACGCGCGGAGGCTCGCTCCTTGAAGGGGCTCGGCGCGTCGCCGAGCTCGGCGAGGATCGAGTCGACTTGGTCTCGCCGCTGCGCTCTAAGGAGCAGTCCCGCCAACCAGATTCGTGGCCCCGCGAGCCCCGGGTGGGAGATGACGATCGAGTTAAGTTGGAGGACGAAGTCCCGTTTCTTGTCGCTCTGGGCCAGCGTCACCAGACTGAGAGCCGCGAGCCCCGGGTCGTCCGGATACGCTTCGAGCGCCGGGGCGGCCTCACTCGCGGCTTCGACGGTCCTTTGCATGGCGTTCAGCGCGCGGAGCCTCATGTACGCAGAGTTCGCGTCGGAACCGCTCTCGCCCCGGGTAAGAACGGCCGGCCAGCTGGACCCGCGGATGAGCACCTGCTCTCGGAAGCGCTCGAGCTCCTCTGGAGACGTCGTCATGCGTACGGATCCACCGCGAGATCGCAGCCAACCCCAGACTCTAGACAGCTGCCAGCGTAGTCAAGGTGACGGACGGCCCAGAGGGCGCCGACGCCAACACCGACGGCGACCGCAACTAACACTGGGCCCACTGGGTTGGGTCTCATCCGGTAGTCGATGCTTGTCGTACCCTCGATCGCGTTTCCGGCACCTAGGCTGTCGGAGGCGATCTCCCACTCATATTCGGTGTGCAACCCTCCTGCGAGCTTGGTGCTCGGCCCCACCTTGACCCTGTACGAGAAGTTCACGTCCTCGTTACCCAGCTTGATCCCACCCCCGACGAACCCTCCGTTCCTGCTGTTCAGGCCGAACAGGTATCCGGCTTGGCTGCAGTAACGGCAGGCGCGGGCCCCGAAGTAGCTGGCGATCTCGGCTTCAACCGCGTCGAGCCCACCGTTCTTGTTCAGCTCGATCGCGGCTGGGTAACCCGACGCCGTAGCCCCAACGTACTCGGCTCGAGACTCGGCAATGTACTCCCAGTACCCCGCGTAACCGGACTGCGGCGGCGACTCCCAGAGCGGTATCTTGACCTCGGGCAGCGGGACCGTGGGGGCGTCCGGGGCCTGGGGGCTTCCCCCGTTCTGCAGGGCATGCTCAGTCTGAGCCCGACCCACCGCCGCAGCGGCGTCCACTTCCTCCTTTATCGTGCAGCCCTGGCAGTGCGGTCTCATCCCCGTGGGGTCCACCATCGTGACCGGGTTCGCCTCCCCGTACGCATACTGGTTGAGGCTCCCGGGAGCTGCCGGGTCTCCGAAGAGCGTGTCCCTCGAGTCGAACCTTCCAAGCCCTGCCTCATACCAGCGGGTCCCCATGTCCACCTGCGACGTGCTGGGATCAGTGGGAGCTGCCTGGAACCCCAGCCAGACTGAGTACCCCGAGCTGGATGCGAGAGGCT
>JACQDK010000117.1 GCA_016201135.1 Actinomycetota bacterium
CTCGCATCGAGGGGACGGTCTCTCGGGGGCGGCCTCGCATCGAGGGGAGACGGTCTCTCGGGGGCGGCCTCGCATCGAGGGGAGACGGTCTCTCGGGGCCCCCTCGCAACGAGGGGACGGTCTCTCGGGGGTCGGCCGAGCGCCGTGACGGAAGCTGCTGGTCGGCGCCTCCCGTTCAGAGCTTGAGCGCGACGCCCACGCCGTCCCTCACCGGGAGGAGCGTGAAGCGGACGCCGTCGTCCTTCGAGGCGAGCTCGGCGAAGCGCCGGAGGCCGACCGTGTCGGCATCCTCGTCCTCGGGGTCGGCCACGGCGCCGCTCCAGAGGAGGTTGTCCGCGATCACGAGGTCGCCCGGCCGGAGCATGGGCCGGATCGTCTGCCAGTAGAGCGGATAGCGGTGCTTGTCCGCGTCCACGAGGTAGACGTCGAACGGCCCCTTCGCGAGCTCCCCCCGGAGCGACTGCATGGCGTCGCCGGCATGGAAGACGAACCTCGTCTTGAAGCCGGCGCGGCCGAGGTAGTCTCGCGCGGCGCCGAGGTTCTCCTGCTCGAAGTCGGTCAGGTGGACCTCGCCTTGAGGCCCGACGCCGCGGGCGAAGAAGTAAGCGGAGTAGCCGAAGCCCGAACCGACCTCGAACACGCGGCGCGCCCCGCGGGAGCGCGCGAGGATCTCGAGGATCGCTCCGACCTCCGCTCCGATGATCGGGAAGCGCCGGACCGCGGGCTTTCCTCCCTCGGCGGGACGGCCCTGGGCGCGCTGCTCCATCTCCCGCAGGACCGTTTCGCCCTCGACGGGGCGGCGCACGAGACGGTCGATGTAAGCCTGGATCTCGTCGGCGACGAATCCGCTCAAGCGAAGTCTCCGTTTCCGTGACGGGAGATCAGGTCCCGTCGTCGACGAACTTCCGGCCGCCGCCCGCGAGGCCCGTGAGGCGGTCGATGAGAGACGACGCGTCCTTGCGCGAGAGCTGCTCGGGCATGGAAGCCGTCCGGTCGCAGTCCTTCACGTAGCCCGCGAGCATGGCGGGCGAGATCTTCCCGCGGTCGACGAGCGACTGGATGAACTTGAGCTGCTTCTCGGACGCTCCGCCCTTGGGCGGGCCCTCGAGCGCGATCCCGAGCCGCGCGGCCTTCGCGCGCATGGCGTTCGCGACCTTCGTCGCTTGCTCGGCCGTGAGCTCCTCGAGGTCGGCCTCCTTCCCCAGGATCAGCTTCAGGTAAGCGGGGAGAGAGTCGATCTCGATCTTCTTCGCGAGCTTCTTCACGAGAGCGCGCGCCTCGGCGACTTCGTCCGTCACCAGGTCTTCTCCGGGCGAGCATTCTAAGAAGTTGCCCGGGAGGAACAAGCCGCGCTCGCCTCCGGCTCCTTGAGCTACACTCTCGCCGTGAGCAGCGTCCTTACCGAGAGCCGCCTCGACGCGGAGACGCTCGCCGCGCTCCGCTCCATCGCGGGCGAGGCGTCCGTGCTCACCGCGCCGATCGAGCGC
>JACQDK010000119.1 GCA_016201135.1 Actinomycetota bacterium
AGCGAGCCCTCGTGCACCCGGAGCGTGCTCGAGGTCACGAGCCGATCGGCGGGCGCGATGCCGACGCACATCACGTTCACGGTCGGGTTGGCCGAGTGCGCCTCGGCGAAGTGGACCTCGCCGCCGACGGTGGGGACCCCGATGCAGTTCCCGTAGCCGCCTATCCCGGCCACTACGCCGGCGAACAGCCACCGGTTCCGCTCGTCCTCGAGCGGTCCGAACATCAGCGGGTCCAGCAGGGCCACCGGCCGCGCGCCCATCGAGACGATGTCCCGCACGATCCCGCCAACGCCGGTCGCCGCGCCCTGGTACGGCTCGATCGCCGAGGGGTGCGAGTGCGACTCCATCTTGAAGACCACGGCTATCCCATCGCCCACGTCGACGGCGCCGGCGTCCTGGCCGGGTCCGACCAGCACGGCCGGACCCTCGGTGGGGAGCGTCCGCAGGTGCAGCTTCGAGGACTTGTACGAACAGTGCTCGGACCACATCGCGGCGTACATCGCGAGCTCCGTACGGCTCGGGTCCCGGCCGAGCCGAGCGCGGATCGCTTCGAGCTCGTCGTCGGTCAGACCGAGCGCGCGGTGCAGTGGCTGTTCCGCGACCGGCACGGCCCCCACCCCTAGGCCCTCGAGAGGGCCCGCGCGAGGAGCGACGCGAAGAGAGGCTGACCGCCGGTGGGCCCGACGTCGGGGTCGACGGCGTGCTCGGGGTGCGGCATCAGGCCCACCACGTTGCCCCGCTCGCTCCGAACGCCGGCGATCGCGTTCGCCGATCCGTTGGGGTTCCACTCGTCCCCCACCTCGCCCGACGCAGAGCAGTAGCGGAACACGACGCGGCCCTCGCCCTCGATCCGAGCGAGCGTCTCTCCGTCCGCCACGAACTGCCCCTCGCCGTGCTTGATCGGGATCTCGATCAGCTCTCCGGGCACGAGGTCGGCGGTCACCGGTGTCTGCGAGGTCTCGACCCGCAGGTGCACGTACTGGCAGACGAACCGCAGAGATCGGTTCCGGACGAGGGCGCCGGGCAGGAGCCCGCTCTCGCAGAGGATCTGGAACCCGTTGCAGATGCCCAGGACCGGGCCGCCGCGCTCGGCGAAAGCGCGGACCTCGTCCATGACCGGCGCGAACCGGGCTATCGCGCCGCAGCGCAGGTAGTCGCCGTACGAGAACCCTCCGGGGAGAACGACCGCGTCGACGCCCCGAAGGTCGGCGTCGCCGTGCCACAGGGTCACGCCCTCCCCGCCCATCAACTCAACGGCGCGGAGGGCGTCTCGGTCGTCGAGCGATCCGGGGAACGTGACGACGCCCACCCGCGCGAGGCCGGCGCTCACGTGGGCTCCGCCGCCAGTATCCGGTAGTCCTCGATCACGGGATTCGACAGCAGCCGGCGGGCCATCTCGTCGACCTGTGCGCGACCGGCCGCCTCGTCCGCGGCCTCAACCTCCAGCCGGACGTGCTTGCCGACCCGCAGGCCGGAGACGTTCGTCCAGCCGAGGGCCGGGAGCGCCCCCTCCACGGCCTTGCCCTGGGGGTCCGCCAGGCCCGGCTTCAGAGTGACGAGCACCTCGAACGTGAACCTCATCGCTCCCGGCTCTCCTCGGAAACGGCGCCCATACGCGCGAGGTAGCGCGCGAACGGCTCGCCGGTGATGCTCTCGTACGCCTCGACGTACTTGGCTGCCGTTCGTTCCACGACATCGGCGGGGAGCGAGGGCGGCGGAGGCTCATGGTCCCACCCGGACCCATCCAGCCAGTCGCGCACGTACTGCTTGTCGAAGGAGGGCTGGCCCCTGCCGGGCTGGTACAGGCCGGCCGGCCAGAACCGCGAGGAGTCCGGCGTGCACACCTCATCGATCAGGATCAGCTCGCCCGCGGCGAACCCGAACTCGAACTTCGTGTCGGCCAAGATGATCCCCCGCTCCAGGGCGATGGCAGCCGCGCGCTCGTAGATCGAGAGCGTGAGCTCCTTCAGCTTCTCGGCGAGACCCTTGCCAACGAGCGACTCGGTCTCCTCAGGTGTGAGCGGCATGTCGTGCCCCTCGGCCGCCTTCGTCGTGGGCGTGAAGATCGGCTCCGGCAGGTGATCGGATTCCACGAGCCCGGCGGGGAGCGGGACCCCGCACACGTGCCCCTCCTCCCGATACTGCTTCCAGCCCGAGCCGGACAGATACCCGCGCGCCACGCACTCGACGGGCACGACCTGCGCCCGCCTGACGAGCGTCGCGCGCCCCGCGAGCTCCGGATCCCCGGAGAAAGGCTCCGGGAACTTCAGGCGTTCGGCGGAAAGGACGTGGTTGGCGACGATATCCCGGGTCTTGTCGAACCAGAAGAGCGAGAGACCCGTCAGGACCCGGCCCTTGTCGGGGATCGGCGTTGGCAGCACCACGTCGAACGCGCTGATCCGGTCGCTCGCGACGAGCAGGAGCGCGTCCTCGCCCGCCTCGTAGATGTCCCGGACCTTCCCCCTGGCGTGGAGCTCCATGCTCACGCGCCCTCCACGGGCAGCTTCTCGAGCTTCTCGAAGACCCCGGAAAGGTTCCGCAGGAACCTTTCCGGGTCGAAGAGCGAGTTCAGATCCTCGGGCGAGAGCAGCCGCTGGACCTCGGGGTTCTGACCCAGCTCGGCGCGGAAGTCGGCGCCCTGGTCCCAGGCCGCCGCGGACGCCCGCTGCACGATCCGGTAGGCGTCGTCGCGCGAGAGCCCCCTGTCCACCAGCGCCAGCAACACCGACTGGCTGAACGCGAGCCCTCCGTCGGCCTCGAGGTTGGCCCGCATGCGCTCGGGGAACACGCGGAGGCCCTCCAGCACCTGGGTCATCTGGTCCAGCATGAAGTCGAGCAGCCCGCAGGCATCGGGGAAGATCACGCGCTCGGCAGAGGAGTGGGAGATGTCGCGCTCGTGCCAGAGAGCCACGTTCTCGAACGCGGCCTGCGCGTAGCCGCGGATCGCGCGAGCGAGCCCGCTCACGCGCTCGCTCGCGACGGGGTTCCGCTTGTGGGGCATCGCCGAGGAGCCCTTCTGGCCCTCGGCGAACGGCTCCTGCACCTCGCGCACCTCGGTGCGGGCGAGGAGGCGGATCTCGGTGGCGATCTTGTCGAGGGTGGAGGCCACGATCGCGAGCGTAGCCATGTAGTCGGCGTGGCGGTCGCGCTGAAGGACCTGCGTGGAGGCCTCGGCCGTCCTCAGCCCCAGACGTGCGCACACGAGCTCCTCGACGCGAGGATCGACCTCGGCGTAGGTGCCGACCGCGCCGCTGATCGCTCCGACGCTCACGACCTCGCGGGCCCGGCGCAGCCGCTCCCGGTCCCGGTCGAGCTCGAACGCCCACACCGCGAGCTTGTGCCCGAACGAGATCGGCTCCGCATGGACGCCGTGGGAGCGACCGATCATCACCGTGCCACGGTGCTCCAGCGCCGTGCGCCGCACGATCGCGAGCAGCCGCTCGACCCGCCCGAGCAGGATGTCGGCGGCGGCGCGGAGCTGCATCGCGAAGCCTGTGTCCAAGACGTCCGACGAGGTCATACCGTAGTGGATCCAGCGGCCGGCCGGGCCCACCGACTCCCCGACGCACTGCACGAACGCCGCGACGTCGTGGCGCGTGACGCGCTCGAGCTCCAGGACGCGCTCCACCGTGAACGAGGCCTTCTCCCGAACGGCCCGGGCGTCCTCGGGCGGGACCTTCCCCAGCTCGGACCAGGCCTCCACCGCGAGCACCTCGATCTCGAGCCAGTTGGACAGGCGGACCTCGTCCGACCAGACGGCCGCCATGTCGGGCAGGCTGTAGCGGGGGATCAAAGCTTCAGGCCCTCCGCGAGGTCGTCCTTGAACTTCCACAGTCGCGCCTGGACGTCCTTGTCCCCCACCCCGACGATCTGGGCCGCGAGGACCGCCGCGTTCACGCTGGCATCGACCCCGACGGTGGCCACGGGTACTCCGGTGGGCATCTGCGCCGTGATCGCGAGGGCCTCGCTGCCCACCATCTGGGGGGAGGAAGAGATCGGCACTCCGATCACAGGAAGCACGGTTCGCGCGGCGACGGCGGCGGCGAGGTGTCCCGACACCCCTGTGGAGCAGATGACCGCCTTCAACCCCCGGTCGAAAGCGGTGCGGGCGTAGAGGTCCACCTCGTCTGGGTTCCGGCTGGAGGACATGATCCGGATCTCGTGCGCGATCGCGAGCTTCTCCAGGATCAGGCCGGCCTGGCGCATGATCGGCAACTCCGAGGGCGAGGCCGCCAGGACGCCGACGAGCGGAGACTCGTCCTGTGGGATCAGCTCGTCGGTCACGATCGCTCCTCCTCCGCCGCGCGGGCGGCGATGTCGGTCCGGTACTGCATCCCCTCGAACGAGATGCGCTCCACGGCCTCGTAGGCGCGGGCGCGGGCCTCGGCGAGCGTCGCTCCGAGCGCGCTCACCGCGAGCACGCGGCCGCCGGCCGTCACAACTCTACCCTGCCTCTCCTTCGTGCCGGCGTGGAAGACGACCACGCCGTCGACCTCGCCGGCGGCCTCGAGCCCCGCGATCGGCATCCCGGTCCGGTACTCGCCGGGATAGCCGCCGGAGGCAAGGACGACGGTCACGCTGACCTCGTCGGTCCAGTGCGCCTTGTAGGAGGACAGGGTCCCCTCCACGGTCGCAAGGACAAGCTCCCCGAAGTCGCTCCGCAGCCGCGGCAGGACGGCCTCCGTCTCGGGATCCCCGAACCGGCAGTTGAACTCCAGCACCTTCGGACCGTCCTCGGTGAGCATCAGCCCCGCGTACAGGAGGCCCTTGAAGCGGACCCCCTCCGCGTCCATCGCGCGCACTGTCGCGCGCGCGATCTCGTCCCAGATCCGGCCCTCGGTGGCGGCGTCGACGAGAGGCACCGGCGAGTAAGCGCCCATGCCTCCCGTGTTCGGGCCCTCGTCCCCATCGCCGATCCGCTTGAAGTCCTGGGCGAGCACGAGCGGCAACACCTCGCGGCCGTCGGTGAGGGCGAACGCGGAGACCTCGGGACCGCTCAGCCGCTCCTCGATCAGGACGGTGGCGCCGGCCTCGCCGAAGGCGCGGTCGACGAGACATGCCTGGAGCGCTCCGATCGCCTCTGCGCGGTCCTGCGCCACCGTCACCCCCTTGCCGGCGGCGAGGCCGTCCGCCTTTATCACGACCGGGGCGCCTCCGAGGGCATCGAGATACTCGAGCGCGTCCTCGAACCGCTCGAAGGCGCGCGACGCGGCGCAGGGGATCCCATGGCGCTGCATCAGGTCCTTCGCCCAGGCCTTGGACCCTTCGATCCGGGCCGCGGTCTTCGACGGGCCGAAGACCTTGTACCCGCGGGACTCGAGCGAGTCGACCAGGCCCCCCACCAGGGGTGCCTCGGGTCCGACGACGGTGAGGTCGATCCCCTCGCGCTCGACCAGCTCGATGACCGCCGCGATGTCGTCAGCGTCCACCGGCAGGCACGTGGCCTCCGACGCGATGCCCGCGTTGCCGGGCGCCGCGAAGAGCCGGTCGACCGAAGGGTTCTGCGCCAGGCACCAGACCATCGCGTGCTCGCGGGCCCCCGAGCCGACGACGAGGATCCTCACGGCCTCACCCGACCGGCAGGCTCTGGCCGCGTGCGGGCCCGACCGACACCACCGACACCGGCACTCCCAGCAGGTCCTGGATGCGGTCGACGTACTTCTTCGCCGGAGCGGGCAGCCCGTCGTAGGAGCCGATCTCGTCGATCTCCTGGTGCCAGCCCTCCAGCTCCTCGTAGATCGGCTCCGCGTCGTGGAACAGGGACTGGTGCGGTGGGAAGTCGTCGAAGACCTCTCCGCCGGCCCGATAGCCCGTGCAGATCCGCAGGGACTCGAACCCCGAGAGCACGTCGAGCTTCGTGACGAACAGCTCGGTCAGGCCGTTCACCCGCGCCGCGTACCGCCCCAGAGCCGCATCGAACCAGCCGCAGCGGCGCTTGCGGCCGGTGACCGTCCCGAACTCCTTGCCGCGCACGCTCATCCGGTCGCCGTCGGGCCCGAAGTCCTCGGTGGGGAACGGACCGGCGCCGACGCGCGTCACGTAGGCCTTCACGATGCCGATCACCCGGTCCACCTCCCGCGGACCGATCCCCGCGGAGGCGAGCGCGTACCCGGCGACCGGGTTCGACGACGTCACGAACGGGTACGTGCCGTGGTCGAGGTCGAGCAGGGTGCCCTGCGCGCCCTCCAGCATCACGTGCTTGCCGGCCCGCAGGCCCTCGTGCAGCAGCTTCGACGCGTCGCCGACGTGAGGACGCAGCAGCTCCGCGTAGCCCATGTAGTCCTCGACGATCTGCTCGGCCTCGAGGGGGAGCCGTCCGTAGATCTTCGAAAGCACGAGGTTCTTCTCCCGCAGCACGATGTCGAGCTTCTGGCGGAAGATCTGCTCGTCGTAGAGGTCCTGTATGCGCAGACCGATCCGGGCGGCCTTGTCGCCGTACGCGGGGCCGATCCCGCGCTTGGTGGTGCCGAGCGCGTTCTTGCCCAGGAACCGCTCGGTGACCTTCTCGAGCTCCAGGTGGTAGGGCATGATCATGTGGCAGTTGCCCGAGACCACCAGCCGGGAGACGTCGATCCCAAGCTCGCTGAGCTCGGCCATCTCCTTCAGCAGATGCTGCGGGTCCACGACCACGCCATCGGCGATCACGGAGGTTATGTGGTCGTAGAGGATGCCCGAGGGCGTGAGCTGGAGCTTCAGCAGGCGCCCCTCGGCGATCACCGTGTGGCCCGCGTTGTTCCCGCCCTGGTAGCGGACCACGAAGTCCATCCGGTCGGCGAGGTAGTCGACCGCCTTGCCCTTGCCCTCGTCACCCCACTGGGTCCCGAGCACGATGGAGGCCGGCATGGCGCCCCCAGTCTAGACGGGAGGCGGCCGGGGCCCGAAGGGCCCCGGCCGCCTCGCCGGTCAGTTCTGGTACGCCACCACCGCCTGCGGGAGAGGGTTCCCGTTCGCGTCGGTCGAGAGCGTGTCGTCGGTGTAGATGACAGTGGCCCTCCCATTGACCGGGCTGATCGCAACCTCGAAGAGGTCCAGCAGGTTGCGGGTGCCGGCGGCGCAGGCGATCCCCTGCGTGCATATCACTCCGACGTGGTTCGGGTGCGGGCTCACCAGCGACTGGGTCCAGGTGGAGCCGCCGTTCGTGGAGCGCGCCATGAAGGTGTTCCACACCGCGGTCGGATCGTCCTTCGACGGGGCCGTGGTGCCGTAGTAGACGACGTCGACCGTCCCGCCGCGGGCCGCGACCCATGGGAAGAGCGCGGTAGCCGCCGAGCCGGAGTTCAGCACCTTGGGCGAGGTCCACGTGGATCCGTGGTCCGTCGACTTCGAGAGCGAGACGGTGTTCCCGTCCGACCAGGTCGCGTACAGGTCGCCGTTCACGGGGTCGACGGCGAGCGACGGGAACACGTTGTTCAGGGCCGTGAACACGGGTGCGTGGAAGACCTGCACCGCCTTCCACGTGACTCCCAGGTTCTTGCTGCGCGACACGAAGATGTTGTTGAAGTCCGCGCTCGTGCCCTTCTGGAGCCCGGCCTCGCCGGCCGCGAAGACGTCGTAGACGAAGTGCGTCGTCGGGTCGGCCACGATCGGGCCTTGGTCGTTGTTGAAGGTCGAGTCCCCGGTCACGCCGTCCTGCCCGACGATCGGGTCGCCCACCTGCTTCCAGGTGAAGCCGTCGTCGTCGGAGCGCTGCACGTGGATCAGGGTGCTCGACCCGGAGTCGTGGTAGGAGATCCAAACGTGGCTGCCGTCCGAGGTGATCCACTGCCGGTCGGCCTGCGTCGTGTCGATGATCTGCTTCGTGCAGTTCGCGAACGCGCCGGAAGTGTCACCGTTCGGGCACGTCACCGCCGACACGCCCAGCTGCAGGGCGTTCGCAGTCGGGTTGAAGAAGAACATCAGCGACGTGAAGTGCAGGGTGCCCGTCGAGCCCACGTCGATGTCGGCGTCGCCGCCCCCGATGCCCTTGCCGATGCTCGCGTCGATCGGACCCTGGAACGCCGGCGTGGCGCCGAACTTGCCCTTCCAGACGTTCGTCTGGAAGTCTCTCCAGGACAGGGCGTCGAGGAACACCTTCCCGCTCGGCGCGATCGATACCGCCGGCTCGCTCCCACCGCCGTCGACGACGAGCGGGAACGTGGTGAACGTCACGCCTCCGCCGGTTGCCGAGGCGGGCCCCGCGAGGGCCGCGGCGGTCACCAGCGTCGCCACAGAGACCATCAGGATCAGGTTCCTGCGCATCCTTGCCTCCCCTCCATCCCCTGCCGCTTCCTACCGCCCGATACAACCACGAACGGACGCTCCGGCGCGATCGGCCGAAAGTCCCAGGGACCGTCGCGCGCCTAGCCGCCCGCCCCGGTGGGGAGTAGCGTCTGAGTTCTGACAGTTCCGTCGTCGTGGCGGAGGTCGTCCCCGTCGTTCCCCGCCTCCCGACCGGGGACGGCGAACACGTCCCCTCCGAGGTCGAATCCGATCCTCGATCAGTCCGCGGCCTCACCCCACC
>JACQDK010000120.1 GCA_016201135.1 Actinomycetota bacterium
GGGGATCTCGACGGTTAGGGTGAGCTCGGGCACGGCAGCGTCCTTTCGTCGTTGAACGGACGCTACGTGCCCCTCCTCGTGCGGTGGGGGATTTCACCTCGGGACTGGCTCGCGGGCGACGCTAACGTTGAGGCCGCGCCGGTTGAAGCTCCGGCCACCGGCTTCTAGGATGATTGCTGCCGCGCGGACGTGGCTCAGCTGGTAGAGCACCACCTTGCCAAGGTGGGGGTCGCGGGTTCGAATCCCGTCGTCCGCTCCGATCGGGTCGCAGCAGGGCCCGAGATCCGTTCCGGCAGGCCTGCCGTCAGGCTCCTGAACCTCGCCCGCCCGGCTGGAGTTTCTTGCGCCGGAGGGGTTGCGCGGCCGGGCACTTCCCGCGTAGTATCCAAGACTCGTTACCCCCCCAGCGAGCAGGAGGTCCCCCCAGATGCGAGACCATCGTGCCAACCTGATGCGCGCGGCGTCGGCCGTGTTCGCCTCGTCGATCGCCGTGACTTTGGTGCTCGCCGCTCCTCCGGCGGCGTCTGCCGCAAGGCCGCGCTGCACGATCTCTGGCACGGCCGGTAACGACGTGCTCAGGGGAACGGCTGGGCGAGACGTCATCTGCGGGCGAGGCGGGAACGACCGGATCAACGGGTTGGGCGGCGACGACGTCATCTTCGGCGGCGGTGGAGACGACCTGCTGATCGGCGGGAGCGGCAACGACGTCATCTACGGGCAGGACGGGAACGACAGGATGCGCGGCGGCCGCGGCCGGGACAAGATGGACGGCGGCGGCGGAGACGACACGATGTCGGGCGGGGCCGGGAACGACACGATGCTCGGCAACCCCGGCAACGATCTCATGCGGGGCCGTAAGGGCCGCGACCTGCTGCGCGGCGGGGTCGGGTTCGACACGCTGAACGGCGGACCTCACGGCGACACCATCCGCGGCGGCACGAAGGACGACGTCCTCATCGGAGGCCTCGGCAACGATTTGCTCTCGGCGGGCACGGGCAACGACAGCCTCAACGGAGGTCCGGGTGCCGACCGCCTGTTCGGTCGCCTGGGCGACGACACATTGAACGGCGTGGACCTGGTGAGCGGGAACGACCTGGTGGCGGGCAACCCCGGCACCGACACATGCACCGCGGACGCCGGCGACACGATCCGAGGCTGCGAGCTCTGACCGACGGGCCCCCGAGGCCGTTGGGCAGTTCCCGGCCAGAGCGTGCGGTCAGGCCCGAGAGTTAGCCTTGCTGTTCGCCGCCCTGGTCCTTGGGTGATGCCGCACCCAGAAGACGCCTGAGCGTCACGTTCTTGGACCGGTCGGCCGGCGGGCGGCCGATCCTGAGGTCCGAGGTCCAGTGGCACGCCCCGCACACGAAGGCCCGGATGTGCCCGTGCAGCGCGGTGGTTCGGGTGGTCTCCTGGATCTCGCCGGAGCCGCACTCGGGACAGGCGTCGGGGGCGGTCATGGCTGCATGTTCGGCTGCCGGGCGACCCGTCTGAAGTCCGTCCCGTGGTCGGGGTAGACTGGGCATGGCCCGGGTTCGCCCGGGCCGCTGGTTCGGCGGGGTGGCCGAGTGGTTAGGCAGAGGCCTGCAAAGCCTCGTACACCGGTTCAATTCCGGTCCCCGCCTCGGGCTTGGTAGATTCATCGCCTCGGGCGCTTAGCTCAGGGGGAGAGCGCTTCCTTGACGCGGAAGAGGGCAGAGGTTCAAATCCTCTAGCGCCCACGAGCAGCGAAGACCCGCCTGAGAGCAGGGCCGCGGAGTCCGAGGCCGGCGACTCCCGCACCCCCTCCTACGTGCGGAAACGGGCTTGCGGCGCCTGCCCGCTCCGTGCGAGACTCCTATCTCGATCTTGATCGTCCGGGCCGTGAGGCCCGGGCTACGACGGCGGCACGACGCGGGCACGTGCCGCCGTCCCTTGTTCGGCTCCCTGGAGGCGCCGCCGGACCCGTCAGGTGTGGTTCCTTATACTCGTGGGCCTGAGGGCGCGTAGCTCAGTGGGAGAGCGCTTGCTTCACACGCAAGAGGTCGCAGGTTCAAGACCTGCCGCGCCCACCCTTGTGTGTCGTGTTCGGGGTGATGCTGGTCAGACCGGCGTCACATCCGGTGTCGTCCGGGCCTTCCTCTCGTAGGGTGGGAGATGGACCGAGGCGGAACCAGGAGGAACGCTCATGGCGAGCGACCGGGCGCCGGTGGGAACCGCAACGGCCGCCCGCGCCGTCGACCTGCGGAAGGTGTACGGGCGCGGCGACGCGGCCGTGGAGGCTCTCGGCGGCGTGAGCGTCGAGTTCGCCGCGGGGGAGTTCACCGCGATCATGGGGCCCTCGGGCTCGGGGAAATCAACCCTGCTGCACTGCATGGCCGGGCTCGACACCCCGACGAGTGGCGCCGTCTTCATCGGCGACGTCGAGATCACCGCGCTGTCGGAGCGAGAGCTCACCGAGCTCCGCCGCGACAAGGTGGGCTTCGTGTTCCAGGCGTTCAACCTGATCCCCACGCTCACGGCTGGGGAGAACATCACCCTTCCGATCGACATCGCCGGGCGCGAGACGGACGGGGCCTGGTTCGACGAGGTCGTGGACACCATGCGCCTGCGAGATCGCCTCTCGCACAAGCCCTCCGAGCTCTCCGGCGGTCAGCAGCAGCGCGTCGCAGGAGCCCGCGCGCTCGTGAGCCGGCCCGCGATCGTCTTCGCCGACGAGCCGACCGGCAACCTCGATTCGCGCTCCGGTGCCGAGCTGCTGGGGTTCTTGCGCGGCGCGGTCAAGGACCACGGCCAGACGATCCTCATGGTGACGCACGACGCGACGGCGGCGAGCTACGCGGACCGGATCGTCTTCCTCGGAGACGGTCACGTGGTCGACGAGATGCGCGGCCCGACCGCTGAACGGATCCTGGACCGGCTGAAGTCGCTCGAGGTCTGAGATGTGGCGCGCGACCATCAAGAGCCTCCTGGCGCGCAAGCTGCGGCTCCTCCTCACCGGATTCGCGGTCGTGCTCGGTGTCGGGTTCATGGCCGGGACCTTCGTCCTGACGGACACCGCGCTCCGGAGCTTCGACGCGCTGCTGGGTGACGTCTACGAGGGGACCGACGTCGTCGTCCAGGCCGCGAGGGCCTTCGCGCCGGACCAGGCCGGCGGCGGGGGAGGCGGCGGCACGGAGCGGAACCCGATCCCCGCGGACCTCCTCGCGAAGGTGCGCGCGGTGCCGGGGGTCCGTGCGGCCGACGGCGACGTCGGCGGGTTCGCCCAGGTGATCGACCCGGCGACCGGGAAGGTGATCCAGAACGGAGGGGCGCCGACGCTCGGGAACTCATGGGATCCGGACGTGACCTCGCTCCTGGTCACGCAGGGAGCGCCGCCCACGGGCCCGGGCGAGGTGGCCGTCGACGCCGGAACCGCCCGCGACAACGGCTTGTCGGTGGGCGAGCGGGTCCGCGTCGTCACCCCGAGCGGCACCGGGGAGTACACGATCTCGGGGATCGTCCGGTTCGGAAGCTCCGACAGCCTGCTCGGCGCGACGCTCGCGATCTTCGACCTGCCCACAGCCCAGGAGCGCTTCCAGCGGGAGGGCGAGTACGACTTCATCTACGTCTCGGGCGAGGCGGACGTGTCAGCCGCCCAGCTCGCCTCGCGGATCGCCGGCCTGCTGCCCGATGGCTACGAGGCCGTCACCGGGACCTCGGCCGCGAGCCAGCAGGCGAAGGAGGTGTCGAAGAACCTCGGCTTCGTGCGCACGGGGCTGCTCGTGTTCGGGTTCGTCGCGCTGTTCGTGGGCGCGTTCATCATCTTCAACACGTTCAACATCGTCGTCACGCAGCGGACGCGCGAGCTTGCCCTCTTCCGCGCACTCGGCGCGAGCCGGCGGCAGGTGACCACGTCCGTGCTGGCCGAGTCCGCGATGGTGGGCCTCGTGGCGTCTGCGGTCGGCGTGGTGGTGGGGATGGGGCTCGCCGCCGCACTGAAGATCGCCGTTGGGAGGGGCGGGCTCGAGCTCCCTCCGACCTCGCTCGTCGTGGAGCCGCGTACGGTGATCGTCTCGCTCCTGGTAGGGACCGCGATCACGGTGGCGGCCGCGGTGGCTCCGGCCCGTCGGGCTTCGAGGGTGGCTCCGCTCGAGGCCCTCCGCGAGAGCAGCGCTCCCAGCGCTTCGCTGCGTCGTCGAGTCATCGTGGGTGGGCTCGTCACGGCGGGTGGCCTGGGGGCGCTGGCCGGCGGGCTCTTCGGCAACCTGCCGAACCCAGCTGCGGTGGTCGGAGCCGGCGCGGGGCTCACCTTCATCGGCGTGGCCGTGCTCTCGCCGCTCGTCGCCCGGCCTCTCGCCTCGTCGATCGGGCGACCGTTCAGAGGCCGGATCTCGGGGAGGCTCGGTGGTGAGAACGCGAACAGGAACCCGCGGCGCACCGCGTCCACCGCGGCCGCGCTGATGATCGGGCTCGGCCTCGTCACGTTCGTGGCGGTCTTCGCGGCCTCGCTGAAGGCCTCGGCTGCGGCCACCCTCGACCGGGTGCTTCGAGCCGACTTCACGCTCAGCTCGTCGCAGTTCCAGCCGTTCTCGCCGCAGCTGGCCAGGGATCTCGCCTCCCTGCCGGAGCTGTCCGCCGTCTCTCCGGTCCGCCAGGCGGAGGCCAAGGTCGGTTCCTCGGCCACCTTCGTCGTGGGTGTCGACCCGGCCTCGATCGCGGAGACCGCGAACATCGAGATGACCTCCGGGTCGCTCGCGGCGCTCTCCGAGCCGGGAACCGTCATCGTCTCGCGCACCGAGGCAGAGGCGAAGCACCTCTCCGTGGGCACCGAGCTCGACATGCGGTTCGCGAGGACCGGCACCCAGCCGATCCGCGTGGTCGGCACGTTCGAGCCGAACCAGATCCTGAACGACTACGCGGTCTCGCTCGGCACGTTCGAGGAGAACTTCGTTCAGCAGCTCGACTCGGTGGTCTTCCTGAAGGTCGCCGTGGGCGTGCCGCCCAGCGAGGCCCGCCAGGCCGTCGAGCAGGCGCTGAAGGAGTATCCGGGCGTTGAGGTCAACGACCAGCAGGAGTTCAAGCGCGTGCAGACGCGTGCGATCGACCGGGTGCTCGCGATCGTCTTCGTCCTGCTCTTCCTGTCGGTCGTGATCTCGCTCTTCGGGATCGTGAACACCCTCGGGCTGTCGATCTACGAGCGCGTGCGGGAGCTGGGTCTCCTGCGCGCGGTCGGCATGAGCCGCCGTCAGGTGAAGCAGATGGTTCGGGTGGAGGCGGTGATCATCGCCATCCTCGGCGCGACGCTCGGACTCGTGATCGGGGTCCTGTTCGGATGGGCGATGCAGCGCTCGCTCGCGCCACTGGGGATCGACCGCCTGGCGATACCGGTGGGCCAGCTCGTCTTCATGCTGATCGCCGCTGCCGCGATGGGCGTCGTGGCGGCGATCTGGCCGGCGCGCCGCGCCGCGAAGCTCGACGTGCTCGAAGCTATCGCCTACGAGTAGGCCGCCCGCCGGTCAGGCGCGGCTGGTCCCAGGCCCGGCAGGGCGGCGGCCTTATGATTCCCCGGCATGCCGAAGCTCATCCTGCCCGACGGCTCGCGCGTCGAGCTCCCCGAGGGGGAGCCGGTCGGCGGCGCGCTGGAGCCGGGCGCGATCGCGGCCAGGGTGGATGGCGAGCTCCGGGACCTCTCCTTCGTGCCCGAAGCCGACGTCGAGGTGGAGCCGGTCGAGGCCGGGTCCGACGACGGCCTGCACGTGCTCCGCCATTCCACCGCGCACGTGATGGCGCAGGCCGTCTGCGACCTGTTCCCGGGCACCATGTACGCGATCGGGCCCGCCGTGCAGGACGGCTTCTACTACGACCTCCAGCTGCCGCGGCCGGTGTCCTCGGACGATCTGCTCGATATCGAGGTGCGGATGCGCGAGATCGTGGCGGCCGACCAGCCGTTCGTTCGCGAGGAGGTCGAGCGTTCGGAGGCGCTCCAGCGCCTCGCCGGTCAGGACTTCAAGCGCGAGATCATCGAGCAGCTGGGCGAGCAGGAGGGCGAGGTCGCCTCGGGCGACACCGTCACCCTCTACCGCAACTCCGAGTGGGTGGACCTGTGCCTCGGTCCGCACGTGCCCTCCACGGCGCGCCTGGGCACGTTCAAGCTCACCTCGCTCGCCGGGGCCTACTGGCGCGGCGACGAGAAGCGCCCGCAGCTCACCCGGATCTACGGCACCGCCTGGGCGACTCAGGAGGACCTCGACGACTACCTCCACCGTCTGGAGGAGGCCGAGCGGCGCGACCACCGCAAGCTTGGCCGCCAGCTCGACCTGTTCTCGAACCCGGAAGAGCTCGGCCCCGGCCTCTGGGTGTGGCACCCGCGCGGCGGCATCTTCCGCAAGGAGCTGGAGGACTACGTGCGGAACCTGCACCTCGACCGCGGGTACGACTTGGTCGTGACCCCGCACATCGCGCGCTCGGTCCTGTGGGAGACATCGGGCCATCTCGCGAAGTTCGCCGAGAACATGTACCCACCGATGCACGACGAGCAGGGCGACTACTACGTCAAGCCGATGAATTGCCCGTTCCACGTCCTGATCTACAAGTCGCAGACCCGCTCGTACCGGGACCTGCCGATGCGCCTTTCCGAGCTCGGCACGATCTACCGGCACGAGCGGCTGGGCACGCTGCACGGCCTGCTGCGGATTCGCGGCGGCACGCAGGACGACTCGCACATCATCTGCACGCCAGACCAGCTCGTCGAAGAGATCCTCAAGGTGTTCGACCTCACCCTCGAGATCCATTCGACGTTCGGGTTCGGCGATCCCGTCGTCAACCTCTCGACGCTGCCGGGGCAGACGATCGTGGACGAGGCGATGGCTGCGCGCGCGACCGAGGCCCTCACGAACGCGCTCGACCGCAGCGGCCTCGCGTACACGGTCGCGGAGGGGGAGGGGGCCTTCTACGGGCCGAAGGTCGACTTCCACTTCAAGGACGCGATCGGCCGTCTCTGGCAGCTCACGACCGTGCAGTGCGACTTCGCGCTGCCGGAGCGCTTCGACATGGAGTACACGGGCGAGGACAACCAGCGCCACCGCCCGGTGATGGTGCACCGAGCGATACTCGGGACCCTCGAGCGCTTCAGCGCCGTCCTGATCGAGCACTACGCCGGAGCGTTCCCGCTGTGGCTCTCGCCCGAGCAGATCCGTTTCGTGCCGGTGGCCGATCGCCATCTCGAGCACTGCGAGCAGCTCGCCGCTCGCGCCCGTGAGACCGGGCTTCGCCCCTTCGTGGACGCCTCCAAGGAGTCCGTGGGAAAGAAGATCCGCGCGGCCCAGCTCATGAAGGCGCCGTACACGCTCGTGGTGGGCGATCGCGACATCGAGGCAGGGACCTACACGGTGCGCGACCGGGATGGGAACGAGACCCCCGGGCTCGTCTTCGACGATGTCGTGGCGGCGCTCGCGGAGGAGGCGCGCTCGCGCCGTCTCGAGCAGACGCGATTCGGGAGCTGAGCCGATGGATCGCCTCTGGAGCCCCTGGCGGATGGAGTACATCGAGTCCTCCAAGGAGGAGCCGGAAGGCGGCTGCGTGTTCTGCGCGATGCTCGACCGCTCCGACGACGACCCCGAGGCGCGGATCCTGGCGCGCGGCGAGCTCGCGTTCGTCACGCTCGCGAAGTTCCCGTACAACCCGGGGCATCTGCTGATCCTCCCGGTCCGGCACACCGGCGAGCTCGAGGAGCTCACGCCCCAGGAGAACGGCGAGATAGCGCTGCTCCTTCAGCGGAGCCTCGCGGCGCTGCGCCATGAGTCGGCGCCCCACGGGTTCAACGTCGGGCTGAACCTGGGGCGCGTTGCCGGCGCTGGGATCCCGGACCACCTGCACTGGCACGTCGTGCCCAGGTGGGGAGGCGACACGAACTTCATGCCCGTCGTGGGGGGCACCCGGGTGCTGCCGGAGCTCCTCGCCGAGACGTATGCGCGGCTGAGGCGCAGGTTCGCCGGATGACCCGCTGGCTGCTCGTGATCGCGGGTGCCTACGGGTTCTGCGGCGTGGGGTTGGGGGCCTTCGGAGCGCACGCGCTCCGAGCCAAGCTGCCCGAGGATCGGATGGCGAACCTGGAGCTGGCGGTCCGCTACCTCTTCTTCCACGTACCGGCGCTCGTCACGGTGGCCTGGCTCACGACGGCGTGTCGCAGGGATGTCTTCGAGATGATCGCCGGCTGGTCGTTCGCGCTGGGGATCCTGCTGTTCAGCGGCAGTCTCGTCGCGCTCGCGCTCACGGGGAAACGCCGCTGGGGTGCCGTGACGCCCTTCGGCGGCGCGTTGTTGCTGGTCGGCTGGGCCACCCTGGTGCTGACGGCGTCGTTCCTGTGGTCGCCACCCCCGGGCGGCTTCTTCTTCGCGTGCTGAGCGCTACTTCTTCTGGGCTTCCTCGCGGGCCTTCTGGTACTCGTCGATGACTTTCTGCGCGAGGTGCTGCGGCATCTCGTCGTAGTGGGAGAACCGCATCGAGAACGCGCCGCGGCCCCCGGTCATCGAGCGCAGGTCGATCACGTATCGGGCGACCTCGGCCTGGGGCACCAGCGCGCGCACCCGCTGCTTGCCGCCGCCGATCTGCTCCATCCCCTGGATCTTGCCGCGCTTGGCGTTCATGTCGCCCATGACGTCGCCGGTGAACGCATCCGGAACGAGCACGTCCAGCTCCACGACCGGCTCCAGGATGACCACGCCGGCCTGCTCCACGGCCTCCTTCAGGGCGAGCGAGCCCGCGATCTGGAACGCCATGTCCGACGAGTCGACCGGATGGAACTTGCCGTCGACGAGCGTGACCTTCACGTCGACCATCGGGTTACCGCTGATGACGCCCTCGGACATCGTTCGCACGATGCCCTTCTCGATCGATGGGATGAACTGCTGGGGGATCGCGCCGCCGAAGATCTTGTCCTCGTAGACGAACCCCTCGCCCCTGGGGAGCGGCTCGATCTCGATGTTGCAGATCGCGTACTGGCCGTGACCGCCCGTCTGCTTCACGTGCCGGCCGAGGGCCTTGGCCTTGCCCCTGATCGTCTCGCGGTACGCGATCTTCGCCGGCTTCGTCTGGACCTCCACGCCGAACTTCCGCTTGAGCCGCTCGATCTGCACCTCGAGGTGCGCCTCGCCCATGCCGTACATCACGGTCTCGTGGGTCTCGTCGGAGCGGGAGACGCGCAGGGTCGGGTCCTCCTCGCGCAAGCGCGCGAGGCCGGTCGAGAGCTTGTCCTCGTCGCCCTTTGTCTTCGGGGCGATCGCGTAGGCGAGCAGCGGCTCGGGGAGCTCGATCGGCGGGAGCTGTACCGGGTCATCCTTGGTGCTGAAGGTGTCGCCGGTGTGGGTGTGCGCCAGCTTCGCGACCGCCCCGATGTCGCCGGCCGCGACCTCGCTCACGCTGTCGTGGTCCTTGCCTCGCAGGGAGAACAGCTGTCCGATCCGCTCCTCCGTGCCCTGCGTCGCGTTGTACACGGACGAGTCGGGCCGGATCTTCCCGCTGAACACCCGGAACATCGTGATGTGCCCGACGAACGGGTCAGACACCGTCTTGAATACGAAGGCGGTGGTGGGGCCCGCGGGGTCCGACGCGCGCTCCTTCGTGGAGCCATCCTTGGCGGTGACCTCCACCGGGCCTTCGTCGATCGGCGAGGGGAACTCGTCGGCTATGAACGTGAGTAGCCGGTCGACCCCGATCGGCTTCGTCGCGGCTCCGGCGATCACGGGCGCGATCCGCGCCTGGGCGAACCCGGCCTTCACCCCGTGCACGATCTCCTGCTCGGAAAGGGATCCCTCCTCGAGGTACTTCTCGATGAGGGAGTCGTCGGACTCCGCGACGGCCTCGATCAGCTTCTCCCGCGACGAGTCGGCGACGGCGTGGATCTGCTCGTCCCACTCGCCGGCCTCTCCGGCGGGGCTTCCCGAGTACCGGAACGCCTTCTCGGACAGCAGGTCGGCGACGCCGATGAAGTCGTGCTCCCTGCCGATCGGCAGCTCGAGCGGCGCGATCTGGTTGCCGAACGCGGAGACCAGCTGCGCGAGCGTCTGGTCCCAGTTCGCGCGCTCGCGGTCCATCTTGTTCACGAAGATCGCGCGGGGCAGACTGTGCTCGACCGCGAGCTCCCACGCCGCCTCGGTCTGGACCTCGACGCCGTCCACCGCCGAGACCACCAAGATCACGGCGTCCACGGCGCGGACCGCCGAACGCAGGTCGCCGATGAAGTCGGCGTACCCTGGCGCATCGAGAACGTTGATCTTCACGCCGTTCCACTCGACCGGCGCCATGGAGAGCGAGACCGAGATCCCCTTGCGTTGCTCGTCGGGGTCGTGGTCCGAGACGGTGTTGCCGTCCTCGATCGTGCCCATGCGGGTGATCGCTCCCGCGGTGAAGAGCATGGCCTCGAGGAGGCTCGTCTTGCCCGCGCCTCCGTGACCCACCAGCAGGACGTTGCGGATGTCCTTCGCGTCGTAGCTCTTCACGCGTTCACCCCTTGGGAGTGCGGCGGCCGGGAAGCAAGCAGGGATTCTACGCGGTGATAGGCTCCCGCCGACTTCCGATGGCGGGCGAAGAGCGGGCGACACCGGTGGCGCTCACGCGCGCGATCTTCCTGGGCGGAGCCGCGCTGACCGGCCTCGCGGCCTGGCTCGCGATCGACCGGCGGCCCCGCCCCGCGGGCCTCGCAGCGCTGGTCGGGGCGGCCTTCTCTCTCTGGGCGGGCCACCGCGCGAACCACGGCGCCGGCGGCCATCCCGAACGGATGGCCGACGCCTTGCTGGACCGCGTGTGGGACGGCGCGCTGCTAGGTGCGATCGCGTGGGCGGCCCGCGCGCACAGTCCGGCGGTCGCCGCTGCTGCGCTCGGCGCTCTTGGAGCGAGCTTCCTGTCGTCCTACGTACGCGCTCGTGGAGCCGCGCTGGGGTATTCGGTGGAGGAGAGCCACGTGACGCGCGGCCTGCGCTACGGGCTGGTGGCGCTCGGACTGCTGCTCGCGAGCCCGTTCTGGCCCGTCTGCGCTGCGGCTGGCGTCTCCGTCCTTGCGCTGCTGGTGCGATCCAGCCAGGTTCTGAAGGAGGAGCGGGTCTGAGCCGCCGGGAGCTCCGCGAGCGGGTGGCCTACTGGGCGTACCGGGGCGTGCGGTGGATGGCTCGCACCCTCCCGGAGCGGGCGGGCAGGAGGGTCTTCGACACCCTCGCCGCGCTCGGGTACCGATCCCTGCCCCGCATGCGCGCGATCGTCCGCGCGAACCAGGCCCAGGTGCTCGGCCTCCCGGAGCACGACGCCCGCGTGGAGGCCTCCACGCGCGAAGCCTTTCTCCTGTACGCCCGGTACTGGCGGGAGAGCTTCATGGTGCCCCGCCTTTCCGACGAGGAGTTCTCCTCCAGGTTCGAGTGCGAGGGCTTCGAGCACATCGAGACCGCGCTGAAGCAGGGCGGGGGCGTGATCGCGGCGCTGCCGCACCTCGGTAACTGGGACGCCGCCGGCAGGTGGATGAAGCTGAGAGGGCTGCCCCCGGTGAGCGTGGCCGAGGAGCTGCGTCCCCCCGAGCTGTTCGAGCTCTTCGCCGAGCACCGCCGCGAGCTGGGGGCCGAGGTGATCGGGCTCTCGACGGATGGGAAGACCGGCCGGGTCCTGGCCGTCGCCCTTCGGAGCAACCGCGTCGTCGCGCTCGTGGCCGATCGCGATTTCGGCGGTCGGGGCGTGGAAGTGGAGATGTTCGGCGGGAAGCGGCGGATGCCGGCCGGGCCCTCGCTGCTCTCGATCTCGACGGGCGCGCCGCTCGTGCCCGCGGCGGTCTACACGACCGACCGCGGCTGGCGGTGCGTGATGTCCGCTCCGATCCGGGTCGAGCCGTCGGGCGATCGGAAGCTCGACGTCGCCGCGCTCACTCAGCTGCTCGCGAACTCCTTCGAGCGGGCGATCTCCGCCGCGCCGGCCGACTGGCACATGTTCCAGCCGGGCTGGGATCCGTGAAGATCGCTCTCGTCTGCCCGTACGCCTGGGAGGAGCCCGGCGGGGTCCGCGTGCACGTGCGCGAGCTGGGGGAACGGCTGCGGGAGCGCGGACACGACGTCCTCGCGCTGGCGCCCGCCCGGGGCCGCCCCGAGCAGGCGTGGGTACGGGGGGTGGGGGCGCCGCTGAGCGTACGGTTCGGGGGCTCGTTCGCCCCGATCTCGCCGTGGCCCTCGACCCGGCGCCGGGTTCGCCGGGCTCTGGCGGATCTCGGCCCCGACGTCGTGCACGTCCACGAGCCGTTCGCCCCGAGCGCGTCGTTCTTCGCGCTGCGGTGGGGAGGCGCGCCGGTGGTGGCGACGTTCCACTCGGGGGTGGATCGCTCTCGCCTCTACGACCTGGCCGGGCCCGCGCTGCGCCGGGCGGCCCGCGGGATCGCAGTACGGGTGGCTGTGTCCGAGCGCGCCGCGGAGGTGGTGCGGCGCCGCGCCGGCGGCGCCTACCGGGTGATCCCCAACGGAGTCGACGTGGCGCGCTTCGCCGGCGCGGCGCCCGCGGACCTGGGTCCGGGCCGGAAGGTGCTGTTCGTCGGCAGGCTGCACCCCCGCAAGGGGTTCGCCACTGCGGTGGAGGCTTTCCGGCGCCTGGGCGCCGACCACGCGGACCTACGGCTCGTGGTGGCCGGCGACGGACGGGAGCTGGCGGCGGTGGCGAACCTGCCGCCCGAGTTGCGCCGGCGGGTCGTGCTGCTGGGGGCCGTCGCCAACCGCGACCTGCCGCCGATCCATGCCGCCTGCGACGCCTTCATGGCGCCCAACACCGGCGGGGAAAGCTTCGGGGTCGTGCTCGCCGAAGCCATGGCGGCAGGCCTGCCGGTGGTGGCGAGCGACATCCCGGGCTACGACGAAGTTGTCACCGACGCGATCGACGGGCTGCTCGTTCCTCCCGGCGACGCCGCCGCCCTCGCGGCGGCGCTGGGTCGCTTGCTGGACGATCCGGCCCTGGCCGAGCGACTCCGCGAGGCGGGGCGCCACCGCGCCGCCCGCTTCGACTGGCCGCTGGTCGTCGAGGAGATCGAGGAGGCCTACCGCGACGCCGTCGCAAGCGGCCCTCCCCGGCTACGATAGGGCCGTGGCGCCTGTCGGGATCGTGCTCGGGGTCGTGGTGCTCGTCGTCCTGTACGGCGTCTTCGCGTTCAACCGCCTGGTGTCCCTGCGCAACAGGGTCGACAACGGCTGGTCCCAGATCGACGTCCAGCTGCGCCGCAGGTACGACCTGATCCCGAACCTGGTCGAGACCGTGAAGGGCTACGCGGCGCACGAGAGGGAGCTGTTCGAGCACGTCGCCGAGGCGCGAGCGAAGGCCACGGGCGCGCAGGGAGTCGAGCAGCAGGCCCAGGCCGAGAACGTGATCACCGCGGGCCTGCGCAGCCTGTTCGCCGTCGCGGAGAACTACCCCGAGCTCAAGGCGAACCAGAACTTCCTGGCTCTTCAGGAGGAGCTCTCGGGCACGGAGTCGAAGATCGCGTACGCGCGGCAGTTCTACAACGACGAGGTGGCGAAGCTGAACACCGCGATCCAGAAGTTCCCCGCGAGCATCGTCGCGAACATGTTCCGCTTCCAGCCGCGCCCCTTCTTCGAGATCGAGGAGCCGGCCAGAGGGCCGGTGCAGGTCGACCTGTAGATGTACGAGCAGATCGCGGCCAACAAGCGCAAGACGATCCTCCTGCTGCTCGTCGCGGTGGTCCTCCTCGGAGCCGTCGGCTACGCGATAGGCATCATGTACGGAACAGGTCCGGGCGGCCTCGTCGTGGCCGTGGTGATCGCGCTGCTGCTCCAGCTCGGTGCCTACTCCTACGGTGACCGGCTCGTGCTCGCCTCCGCCCGCGCGAGGGAGGTCTCGCTGGAGGAGCAGCCGCGGCTGCACAACATCGTGGAGGGCCTCGCGATAGCGGCAGGGGTCCCCAAGCCCCGCGTGTGGGTGGTGCCGGAGCAGGCACCGAACGCGTTCGCGACCGGCCGCGACCCGGAGCACTCGCACGTCGCGGTCACCCAGGGCCTCCTGGACATCATGGACCGGGTCGAGCTCGAGGGGGTCATAGGGCACGAGATGAGCCACGTCCTGGACCGCGACATCCTCTACGGCACGATCGTCGCCACGGTGATCGGCGCGATCGTCCTGATCAGCGAGTTCTTCATGAGGGCGTGGTGGTGGGGCGGGATCGGGGGAAGGCGGCGGGACAGCCAGAACGGCGGCGGCATCGAGCTCGCGCTGTTCGCGATCGGCCTCGTGCTGGTGGTGCTCGCGCCCCTGTTCGGGCAGCTGATCCAGCTCGCGGTCTCGCGCAACCGAGAGTACCTGGCGGACGCGCAGGGCGCGATGCTCACCCGTTACCCGCCGGGCCTGATATCCGCGCTCGAGAAGATCCGCGACGCGCCCCACGCGATGCGCTCGGCGAACAACGCCACGGCGCACCTGTGGCTCGACCAGCCCTCCAGGGTCCCGGGCCAGGAGACCGGCAGGATGGAGCGGCTCTTCTCCACCCACCCACCCATCGACGAGCGCATCAAGCGCCTGCGCGAGATGTGACGATCCTGTTCCCAGGCGGGCCGGGTTCCCCTGGGGTCGTTGAGGTCACCTCGCCGCGCCGGTAGCATCCGTCGCCGGCCCGCTCCGCAAGCCCGCAAGCCTGCGAGCCCGCGAGCCCGCGAGCCCGCGACGGGCCCCGATCCCACCAGGAGGTCCCACCTTGAACCTCACTCACCGCGGAAAGATCGTCCTGACCGCCGCCGCGGTGATCGGCCTGTCGGGGGCGGGCGTCGGCGCCCTGGCTCTCACCGGCAACGCGCCCGCCCCGATCCAGACGGCCTTCGACACCGTGACCGGAACCAGCCATTCGCCGGCGCCACCACCCACGTGTCCGCTGACCGGAGAGCCGGCGCCCGGCGGCAAGGTCCCGAAGCGTCCGGCGCTCGCCATCAAGGTGGAGAACCTGCCTGAGGCGCGGCCGCAGACCGGCCTCGACCACGCCGACATCGTCTACGAGGAGCCCGTCGAGGGCGGGATCACGCGATTCATCGCCGTCTTCCAGTGCCGGGATGGGGGCAAGGTGGGTCCGGTGCGCAGCGGGCGCGTGGAGGACCCGGACATCCTGCGCCAGCTCGGGCGGCCCGTGTTCGGCTTCGCGGGAGGCGCCGCCTACGTGCAGCGGGCCGTGACCCGCTCGCCGCTGATCGACGAGAACTACATAGTCGCGGCGAACCGGTACACGCGCGACCCGAGCCGTGTCGCGCCCCACAACCTCTACACGACCACCAAGGGGCTCTGGGCGGAGGCGAAGGGGGCGATCGCCAAGGCGCACTCGTCGGCCCCGGAACCGATCTTCGTCTACAGCGGAACGATCCCCAGCCCCTCGCGGAAGGCGGGGCGGGTCCACCTGCCGTTCTCCTCCTACTCCGACGTGTACTGGGCGTGGAGCGCCAAAGAGGGCATCTGGCTGCGTTCCCACGGAGACGTCCCTCACATGCTGACCGACGGGCGGCAGGTCGCGGCGACGAACGTGGTCGTCATGAGCGTGCGTCTGAAGGAGTCTTCGCGCCTCGATCCGGCGGGGAACCCGGTCCCCATGATCTCCGTCACCGGCTCGGGGAAGGCCTGGATCCTGCGCGACGGGCGCGTGATCGCCGGCCGGTGGCAGCGGCCCTCGGTGAAGGACCTCACCACCTTCGTGACTCGCTCGGGCGAGCCGATCGCGCTGGCACCGGGAACGACCTGGGTGGAGCTCCTGCCCTCGACGATCAAGCCGGAGGTTTCCAAGGGCTGATCGAGACCTCTGACCGGGACCGCCCCGGCCCGGCTGCGCGACGGCCGCTACGCGGCGGTCGCGGCGAAGGTTCTGAACAGGAGCTCGGCTGAGGCCCGGAGCCGGGCGTTGGCGCGGTCGCGGTACTCGCCGAGAAGCTCCCGCTTCCAAGCGTCGCGCGCCTCAGAGGGGCGCGGGGCTCCCCGCTGCCTCTCCGCGTCGTCCCGCCCGCGGGTGGTCCAGTCTGCGTCGATCCGGCGGAAGACCTCGGCGACGTTCGCCTCGGTGTGGGCGAAAGGAACGAACGAGGTTCCGAATCGCTCGTTCACGCGGTCGATGACGGCGCCCAGGCCACCGTCCGTGGTCTCACGGAAGCTCGCGGTAACGAACCCCTCGCGGTAAGCGAGCAGAGGCCGGTGGAAGCGGATGTACCCGCGGATCGCGCTGCTCATCGAAACGGTCGGCGTCTTGACCAGGTAGGACAGGACCGCATCCTCGGGCTCCCGGACTAGGAGGAGCGTCGGGATCCCCCGGCGGGCCGCATCGATCACGGCCGACGGCGAATGGGTGTGGTGGGCCACCTCGACCGCCGCCGGCTCCTGGGCCAGCCGGAAAGCTGCCACCGTGAACGAGAGACCGCTGCGCACGAAGGCCTCGATCAGGATCTGCGTGGAAGGGGCCAGGAGCTCGCCGTGACCTCGGAGCCTCGCGAGGGGTGTCGCGAGCGCGGGGTGCTGCGCGGCGATCGTCTTCGCCTCCCAAACGGCCGTGCCGAGATACCGCTCCGCGCGTGCCCGGATCTTCCCACCGCCGGCATCCATGGTCCGAAGCTCAGTACGCCGACGAGCAATCCCTGGGCTTAAGGATCAGCTTGGGGACCGGCTCACCGGAGAAGTCGAACAGGTCGAGCATGTCGCTCGCGCTCGCGTCGCGCGTCGTGAGCGAGGGCAGGTTCCAGATCGTCTCGATCATCTTCAGCACGCTCGCGAACTCGAGGGTCTGGTGAGCCACCGTGCCGCCCTTCACCCAGGGCGAGATCAGCAGCAGCGGGGTCCGCGGCCCCATGCCGTAGATGTCGACGTGGGGCGGGGGCACGTGGTCGTAGAAGCCGCCGAAGTCGTCCCAGACCATCACCACGGCGGTGGTTCGCCACTCCGGGCTTCGTTGCAGGGCGTTCATGACGTCCACCGTCCAGTTCTCGCCGGCGCACACCGAGTCCGGTGGGTGGTCCGAGACCTCGACGTTGGGCACGACCCAGGACACGGCGGGTAGGTGGCCGCTCGAGATGTCGGGGATCAGGGTGGAGGGGTCGACCACGTTCTTCATCATCGGACCGCCGTGCCAGTACGTGATCCAGTCCGGGGTCTCCACGTAGTCGTTGTGACCGAGGTAGTACTTCCAGCTCACGCCGGCCTTCTGCAACTCAGCCGGGAGCGTAGGGACGTCGATGCACGGCCACTGCAGCGACGCGAACGTGTGGAAGATGGGCCCGGGCCGCGCCTGGTTCTCGAGAACGCCGACCCGGTGCACCTGCCCGGGTGACAGGCGACGCATCCTGTACGCGCGCTCGGTGGGGTCCCCGCAGTACTCACGCGGGATGCCGTTCGCGCCGTACTGGCCCGCGGGGTAGTCCCGCTCGTGGTCGATGAAGCGGCCGGTCTGCGCCGCCACGGTGTCGAGGTGCTCGATCCCCGTCGGTCCGTACACCGACGTGAAGAAGTGGTCGCCGAGCAGGAAGTGTCGGGCGTAAGCCCAGTAGTTGGGGATCTGGCTCTCCCCGTACTGCACGTAGGACTGGAGGGCCAGCCCGCCGTAGAGGGTGTCGAAGCAGTTCATCTTTCCACCGTCGATCGCGTGGATCCCTCCGGCGAAAGAGTGGTCGGGCCCGGGTGTGGAGTCGTGCGCCTGAACGAGCGGGACCTTCGTGCCGTCGCACGTGTAGCCGTAGGTGGCCCCGTCGGCGCCTGGGAACTGCCCGAAGTACGTGTCGAAGGTGCGGTTCTCCTTCACCAGGAAGATCACGTGCTTGATGTGCCGCCTCGCGAGGGCGACCTGCTCGGGGCTCGCCACATGGGCCTTCGGGTACGCGTCGAACGGGGAGGACCTGGCCGATCCGGAGGGAGCGCCCCCCGGTTCTCCGGAATACGACGGGATCCCTCGCTGCTCGTTCGAGGACGAGGCGGTCTCGCCGTTTCGGGCATTGCCGGCGGAGCAGGCCGCCGCGACGAGGGCGAGCGTGACGGCAACCGCCGTTGCGCGCAGGGCACGGGCAAACACCGGGCCAGGATACCGGAGGGTCGTGCGTTCCCGGGGAGCCGTTCGGGCCCGGCGGTACACTGGAAGCGATCGTTCGGAGGAGGGATATCCGTGGAACGCGAGACCGGCACCTTCCGCGTGAAATCCGGCCTGGCCGAGATGCTGAAGGGCGGCGTCATCATGGACGTCACCACGGCCGAGCAGGCGAAGATCGCCGAAGACGCCGGCGCCTGCGCCGTGATGGCGCTGGAGCGCGTGCCCGCGGACATCCGGAAGGAAGGCGGAGTGGCGCGCATGGCCGACGCCACCAAGATCGAGGAGATCCAGAAGACCGTCTCGATCCCGGTCATGGCCAAGGCGCGGATAGGGCACTTCGTGGAGGCGCAGATCCTCCAGGCGCTGGGCGTCGACTACGTCGACGAGTCCGAGGTCCTCACGCCGGCCGACCAGGAGTACCACATCGACAAGTGGGCTTTCACCGTGCCGTTCGTGTGCGGCGCGCGGAACCTGGGTGAGGCGCTCCGGCGGATCGCCGAGGGCGCGGCGATGATCCGCACCAAGGGGGAGGCCGGCACGGGCAACGTCGTGGAGGCCGTGCGCCACCAGCGCACGATGCTCCGGGAGATCGCGGAGCTCACGACGCTCCGGCCCGAGCAGCACGTGGCCCAGGCGAAGGAGCTCGGAGCGCCGGTCGATCTGGTTCGGCAGGTCGCCGAGCTCGGTCGCCTGCCGGTGGTGAACTTCGCGGCCGGCGGCATCGCAACCCCCGCCGACGCCGCGCTCATGATGCAGCTCGGCGTCGACGGTGTGTTCGTCGGCTCGGGGATCTTCAAGTCCGACGACCCAGCCCCCAGGGCGCGCGCCATCGTGGAGGCCACCACGCACTTCAACGACCCCGACGTCCTGGCGAAGGTCTCGCGCGGTCTGGGCGAGGCCATGCACGGCCTCGACATCGGAGAGATCGGCGAGGAGAACCTCCTCCAGACGCGCGGCTGGTAGCCGCGGGGTGCCCGTGGTGAAGGCCGGTGTCCTGGCTCTCCAGGGTGACTTCCGTGAGCACGCCCGGGCGTTCGCCGACGCCGGCGCCACTCCCGTCGAGGTGCGCACTCCCGAGGAGCTCGTCGGCGTCGACTGCCTGGCGATCCCCGGCGGGGAGTCCACCACGATCTCCAAGCTGGCGCGGGCGTACGACCTGGTGGAGCCGATCCGCGAGCGCGCGCGAGCCGGGATGCCGATCCTGGGAACCTGCGCGGGCATGATAGTGCTGGCGCACGAGGTGATCGGCGGCGAGCCGCTGCTCGACCTGATGGACATCGCGATCCGGCGGAACGCCTACGGTCGGCAGGTCGACTCGTTCGAGGCAGACCTGGTCGTCGAGGGAATCGATCACCCCGTCCGGGCGGTCTTCATCCGCGCGCCGATCGTCGAGCGCGTGGGACCGGCCGTGCGTGTGCTCGCCGAGCACGAGGGCCACCCGGTGGTCCTGGAGCAGGGGAACCTGGTCGTGGCATCCTTCCACCCGGAGCTGATCGGCGAGACGGCGCTCCACGGATACCTGCTGAGGAAGGTGTAGCGAGACATGTCCGGGCACTCCAAGTGGGCCACGATCAAGCGGAAGAAGGAGGCCACCGACTCCAAGCGCAGCAACATGTACGCGAAGCTGCTCCGTGCCGTCGAGGTCGCGGCCCGCGAGGGCGGCGGCAGCATCGACGGCAACATGACCCTCGCGTCGGCCGTCGAGAAGGCGAAGAGCTTCAGCGTTCCGAACGACAACATCGAGCGAGCGATCAAGCGCGGCACGGGCGAGGACGCGGGCGGCGCGCGCTACGAGGAGGTCGTGTACGAGGGCTACGGCCCCGGGGGAGTGGCGATGCTCGTCGAGGCGCTCACCGACAACCGCAACCGGACCGCACAGGAGGTCCGGCACGCGTTCACCCGCAACAACGGGAACCTGGGAGAGAGCGGCTCCACCGCGTGGATGTTCGCGCGCAAGGGAGTGATCCTGATCGAGAAGGCCGTCGCTCCCGACGAGGAGCGGCTGCTGGAGATCGCGCTCGACGCCGGCGCCGAAGACCTGAGCGACTCGGAGAGCACGTGGGAGATCGCCAGCGACCCCACGGCGTTCCGCGCGGTGCGCGACGCGCTGGAAGCTGCCGGGGTGTCGATGCTCTCGGCCGAGCTCACGATGGTCCCGCAGACCGCGGTGCGGGTAGAGGGCGCGCAGGCGAGGTCAGTGCTGAACCTGCTGGAGTCGCTCGAGGACCTCGACGACGTGCAGAGCGTTTACGCCAACTTCGACATCCCCGAAGAGGTCATGGCCTCTCTCGGATGAGGTCGGATCCCTCGGGCGGAGACGGGGAGCCCGGACGGTCGTTGCTCGGGTCGGTCCGCCCGCCTAGACTCCACGAACAGATGTTCGATGTGACCGTGCTCGGCGTGGATCCGGGGGTGGCCAAGACAGGGCTCGCCGTGCTGGAGCGACGGGACCGCGGGGCCGTGCTCGCCTGGTCGGGCCCGGTGGTGACCCCGCCAGGGCTCGCTGAGTCCGACCGCCTCCGGGCGATCGCCGAAGCGGTGCGCTCGGCGATCGCCGAGCACCGGCCCGCCGTGGTCGCCCTCGAGCGGGTCGCGTTCAACCGGAACACCGTCAGTGCCCTTCAGGTGGCGCGCGCGACCGGCGCGGTCATGGTCGCCGCCTCCCAGGCCGGGCTGCGCGTGGAGGAATACGCTCCCTCCGAGGTGAAGAGCACGGTGACCGGCATGGGCAACGCCGACAAGCGGCAGGTGCGCGACGCGCTCGTCCGCGTCCACGGGCTCCGGGAGGTCCCGGAGCAGCCGGACGCCGCCGATGCCGTGGCGGTGGCCCTCTGCCACCTGGCCGCGGCTCCGCTCCGCGCCGCCGCCCGTCTGGGAGCCCGCCGGTGATCGCCTTCCTGGAGGGCGAGGTCGTCGAGAAGGCGACCGGACGGGTGGTGCTCGCGGTGGGCGGTACCGGATACGACGTCAACGTGCCGGCATCGGTGCTGGGGAAGCTGCCGCCGGTGGGTCGCAGGGTCCGGATCTACACGCGCCTGGCCGTCCGCGACGACGCGATGGTCCTCTACGGGTTCGTCTCGCCCGACGAAAGGGCGCTCTTCGACATGCTCACGGGCGTCACAGGGGTCGGGCCGAAGGCGGCCCTTGCCTTCCTCTCGTCGCTCACCCCCGAGGCGCTTCGCCGCGCCATCGTCGACGGCGACGCCGCGGCGCTCACCGTCGTTCCCGGCGTCGGCAAGAAGGTCGCGCAGCGCGTCGTGCTCGACCTGCGCGACAAGCTCGGCGGCCAGGGCGACGTGATCGCGGTCGAGGGGCCGATCGCCGACGCGCGCGACGCGTTGCTCGCGCTCGGGCTCACGCCGCAGGAGGCGAGCGAGGCGCTCCGCGGCCTCGA
>JACQDK010000003.1 GCA_016201135.1 Actinomycetota bacterium
GCGAGAGCCGGTAGACGATGTACAGGGTGCAGAGGAACAGGATCAGCAGGAGTCCGGTCGCGAGCCTCAGCGGCTGCGCCCTCTCGGTGATGGACGCGTAGGGACGGTCGAGCTCGGCGACGGCGTCGGCCGTGCCGGCGGTGAGTGGCACGAACGTTGCGAAGGTGCCCTGGTCGACCTCGCTGGTCGCGCCGTCTCGAAGCACGAGGCGGATCCTGCTGGTCTCACTCGGGACGCGCGCCGCGAGCAGGTTGCGATCGGTGGAGTAGACGACGGTGCCGTCCTCCAGCCAGATCGTGATCTTGTCGAAGCCCGTCGACGAGAACCCCGACTTCTGCAGCGCGTCGTCGATCTCCCTGGCCCGCGAGGGCGCGACCGGGGCGGTCAGGTCGGAGCTCGTGATGATCCCGGCGATCACCGTGCCCGTCACCGTTCCGGCGTCGGTGGTGGCCTGGGTGCGCGCGGCAGAGAGGGTGCGTGTCCCTATCGACCAGGAGGCGACGGTCCCTATCCCGAGTAGCAGCGCGAACATGACTACCGCGAGACGCGCGGTGCGCAAGGCACTCCTGGTTCCAGCCATCCGGTCGATCCCCCCGAGTCGGTGACCTCGTCGAAGCACTTATCGGCAAAGGACGCGTCGGACGTTAGTGCGGGATGAGCACAATCTGGCCCAAGTTGACCGGCCCTTCCGGGCTAGGTCGCTCGGCCGAGGCCCGGGCGGTCCGACCCGCGGGTCGGAGGGCCCCGTTATCCTTCGGCCATGCCCACCCTCCGAGCGGATCCCTGGAGCCCGGATCGCGGCATGGGCTACGAGCCGGTGATGCAGGAGACGCCCGCCACCGCCGACCCGTCGGTCGAGACGTCGGATTGGTCCGCACCACTCCCGGTCCCTCAGGCGGATCTCACCGGAGAGCTGTGGTTCGTGGACGGGGTTCGCCGGGTCGAGCTACGGGTGATCGCCTCCGAGGGCGGCCGGCGGGCGTTCGGCCTGTTCGGCACGGCCGCCGCGGGCGCCGTGCGGTGTCTCGGGAGGGCGACCTTCGCCGACCACGAGGTCCGTAGATGGATGGTGCTGGGCGGCGGGATGCCCGCGGAGCCCGCCGAGGTGACGGTCGGCGCGTCGTTCCTCGTGTACGAGCCCAAGGCGGAGCCGGGGGGCGACCCCAACTCGCCGGTGGAGGGCCTGCACACGCTGATGCAGGCGGCCGAGGCGAGCCTGGCCGCGCGCCTCGCCGGCGACGGCGACCGACTCGTGCTCGCCGACGGCCGGCTCGGGTTCCTGGGTCCTACGGCCTCGCCGGTCGTGGGCGTGGTCAAGCGCTTCGTCCGGGCCTACCTGGAGCCCGAGCACGACGCACTGCTTCCCCGGCTCGCCCCGGGCGAGCGCACGCCGCTCTTCGGGCTCGTGTACGAGGGGCAGCCGCTCGAGCGCTACGCGTGGTACACCAGGCTCGTTCCGCTGAGGGCCCCCTGGCACGATCACGCCGGGTTGGTCAGGTGCGAGGTGCGCGCCGGGGTCGGGCCCGACCAGGCCCGTGCGATCGCCGACCGCGTGACCGCGCTCCTGCCCCGGTTCGCCGGGCGGCCGTCCGATCCCCGCGCGCCGCAGAACCTGGCTCCGGTCGCCGCCCTCGAGGCCTGGCTTCAGCACCGGATGGGGCACCGCGGGCTGGTGCGCCGCGCCCTCACGGCGTGGCTCGTCGAACGGGAGGGATGACGGTGGACGATGCCAGCGAGCTCGTCGGGATGGTGCTCGGCACCGAGGACGCGACGCCGCTGACCTTCTGGGTGGGGGTCTCTCCCGAGGGGTACCTCCAGCTCGACGACGCGGTCGTGGTCGAGACCGACGTGCCCGGCAGGGGGGTCGTGCGCATCTCGGGCATCGTGCAGGACGTGCGGGCTCGGCACGAGGGCGCGCAGTTCGACACAGACGTCTTCCTCGTGGACAAGGGGGTTCTCCCGGTCGACACGGGAGTCGCGGCCGAGGTCGTCGCCACGCGGTTCGAGCCCGAGGTGTTCGTGCCTCCGATGCCGGGCCGGCCGGCGTACCGAGCCAGGGGCGCCGACCGCGACGAGGCCCTCTACATCGACGGGATCGAGCGACGACTGGCGGCGGGGCTCACGCGCGACGGCGAGCCGGTCTTCCTCGACCTCGACTTCCTGGACGGCGCTCGGGGCGCACACGTGAACATCTCCGGCGTGTCGGGCGTCGCCACGAAGACGACGTACGCCCTCTTCCTCTTGTATGCCCTCTTCCACTCGGAGGCCCTCGGGGGCTACCGGGCCAACACGAAGGCGATCGTGTTCAACGTGAAGGGCGAAGACCTGATGTGGCTCGACCGCCCCAACGCGAAGCTCGACGACGCCGGTCGCGCCGACTACGAGCGCCTCGGGCTCCCGGCCGGGCCGTTCGGATCGGTGGGCCTTTGGGCTCCCGTCCGCCGGGACGCCGGCGGGCAGGCGATCCCACAGGTGGAGAGCCGCTCGGAGGGCGTCGGCGCGTACTACTGGACGATCCGCGAGTTCGTCCGGGGCCGCCTTCTCCGGTTCCTGTTCGCGGAGGCGGACGACGAGCGCTCCCAGATCGCCGACCTGGCGTCCCGCGTCGAGGTGCACCTTGACCGGGAGTGCGCAGACGACCCGGAGAACGACGCGACAGTGGTGTTCTCAGGCTATCCGGTGAACGACTTCGAGGCGCTCTGCGAGATCGTCCGGAACGAGCTGGAGGACGACGCTTCGGCCTGGCGGGGGCGCGCTGCCGACGCCACCGTGAACGCGTTCCTGCGGCGCCTGGAGTCCGGCGCGTTCCACGTCGGGCACCTCGTCTGGGGCCGAGAGGCCGAGCATCCCGAGCGACACCGCATCGACTGGCAGGCGAGCCAGGTGACTGTGGTCGACATCCACACGTTGCACGACCGCGCGAAGCGATTCGTCACCGGCGTCGTGATCAAGCGGCTCTTCGAGGAGAAGGAGCGGATGGGCCGCCGCGAGCCCCTCGCGTTCCTGGTCCTTGACGAGTTGAACCGCTACGCGCCGCGCGAGGGCAGCGGCCCGATCAAGGAGATCCTGCTGGACGTCGCCGAGCGCGGCCGCTCGCTCGGCATGGTGCTGATCGGCGCGGAGCAGACGGCGAGCGAGGTCGAGCGCCGGGTCATCGCGAACTCCGCGTTCCGCGTGGTCGGCCGCCTGGACACCGCAGAGGCGGCTCGGAGCGAGTACGGGTTCCTGCCGGCGGTGACGCGCGCCCGCGCGTCGATCCTGAAGCCCGGCTCGATGATCCTTCAGCAGCCCACCATCCCGGTGCCGCTTCAGATCAGGTTCCCGTTCCCGTCGTGGGCGACGCGGTCCGAGGAAGCCGGGGCGCCTCCTTCCGGCGACGTGTTCTCGCGCTTCGAGGGCGAGTAGATGCGCCTGTTGCACACGGCCGACTGGCACGTGGGGCGCACGATCAGGGGATTCGTACGTCTGCGGGAAGCCGGGATCCCGGTCCTCGTGATCCCTGGCAACCACGACTCTGCGGTCCGGTTCGAGGCGCTCGGGAAGCTGCTAGGCCCCCTCGGAACGCACGTGGTGCCGAGGGTTCTGCCGCCCGAGCGCGGCGGCGCACTCGAGGTGCCGTCGCGCGACGGCGCAGAACGCGCGATCGTCGTGTGCGTGCCGTTCGTCCCGGAGCGACGGTTCGGCGACGCCGCCGCGCTGTTCGAGGCGACGGAGTCCTGGTTCCAGTCCTACGCGCAGGGCATGGGGGAGCTGATCGCGGCGATGGCGACGGCCTTCCGTCCCGACGCGGTGAACGTGCTCATGGGGCACCTGTTCACGGACGGGGCGCTCCTGGGCAAGGGCGAGCGCGAGCTCACGATCGGCATGGCGTACGCGATCTCTCCCGGGCGGCTCCCCGGCACCGCCGCGTACTGCGCCCTCGGCCACGTGCACCGGCCGCAGAAGGTGAGGGGCGCGCCTGCTCCCACGCGGTACGCGGGCTCGCTGCTCCAGCTCGACTTCGGCGAGGCCGAGCAGGCGAAGTCGGTGACGATCGTCGACGCCTCGCCGGGCGCGCCCGCGGAAGTTCGCGAGATCGGGCTCACCGCCGGCCGCTCCCTGCTGGACCTGCGGGGGACGCTCGACGAGGTCACGGCTATGGAGGAAGAGGTCGGTGACGCCTTCCTGCGCGTGTTCGTCAGGACAGATGGGCCGGTGCCCGGGATCGCCGACCGCGTCCGCGAGGCGCTGCCGAACGCGCTCGACGTGCAGCTCGACTACGAGCGCGCGGAAGCGACCGGGAGCGGCGAGCCCGTGGCCTCCCTGCAACCTCGCGAGCAGTTCGCCGCTTACTTCCGCGCACATCACGCCGCCGAGCCTTCGGAGGAGCTGCTCGGCGCCTTCGACGAGGTCCTCGAGCTCGATGCGGAGGACGCCTAGCCGTGCGGCCGGTCCGGCTGGAGCTCGAGGGGTTCACGGCGTTCCGCGACCGCCAGGAGATCGACTTCGAGGGGCTCGACCTCTTCGCCATCAGCGGGCAGACGGGTTCGGGCAAGTCATCTGTGCTCGACGCGATGACGTACGCGCTCTTCGGCTACGTGGAACGGGTCGGCAAGGGAGTCTCGCAGCTGGTGAGCCAGGGACAGCGACGCATGTCGGTGACCTTCGACTTCCAGGTAGACGGCGTCCGGTGGCGCCTCACGCGCACGACGCCCGCGGCGGGGGGTGCGACGAAGGTGCTGCTCCAGCGAGCCGGCGGCGACGGCTGGGTGCAGGCCGGAGAGGGCGCCGACCGCGTGCGCGACGTCGACGCCCGAGTGAAGGCGCTGATCGGGCTCGACTACGAGGGCTTTACCCGCTCCGTCCTGCTGCCGCAGGGCAGGTTCGCCGAGTTCATGGTGGGCGACGCGAAGGAGCGGCGCCGGATACTGACCGATCTGCTGGGGCTCGAGCTCTTCGAACGGCTCGCCAAGCGCGCGGGTGAGATCAAGCGCGATTCGACGGTGGCGGCCGAGACGAACGAGCGGCTGATCTTCACCGAGTACTCCGGCGTCACGCCGGAGGCCCTCGAGCTGGCGGAGCGGACGGCGATGGAGGCAGCGGAGCGCGACGCGAGGCTCGCGAGCGCCGAGGCCCGGGTTCGCGGGGCCGCCGACCGCTGGGCGGAAGCCGAGCGGTCGGCGAGTGACCTGCGGGCGTGCGCGCAGGACGTGCGCCTGGCGGAGAGGGTCGCGGCCTCGGCGGCCGGCTCCCTGGCCGATCTCTCGGCGGATCTCGCAGGGGCGGGGGAGCGCGCGGCCGCCGGGGCCGCGAGGGCCGCCGGGGCCGCGAGGGTAGCCGGAGAGAGGAAGGGCGCGGTCGCGGAGGCCACGGCCGCCTGGGGACGCGCGAGGGATCTCGCCGAGCTCCGCGCCAGAGCCGAGGGGCTTGCAGCCGCCCGATCTGCGGTGGCTGAGGCCGAGGCCGAGCTCCAGAGCGCCTCGGCGTCCGCGCCGAAGGCGGCGAAGGCGATTCGGGAGGCCGAGCGCGCGGTCGCGGCGCGCGGCGCGGACGCCGAGGCGCGGGCCCTAGCGCTCGAGGCGGCCAGGGCCGCGGTGGACGAGGCGACCCACGCCGACCTCGTGGCCGCCGTCAGGTCGGGGGTGAAGGTGGGGGACTCCTGCCCGATCTGTGGAGGCAAGGTGACATCGCTTCTCGCCTCTCGTGGTGCACGCAGCCTGGACCGGGCCAAGGGCGCGCAGGCCAAGGCCGAGGAGGCCGCGCGGGCGGCAGAGGAAGCGCTGAAGCAGGCCGGGGCCGCGCGCGACGAGGCCTCGCGGGAGGCGCGGGAGGCCGAGCGCGAGGAGGCTCGTGCGCGCAAGGACCTCGAGAGGTTGCGGAAGGACGTCGCAGCGATCGAATCCCAGCTCGCCGGGGCTCTCGGCGGTGATCTGCCGCCGGACCCGGTCGCCCTGATCGACGAGCGCCTCGCCCGGCTCGAGGAGCTCGAGTCGGCGCTCGAGGAGGCCGAGGCCGCGCTCGTGGCCGCGAAGGAGGGTGCGGTCGCCGCCGAACGCGAGCGTGAGGGCCTGGCCGCGCGCGCCGGTGAGATCCGCGGGCGACTCGACGGCCTGGCCGTGGCCAGGCTGGTCGAACGGGCGATCGGGGTCGCAGGCGCCGGCATCGAGGCCCCGTCCCTTCCGTCGCTCGAAGGCGCCGGGGACGCCCCCTCGCTCGCCGCCGTCGCCGCGAAGCTCGCCGATGTGCTGGGGGCCCTCGCCGGCGGGCTCGAGGCCCTCGCTGACAAGCGGGGGGAGTCGGAGAAAGACCTGCTGGCAGAGGCCCTCGAGGTTGCGGGCGACCTCGTCGAACCCGGCCTCACGCTCGCCCGGGTGGTGGAGGCCGTCTCGGAGGCGCGCACCGGAGCCGCCAGGGCGGTCGCGACGGCCGAGCGCGAGGCCGAGGGGGTCCGAGCGAAGCTCGAGAACGCCGGGAGGATCGCCGGGGAGATCGCCGAACATCGCTCACGGGCCGCCCGGTTCGACGCGCTCGGCAAGGAGCTCCGCGCGGACCGGATAGTCGCCTTCCTCCAGGCCGAGGCGCTCCAGGTCCTCGCCTCCGCGGGATCGACGCACCTGGCGCGCCTCTCGGGGGATCGCTACCGCCTGGCCTACGACTCCGACGAGTTCTCGGTCGTCGACACCTGGAACGGCGAGGAGACCCGACCCGCCCGGACGCTCTCGGGAGGCGAGACGTTCCTCGCGTCGCTCGCCCTCGCCCTCGCGCTCTCCGAGCAGGTCCAGGCGCTCTCCGTCACCGCGAAGGCACGGCTCGAGTCCCTCTTCCTGGACGAGGGGTTCGGCACCCTCGACTCGGAGTCGCTGGAGGTCGTCGTCGAGGCCATCGAGCAGCTCGGAGGGGACGGGAGGATGGTCGGCGTCATCTCCCACGTCCAGGAGCTCGCGATCCGCCTTCCGGCCAGGATCGAGGTGGAGAAGTCCCCGCGCGGCAGCCGGCTGGTCCGCGTGGGGTAGCGGGCCCCGGTCGCGCGTCCACCGGTCCGTCGCCTACGGCGCGGGGCTCACGCGCTTCTTCGTGACGTCGAACCCCTCACCGTTCCACTCGAGCTGGATCGTCCGGAACGCGCTGGGGCAGCAGTGCGCGTCGCCGGGCCGGAAGATCGCCTTCGTGAGCAGGAGCCCAACGGGGTCGGTGGAGATCTCCACGGTGACGTCGCACGTGCCGGGCGGCTCGACCTGTACTGCCGTCGCGGACGCGATCTGGATCAGGCGCCAAGCCCCGCAGTCGCCGGTGCCGCCTATGCTCTCGAACGTAAGGGCATCGGGCAGGCCGTCGCCCGTCGCGTCGCCCACGTCGACGCGGATCGCGAGCACGCCGACGCGCGCCGGGTCGCTGAACCCGAAGGTGGCCCGCCAGTGCGGCCGGGTCGGGAACCGCCGCCACACCACGAACCCCTGCTCGCGAGCGAAAGGGTCCCCGCCCCTCGCGTACGTCACGAGGATCGCCGTGTCGGAGCCCGACGGAGACCTCGCGAACCACGTCCCGGTCACCGTGGCATCCCTCGGCACGAGCGCGGAGGGCGGGACGTCCCCGGGCTCGTCGTCGGGCGCGTACGAGGCCGGCACTCCCCTGGGCAGCACGACCGGAGCGGGGGTCGGAGAGACCGGCTGGGGGCTCGGGTTGTGCGTCGGCGAGACGCTCGCCGAGCTCGACGTTGGACTCGACGGGCTAGGGGGGATCGGCGGGATCGTGGAGACGGCCGCCGGGCTCCCGCCTCCGCAGCCGGCCGACACGACGAGCAGAAGGAGGACGGGAAGGATTGGGCGCATCGCTTCGATGCTAACCCTCCGGACGTAGGATTCCCGTCGATGGTCACCTGGGATCCGGCGCCTCGCCGCGCGGAGGACTCCGCCGTCACGCTGTCCCAGCTGATGGAGGTGACCGACGCGAACGTGCTCGGCAACGTGCACGGCGGCGTGATCATGCGACTCGTCGACACCGCAGCCGCCCTTGCGGCGATGCGGCACGCCGGAGGCGTCTGCGTGACGGTCTCTGTGGACGAGCTGTCCTTCCTCGAGCCGGTCCACGTGGGCGACATCGTGACCGTGAAGGCCTGCGTGAACGACGTCGGCACGACCTCGCTCGAATGCGGCGTCCGGGTGGAGGCGGAGAGTCCGGTCACCGGAAGGCGCGTGCACGCCTCCAGCGCGTACCTCGTGTTCGTCGCGATCGACGAGGAGGGGAGGCCTCGGCCCGTCCCGCAGGTCCTGGCCGAGACCGACGAGGAGCGTCGCCGCCGGCGGGAGGCGAAGCTCCGGCGGGAGGCGAAGCTCCGGCGGGAGGCCCGGATGGCTCACAAGGAAGCCGTCAAGGCCGCGCGGGCCGCCGAGAAGGGCTGACCCCGGCGCTGTCCGGTCCGTCGCGCCGTTTGGGAGTATGGGTGCGACATCTCGAACTGGACATCTCGAACGGAAGGACCCGATGATGGCCACCGATCTCGCCGGCGCTCGTTCGCGGCTGGAGACCGCGGACGGAGACGTGGAGCTGTTCCGGTTGGGTTGGCTCGCCGAACGGGGGCACGGCCAGGTCCATCGCCTGCCCCACACCGTGAAGATCCTGCTGGAGAATCTGCTTCGTCGCGCGGGCACGCGCGACGTGGCGGATGAGGACGTCCTTGCGCTGGCGGCCTGGCCTCGGCCCGCTCGCGACATAGCGTTCATGCCGGCGCGGGTGCTGATGCAGGACTTCACCGGCGTGCCGGCCGTGGTCGACCTGGCGGCGATGCGGAGCGCCGTCGCGCGCGCCGGCGGCGACCCCGAGTCCGTGAACCCCCTCGTTCCCGTCGACCTGATCATCGACCACTCGGTACAGGTCGACCTGTTCCGATCACCCGAGGCGTATGCCGGGAACATCGAGTGGGAGTACCGGCGGAACGGTGAGCGCTACACCCTTCTCCGCTGGGCCCAGCAGGCGTTGGACGGGCTCCGGGTGGTGCCGCCGGGAGCGGGCATCTGCCATCAGGTGAACCTCGAGCATCTGGGCCAGGTCGTATCGATTCGCGACGGCGTCGCGTTCCCCGACACTCTCGTCGGGACCGACTCGCACACCACCATGATCAACGGCCTGGGCGTGCTCGGGTGGGGCGTCGGCGGGATCGAGGCCGAGGCGGCGATGCTCGGCCAGCCCATGTTCCTGCCGCAGCCCGTGGTCGTCGGCGTGCGGGTCACGGGGGCGCTTCCGGCCGGCACCACCGCGACCGATCTCGTCCTCACGCTCACGCAGATGCTCCGGGCCCACGGCGTGGTGGGCAAGTTCGTCGAGTTCTTCGGGGAGGGGCTCTCCTCCCTGGAGCTGGCGGACCGCGCGACGCTCTCCAACATGTGCCCCGAGTACGGCGCGACCGCCGCGTACTTCCCCGTCGACGCCGAGACCCTCCGATACCTGCGTCTCACGGCGCGCGCCGATCGCGTAGACCTGGTGGAGCGCCACGCGAAGGAGCAGGGACTCTTCCGTGCAGACGGCGATCCCGAGCCGTCATTCTCGGAGACACTCGAACTGGATCTTTCGGCGGTGGAGCCGTCGCTCGCCGGTCCCAGGCGTCCACAGGACCGCGTCTCGCTCTCTGGAGTCCGGACCTCTTTCGAAGAGGAGTTCGGTGGTGGCTCGGCCGGTGAGCTCAAGGACCCTGGCACCGTCCGCAACGGCTCGGTCGTGATCGCGGCCATCACGTCGTGTACCAACACGTCGAACCCGTCGGTGATGATGGCTGCCGGTCTCCTGGCGAAGAAGGCCGTGGAGGCGGGGCTCGAGGCGAAACCGTGGGTCAAGACGTCGCTCGCTCCGGGATCGCGAGTGGTGACCGACTACCTCGACCGCGCGGGCCTCACCCCCTACCTCGACAAACTCGGGTTCGGGCTCGTCGGATACGGCTGCACGACCTGCATAGGGAACTCCGGCCCGCTCCCCGAGGACGTGGCGACGGCGGTGCAGGAGGGGGACCTCGCGGTCGTCGCCGTCCTGTCGGGGAACCGCAACTTCGAGGGGCGGATACATCCCCTGGTGCGCGCGAGCTACCTGGCTTCGCCGCCGCTCTGCGTGGCGTACGCGCTGGCGGGTCACGTCGAGGTGGACCTGGCGACCGACGCGCTCGGGCACCGGCCCGACGGCACCCCGGTGCGCCTGGCCGACATCTGGCCGAGCGCCCGGGAGGTTGGGGACGCGATCGCCGCGGGCGTCTCGCCCGAGCAGTTCCAGGACGAGTACGGGCGGATCTGGGACGGCGACGATCGCTGGAACGCGCTCCCGACGCCGACGGGCTCAACCTACGGATGGGACTCCGGCTCCACGTACGTGCGGGAACCTCCGTTCTTCGCGGACCTCGGGTCGGGCCCCGAGGAGCCCCGCGACATCGAGGGCGCCAGGGTGCTGGCCATGGTCGGCGATTCGATCACCACCGACCACATCTCACCGGCCGGTTCGATCAAGGCCGACTCTCCGGCCGGGCGCTACCTTGCCGAGCGGGGCGTGCAGCCGGCGGACTTCAACTCCTACGGCGCCCGGCGCGGCAACCACGAGGTGATGCTTCGCGGCACGTTCGCGAACATCCGGCTCCCCAACCAGCTCGCCCCCGGCACCGAGGGCTCGTGGACGACCCATCTTCCCTCCGGCGAGCTCACGAGCATCTTCGACGCCGCCGAGCGATACCTGGCCGACGGAGTGCCGCTGGCCGTGATCGCGGGCAAGGAGTACGGGAGCGGGTCGAGCCGGGACTGGGCGGCCAAAGGTCCCTCGCTCCTGGGCGTGCGGTTCGTCCTGGCCGAGAGCTACGAGAGGATCCACCGCTCGAACCTCGTGGGGATGGGCGTGTTGCCCCTCCAATTCCAGCCAGGGGAGTCGGCGACCTCACTCGGCCTCACCGGGCGCGAGACCTATACGGTGCGACGGCCCGCTGAGGGGTTCGTCCCAGCCGGTGAAGTGACCGTGAGAGCGGTGGGGGACGACGGCCGGGAGACGACGTTCACCGCGACGGCGCGCATCGACGGGGCGGCGGAGGCCGCCTACTACCGCCACGGCGGCATACTCCAGATGGTGCTGAGAGAGATGCTGGATAGCTGAGACGCGAAGGAGCGGGGCCTGGGGCCCCGCTCCTTCACGCGGCGTGTTCGCCTAGGCGAGCGCGTGAGCCTTCTCTTCTTGGAATACCTTGCCCCTGTGCCACGGCGTGCCGATGGCCGGCAGCGCGTAGCGGTCCAGGCCGTAGTGCCCCGCGTTCCTCCAGGCCAGGATCAGCAGCACCTCGAAGACGAAGAACAGCGGGTTCACGCCCGCGACGCCGGCCAGGCCGAACGACATCGTGAGCGTACCGGCCAGGAAAGCGGCGACGCCGGTGAACAGGCCGAGGATGAGCGCCAGGCCGATCGCGAACTCGCCGAGCGAGATCACCTTCGAGAAGATCGCCGCCGGGCCGGGGTGACCGAGCCACTGGAGGAACGACGCGTACCAGCCGTAGTTGACGGCCGAGTGCGGGCCCTGCGCGGCGTTCGAGGAGGCGTATCCCACGAACCCCTGCAGCGGCTTGCTGGTCCGCAGCCACGACTCGTTGGAGAAGGCGAAGTGCCATGTCCAGAACCCGCCCTCGGTCCCTGTGATCTTGCCCCACCCAGCGTGCATCCACTCGTACCCGAAGTAGACGCGAACCACCAGCCAGATGGCGGCGGCGCTCGTGGAGGAGAAGAGCCATTGCGCGAACCTGGGCTCTTCGTAGTCGACGGTGGTCCTCATCCAACCCACCTCCCCTTGATGTTCCTTGGAGGTAGCTTCGGCTGCTAGAACGTGGAGCGCTGCGGGCGAACGGCCCGGGGCTGCTGGGACCTATGCGCCGAGGGTCCCGCCCGAGCCGGGACCCTTCCGGGACCCGGGGACCTACTCGACGGAGCCCGGGATGGTGGTGTGGCGGGCCAGGTAGGCGGCGGCCTCGGCGCGGCGGGCGACCTCGAGCTTCGAGAGGATGCTCGACACGTAGTTCTTCACGGTCTTCTCCGCCAGGCGAAGCTCGTCGCCGATCTCCCTGTTGGTCTTGCCGTCGGCGACGAGGGTGAGGATCCGCTCCTCTTGGGGGGAGAGACGCGCGAGCTTCTCGTCGCGAAGCAGGTGCTTGCCCTTGCGCAGGCGGTCGAGGACCGCGTTGGTAACGGCGGGATCGAGGAGGCTCTCGCCCGCACCGATCGCCCGGATCGCCCGGAGGAGCTCGCCGGACTTCACCTGCTTGAGGACGTACCCCGAAGCCCCGGCCATTATCGACGAGAAGAGCGCCTCGTCGTCGGCGAAGGACGTGAGCATCAGCACGCGGGTCTTCGGAAGCTTCGCGCGGATCTCCCGAGTGGCTTCGATCCCGCTGCCGTCGGTGAGGCGCACGTCCATCACGATCACGTCGGGGCGTGACCGGTCGGCCTCGTCGATCGCCTCGCGGACCGAGCCGGCCTCCGCCGTGACGATCACGTCCTCGGTTGCCTGCAACATCGCCTTGATGCCGTCGCGGACGATCTCGTGATCGTCCACGAGCATCACCCTCAGCGGGGGCTGCTTCGTCACGGCGCCAATCCTAGCCGCTGGCGGCCGGCGAACGTCCTTCCCGGGCTTGTATCTGGAGGGCGTCGGCCACCTGGTCGAGGAAGTCCTTCATGGTCGCCTCGGCCACCCGGTGGAGAACGGCGCGGTCGATGACCCGGCCGACCACCCCGAGCGGCGGCACGTAGCGCGCGCTCATGGACAGCTGGGTCTGGTGAGAGCCGAGCGGAGCGACCTCCAGATCGGCGTCGAGCTCGGGGAAGAGGCCGGCGACGCCGACCGCCCTCCACGAGAGCGGGATGATCGTCTTGGTCGGGACGCGGATCTCGCGGCCGAACCGGATCTCGACCTCTTTCCCCACGCGAACGTCCTCTCCGAAGCCCACCTCGGCCAGGAGACGCTCTCCCCGGCTGCTCGCCTTTCCCGCCAGGCCGGGGAGCCACGTCTCCGGCTCGTGCAGGAGAGCGCGCTCCACGAAGGTGGCATCGATCGGAAGCTCGACGTAGTACCTGGCGAACATGCATCAGAGTGTCGGGGCGACCCCCGGCACGCACGGAGGGCCGTTCGCCCCTGAGGCGGGAGGACCCCAGGCACGGCCCGGACCCTCAGCGGCCTCCCAGACTGCCGAGCATGGAGGGAAAGGCCCGCGGAGGGACGGTCCTCATAGTCGAGGCCGACGCGGCCGAAAGGGAGCGTCTCGGCTCGGCGCTCGAGCGCGAGGGCTTCGACGTGCTGCAGTGCTCAGGGCCCTCCCCTCCGGACTACGGCTGCGTCGGCGGACGTGAAGGGCGCTGCGCGCTGATGGGATCGGCGGACGTCGTGGTGCTGGATCTCTGGCTGGAGAGCGACGCGATGCTCGCCGGGACGCCTTCGGGGGAGCTCCTTCGCCTGTACCTCGGGGCCGGCAAGCCGGTGTTGATGCTGGGATCGTTCGAAGGGTTCAACCATGGCCTGGAGGCGGAGGCCGTCGAGCGGCTCGGCCGCGCTCCCGAACCTGAGGATCTGATCCGCGCCGTTCGGACCCTGGCCAAGGCCGTCCCCCAACAGGAAGGTCGATCACCGAGGAGGGCATGATGAGGACGTCGAGGAAGGGTGCGATCGTCGCGCTGGCGGCGATCCTCGTGCTGGTGGCCGCCGCGTGCAGCGGAGGTGGAAGCACCGCGGCTTCGGGCGGCGGTGAGCAGGCGGCCGCGGCGCCGGTCGGCGTCCAGGTGACGCTCGCGGACTTCACGATCACGCCGTCCACGCTGTCGGCGCCGGCCGGCCAGGCGCTGGTCTTCCAGGTTTCGAACCAAGGGCAGTCCCCGCACACCTTCGCGATGGACGTCGGTGGCAAGACGTACGACACGGGGACCGTCGATCCGGGCGCGACCGCCACGCTCGACGTTCCCGCGCTAGCCGCCGGCTCCTACCAGGCGTACTGCGCGGTCCCCGGTCACAAGGAGGCCGGCATGACCGCGACGGTCGAGGCCTCGACCGGCGGAACCGCGGGCACGTCGGGCACGACCTCCGGTGGCGCGGCGATGAGCTCCACCGGTATGACGGCCCAGCAGATGGCCGACATGCACCAGGCAGGCGTTCAGGCTTTCCTGGACGGGAACCAGACCGACACGCAGGGCGGGCAGCTCCTGCGCCCCACGATCGAGAACGGGGTCAAGGTGTTCCAGCTCACGGCGGAGCAGGTGCAGTGGGAGATCTCGAAGGGAGTGTTCAAGCCGGCCATGACCTTCAACGGCACCGTCCCGGGTCCGGAGATCCACGTGAACCCGGGGGACCGCGTGAGGATAGTCGTGCAGAACCAGATGGATCAGCCGACCACCGTCCACTTCCACGGGATGACGGTTCCCAACGCGGACGACGGCGTCCCGTTCATCACCCAGCCGCCGATCATGCCGGGGGAGTACTGGACCTACGAGTTCACGATCAAGGATCCCCCGGGGATGTACGTGTACCACTCCCACTTCAACTCGACCGAGCAGGTGGGAAGCGGGATGTACGGGGCGCTGATCGTCGAACCCAAGGGCGGATGGAAGAGCGTGTACGGCGTGCGACCCCAGGACGAGTACACGATGTTCCTGGGCGACGGACCGCTCGACTACGTGCTCAACGGCAAGAGCTTCCCGGCGACCCTCCCGCTCACGGCGAGCCGGGGCGACTGGGTGCTGATCCATATGGCGAACGACGGATCCCTGCTTCACCCGATGCACCTGCACGGCTACCACTTCGAGGTGGTCGCCGAGGACGGCTTCGCCCTCTCGCGGCAGAACCGCTACATGGCAGACACTCTGGTCGTGGCGCCGGGATCTCGCTACGACATCCTGGTCCACGCGATCTACCCGGGCGCGTGGGCGTTCCACTGCCACATCCTGCCGCACGTGGAGGGCCCGCAGGGGATGTACGGGATGGTGACGGCGCTCGTCGTATCGAAGTAGACACGTGGGCGATCGAGGCTGGGGGGGGTTCGGCCCGATCTGCTACAGCGGCAGGGTCGCGCGGACCATGGTCCCCTCGCCCAGGACGCTGGCAACCTCGAGCGTGCCTCCGAGCGCCTCGACCCGCTCACGGAGGTTCGCCAGACCCATCCCGTTCGCGGTGACCGACGTGTCGAAACCCTTCCCGTCGTCGTCCACCTCCAGGATCGCGGTACCGGCGCGGTTCCGTCGTAGCGACACGCGGCAGGTCGCTGCGGCGGCGTGGCGTCCCACGTTCGAAAGGGCCTCGCGAGTGATCTGCACCACGTCGGTGGCGAGCGGCGCGAGCTCAGCGGCCACCCCCGTGTCGATGTCCACCGCCAGGACCACCTCGGTTCGGTCGGAGAACTCCTCGGCCAGCTCCCGCAGCGCCTGATCGAGCTCGCGGTCGGCCAGGATGCCCGGCCGTAGCCCGAAGATGTAGCTGCGCAGGTCGCGGATCGCGCGGTCGATCTCCTCCGCGGCGCTCTCGATCCTGCGGGCGATGTCCTCGTCCTTCGCGAGGCCGACGGTCCCCTCTAGCCCCATTCCGACCGCGAACAGCGACTGGATCACCCCGTCGTGAAGCTCCTTCGCGATGCGCTCCCGGTCCTCCAGCACGGTCAGCCGCTGGTGTTCGCGGTTCGAGCGCTCGAATTCGAGGGCGACGGCCGCCTGCGCTGCGAAGGTCTCCACCAGGCTCAGGCTCTCCTGGTCGAACGGGTGGCCACCGCGCTCGTTCGCGACGAGGAGGGTGCCGAAGGCCTCTTCCCTCCCCGGAAGGGGAACGCACGCCGCGGGCCCCAGCATGCCCAGCCGGACCACCGATCGGGCGGCGCGGGGATCGGCCGAGAGGTCGTCGATCAGCTCCGCCCTGCGCGTGCGCATGACGACCCCGGAGATCGAGCCATCCCTGGGGAACGAGAGACCGATCAGCTCTTCCGCCCGGTCGCCCGTCGCGACGGTGATCGTGAGCTCGCGAGCGCCCGGTCCGGGGGTGGCGATCGTCGAGAGATCGGCATCGACCAGCTCCCTGGCGCGCGTCGCGATCCTCTGCAGCGCGTCGAAGGCGCCGGCGCCGGACATGATCAGCGAGCCGACCTCGAGCGTTGCGGCCAGCCATCGCTCCCGTCGCCGCGCCTCCTCGTGCAGGCGGGCGTTCTCCACGGCGACGCCTGCCTGCGCGGCGAGCACCACGGTCGCACGCTCGTCGTCCTCGCCGAACTCACCGTCTCCTCGCTTGTCGGTCAGATAGATACGGCCGAACACGCGGCCGCGCGCGATCACCGGCGCCCCCAGGAACGACCGCATCGGCGGGTGGTTCGGAGGGAACCCGTGCGCGCGCGGGTCCTTCGAGACGTCCTCGATCCGCAGGGCCCCGCCGTCCCGGATCAGCAGGCCGAGGATCCCGCGGCCCGTCGGGGGATCCCCGATCGCTTCTCGCTGCCCCTGCGTGATGCCCTCGGTGACGAACTCCAGGATCCGTCCCCTCTCGTCGAGAACGCCGAGCGCCCCGTACCTCGCGCCCGTGATGTCCATCCCCAGTTGCACGATCCGTCTGAGCACGGCCTCGAGCGAGAGCTCCGATGCGAGCGCGAGGCCCGAGTCGATGAGCTTGGCGGTGTGTTCGGCGTCCACGTCAGGGAGCGTACCGAACCGTCGCGGCAGGATTCACGATGGCGGTGGCGCTTCCGTGATCGGCGTGCTCACCTTCAGAGGGGCGAGCCGACGGGCTCGGGGGCGGGGAGCGACTCGACGCGGACCCGGACGTCGAGCACCACCGCGCCCGTGGGCGTCACTACGACGGGGTTGCAGTCCATCTCCGCGATGACGGGATGGAGCTCGACCAGGGCTCCGATCCTCAGCACGAGATCCTCCAGGGCCGCGATGTCGGTCTTCGGCGACCCCCTGTATCCGTCGAGCAGGGGGAAGCCCCGAAGGGAGCGGACCATCTCAGAGACGTCGACGTCGGTGATAGGCGGCACCCGAACCGCGACGTCCGCCATCAACTCGGCCGCGGTGCCCCCGACGCCGCACGCCACCACCGGGCCGAAGGTCGGGTCGTGCGCGACGCCCACGAGCATCTCGACCCCGCCCTCGACCATCTCCTGGACCAGGAAGCCCTCGAACGGCTCGCCAGCGCCGATGAGCCGGTCGCGCATCTCGGCGGCGGCAGCTTCGACGTCCGTAGGCGCAAGCCCGAGCCTCACCGCACCGACCTCGGTCTTGTGCAACGGGCCGATCGCCTTGAGCGCCACGGCCCCGCCGATCTCCCCCGCAGCAGCGGCGGCCTCCGGGGGCGTTCCCGCCCGACTGAAGCGAGCACACCGCACGCCGAACAGCTCGAGCAGGCGCACCGCCTCGTCGGCTTGGAGCCAGTCCGCGCCCTCATCGAGCGCTCCCGCCAGCAGGGCCGCGACCTCGTCCGAGCGAGGCGCATCGAACGCGGCGGGGGCGCCGCGCGTCCTGCGTCGCCACACGCCGAGCGAGGCGGCACGCGCCAGCGCGATCGCTGCCTGCTCGGGGTAGGCGAACGAGGGCACCCGCACGCCGTCGCTCTCCAGCTCGGCGGGGAGTCCCTCGGCCGACACGAACGACGCGAGAGCCGGGATCGCGCCCCGCAGGTTGCCGACGGCCGCGGCGACGTGCCGGGCGACCTCGGCGGCCTGCCGCTCGAGCGGGGGGATGTAGATCACGATCAGAGCGTCGACGTCGCCGGAGGTGGCCACGGTCCGGATCGCGAGCGCGTAGTCCTCGCCGGTGGCGGAGGCGATCATGTCCACGGGGTTGGCCGTCGAGGCCTCGGGCGGCAGGAACTCGCGAAGCCGGGAGACGGTCGCCTCCGAGAAGGGCGTGACAGAGAGGCCGTGGGCCTCTGCCGCATCGGCGCAGAGGATCCCCAGGCCACCCGCGTTCGTCACGATGCCCACGCGGTTCCCGGCCGGGAGCGGCTGGTTCGCCAGCAGCGTTGCGACGTCGAGCATCTCCTCCAGGGTCTCGGTTCGTATCACCCCGTTCTGCCGGAAGATCGCGTCGACGGCCGCGTCGGAGGCCAGCAGGATCGCGCCGGTGTGAGACGCGGTGGCTCGCGCGCCGGCCGAGCTCCGCCCGCTCTTCACGGCGACGATCGGCTTGCGCTCGGCGATCCGGCGCGCCAGGCGCGCGAAGCGCCGAGGATTGCCGAACGACTCGAGGTACAGGAGGACGACGTCGGTCCGCGGGTCGGTCTCCCAGTGGCAGAGAAGGTCGTTCCCGGAGACGTCGGCCTTGTTCCCCGACGAGACGAAGCTGGAGAGCCCGAGGCCCAGGCGTGTCGTGTGCGCCATCACAGCTATGCCGAGCGCGCCCGACTGCGACATGAAGCCGACTCGGCCCGGTAGCGGCCAGGTCGAGGCGAAGGTCCCGTTCAACAACACGTCGGGGTCCGTGTTGGCGATGCCCATGCAGTTCGGCCCGATCATGCGCATGCCCGCCGCCCTGCAGATGTCCACGAGCTCCGCCTGGCGAGCCGGTCCCTCCCCGCCGACCTCGGCGAATCCGGACGAGATCACGACCAGGCCGCGCACGCCCTTCTGGCCGCAGAGGCTCGCAACCTCGGCGACCGAGGCCGCCGGCACGCAGATGAACGCGACGTCGACCTCGCCGGGCACATGGGTGATCGAGTCGTAGGCCCGCACTCCCTGGATCGAGTCGGCGTGCGGGTTGACCGGGTAGACGACGCCGTGGTAGCCGGTGAGCAGGAGGTTGCGGAACAACCGGCCGCCGATCGACTCCGGATCTCGCGACGCGCCGATCACCGCGACCGTGCCGGGGGAAAGGATCGCGCGCACGGCGTTCCTCGCGGCCTCGTCGGTCCGCTCCTCGAACAGCCGAGCGGCGTCGTCCGTGAGCGTGGTCGGGAACGAGATCTCCACCGAGCCGGGCACGGCGCGGATCACCGGGGAGAACCCGCCCTCGCGGAACACCTCGATCATCCGGTGGTTCTCCGGCAGAACCGTCGCGACCAGCGTGCCGATGCCGTCGCGCTCGCCGAGTTCAGCGATGCGCCCCACGAGGATGGAGCCCAGACCGCGGCCCTGGTATGCGTCGGCGACGCTCACGCTCATCTCCGCGCGATCGCCCGCCATCTTGAAGTACTGCGCGCCGCCCACCACCGTACCCTCGTCGCCGCCCTGCAGGGCGAGGAGCGTGATGTGCTCGCCCGGCGAGAGCTCCGCGGCCCTCTCGGCGATGCCGGTGACGTCCACGACGGCGGTGCCGAATCGGAGGCGGCGGGTCTCCTCTGAGAGCCAGATGAGGTAGTCCTCGATGCGGGCGCGGTCCCGCGGTCCCGCCGGGCGGATCAGCACCGTGGTGCCGTCGCGCAGCACCGCGTCGGACACGGGTTGGGGGCCGGCTGCCACTGCCTCGCATCCTAATCGACCCCCGACGCGCGAGGCGGGGCGCTGGGCGCCCCGCCCGCTCGTCGGCCTACCGTCGAAAGGGAGGTGGGTCAGCCGACGGGCTCTTCCGCGCGTTCGTTCTCCGCGGCCGCGGGCACCGGCCGCGGGAACGTGGGCGTCGGCGTGGTCTCTCGAAGGTCCATCCACGCGCCTCCTCGATCACAGGCTACGGCCCGTTGGCGTGGTCTCTCCGTGCCGATGGTCATGGGTCCGTCGGGACCCCGAGCGGGGCGGACAGGAGATGCCGGTGAGTTCAAGGGCTCCGCCCGCGCCCGCGAGCAGTTAGTCGCCAGTCGCGGTCGCAGCCGGCCGCGACTGGCACGGCTAGCACCGGCGGGTCGAGCAAGTACGTCGCGCCGCTCCCATCCTCGGGGGTGAACCGGTTCCGGCTCTTCGCACACTGATGTTCCCCCGCCTCGGGGGTTCAGCGACCGATAGAACCTTTCCTGGAGCGACACGTGCGCGTCGTTCGATGGCTCAGCTTCAACTTGCTCCGTCCCTCAGTACGTGGTCTCCTGACTCTGCGGGGAGCTACTGGTTCTACGTGGGCGTCAACAACCCCAACAACTGTTTGAGCTCGTGATCTGAGGAGTTGAGTCCGAGGATGTCGTGCCAAGGAGTGGTGAAGGGGGTGACGCGCAGTCTGGCGTTGGCGATGATCTTGATGGCACCGAGCTGCGCGAGCTTGTACGGCACCCAAGGCGCCGAGAACTCGTCGACGATCGGAGCGGCCGAATCGCCAAGTTCCGAGGACACCCAGTCGCTTCCCCCGAGCGTGGTGAACAACCCCTTGGCCGGTGTCGACTGGAGCGATCCTATCCCGGGGGGCGTGCCAGTCGGATCAGTGCAGGCCGCGCGGCAGTACCTCCCCTTTGCGGTGCACGTACCGAAGGGCCTGGCGACGCCCGGAGCGGTTTTGGTAACTGGACCGTTGAAGGAGCAGGACGACACTCGCGTCCTGGCGCTGCTGTATGACACCAGCGACTTCGGACGTCTTGTAGTTCAGGAGTACCCGGCCCAGCAATCACTCAGCGATTGGCTTGAAGCCGCCAAGGCGACGGTCGGAGACACCGGGCAGCCCGGATACTATGGGTCGGCGGAACTCGTGACGCTTGCCGATGGGGCTCAGGGCCTGCTCACCACGACGCCCAACGGGAAGCTCTCGGTAATGGAATGGCTCGAGGACGATGTGGACATGACCGTCATGGGCCCTCAGCTGGACAAGGCTGGCGCGACCAGATATGCGAATCTCGTCGTTTCGGACTCGGGATCCGGGTGATGCTCTGGGACTCGATGCGCTCGAGACCTGCATGGTCTCCGACACGGTCGCTCCGCGTGAGCCGCGCGGGAAGTCGTTCCAACGTCGCCGCCGGACGTCAGCGCGAGGCGAGTGTGGGCTGCTCCACGGTTTGCCGAACGCGGGCCGGCGCGGGTGCCCGCTCCGGTCGATACCCGTACGTCAGGGTCCTCACGAGGACCAGGAACAACGTCACGGACCCGGTGAAGGCGTAGATCGGCCACATCCACGGCTGAGCTGAGTCCGTGCCGGCGAAGAGACCGTGCACGAGCGAGAGCGTGAATGCCGGGACGGCGAGGACGTGGAGCGCACGCCAGAATCGCGTGCTCGTCCACCTCTTCACCCACGAGGACACCAGGACGATGACGGTGCCGTACATCGCCAAGATGCCGGCCGCGATCGCGACCGGGCGATACGAGGCGCGGAGCGGTAACAGGAGATCCGGCAGCGTGAACACCATCCACCGGTCCAGGAGCACCCCGCCGATGTGCACGCCGAGCAACACGACCGAGACGGTCGATATGAACCTGTGGAACAGCGTGGACGTCGGCTTCGAGACCCGGCGGGTGACCACGGACGTGGTGGCGACGAGGCCCCACGCGACCGACAGGAACAGCGCCACGTAAGCCCCGATCCCCGCCGCCCGCAGCACTATCCAGGTGGTCATGCGGCCTCCCCGGTCTGCATGCGAAGCACGAGGTCGCCGTCCGCCCGGACGAGCGCGACGGGAAGGTCTGGAACCGCCTCGAGGCCGCCCAGGATCGCGACCTTCGCAAGGACCTCGGCCTGGGCGCAGGTGGGTGCCCAGACGGTGGCCTGGAGGATCCCCGTGTCCGCCGGGCTCCCGGTGCGGGGGTCGATCAGCTCGTGCATGTCCTCGCCCCAGGGGCGGCTGAGCACCGAGGAGGTCGCCAGCGCGCCGGCGTGGAGGGCTAGGCGCGCGCACTCGAGCGACGGCGCGCCCGGGTCCTCGATCCCGATGGAAAGGTCCGGGGCCTCGCCGGCGACCCGGAGGTCGCCCCCGGCGTTCACGAGCGCCCAGGGCAGTCCCGCAGCCACCGCCTGCTCGGCCGCCAGGTCCACCGTCCATCCCTTCGCGATCCCTCCCAGGTCGATCGCGACGTCGCCGGGGAGCCGCACCCGGTCACCGCTGAGCGCGATCTCGTCCCAGCGCCCGCAGGCCACGGGCGGGTTCAAGGCTCCGCGCGCGCCCGCGAGCAGTTCGTCGAAGTCGCGGTCGTAGCCTGCTGCGACGAGCGCGTTCAGCACCGTCGGGTCGAACAGACCGCCGGTCCGCCGCGCCGCCTCGATGGCCTCGGCCAGGAGTGCGGCGAACGGCTCGGAGACCTGGATCTCGTGGCCCCGCGCCGCGTTCACCCTCGACAGCTCGCTGTCGGGGCGGAACCGAGAGAAGCGGCGGTCCTCCCGCGCGAATATGTCAGTCACCGCTCTCGCAGCGGAGGCGGCTGCACGGGCTCCGCCCGCCGCTGGACCGATCAGCCGGACATGGGTCCCCATCGCTCGGAAGGAAGCGATCCGGCGGGTCATGGATGCGATCCCCCCGTCGTGGAGGTGGGCTGCGAGGTCACGCCGCCGCCCGACGACGTCACGGTGGGCGCGGACGCCACCACGGGCACCCCGGGGGCCGGATCGACGATCACCACGCGCTTGATGATCCGGCGGATGATCACGCGCCGGGGAGCCGCCTTCGGTGCCGAGACCGCCGGCTTCGGCGCCACGCCGATCACGCCGAGCGCGGAGAAGAACGCCGTTCCGCCCGAGATCCACGCGATCGCCCGCACCCACCCCTTTGCCAGGCGGGGCCGGCGCTGGGGACGGTCAGTCATCCCCGCCCCCCAAGGAGCTGCTCGACCCGGAGTCGTCCCCGGAGCTCTCGTTCTCGTAGGAGTCGTTCTCGTAGGAGTCCTCGCCGGACCAGGAGCCGGTTGAGGTGACCGGCGACGTCGCCGTCCCGCTCGTCCCGGTGCTCCGAGACTGCTTGTGGACCTTGACCGTTCGCCGGACCGTGCGAACGAGCGGCTTCTTCGCTGCGGCCTTCCCGGAGGCGACGGCCGCGGAGGGCTGCGGGCCCACCAGGCCGTTCGTCAGGGCGAATCCGCCGGCGAGCAGGGCCACAACCAGCCCTGCCGCCATCACCATCGCGGAGCGCTTGTTCATCGTGCTCCCTCCTTCGTGGTCGGGTTCCGTCTCGACCCCACGTTAGGAGGGAGCGGGTGAGCGGCCCTCCAACGACGGTTTAAGGGCCGGGAAAACCCGCCCGGCGGCGGGCGAGGGCCTTGCGGGCCTCCTCCGCCGCCAAGAGGGCCAGGGGGGAGACGCTCACGGCGGCCCACTGCGCGGGACCGAGCGGCCGGCCGCCGAGTGCCCTGGACAGCACGGGTACGTAGAGGAAGGCGGCTAGCGCCGCGCCCTCGGCCAGGACCGCTCCCACGAGCAGCCTGTTCGAGAGAGGGCCGATCCGCAAGAGCGAGGCGCGCTCGCTGCGGCATTCGAACGCGTTGGCCATCTGCATCAGCACGATCGAGGCGAACACCATGGCGGAGAGCGTCCCCACGGTGAGGGAGCCGCCGGGGAGCGACCGGCCGAGGCGCCAACCGTAGTAGAGGAAGGCCCCCAGGGGCAGCATGGACATCGACACCGCCGCCTCTACCGGCCCGAGGAAGCCGAACGCCCGCAAGAGGATCGCCCGGTCCAGCAGCCGCGCCCTCCGGGAGCGGGGCGGGCGGTCCATGACGCCTTCCTCCGGGCGCTCGGCGCCGAGGGCCAGGGCCGGAAGCAGGTCGGTGCCGATGTCAAGCGCGAGCACCTGGAGGACCGTGAGCATCAGGGGGATGCGGCCCGCGGTCATCGCCCAGGCCACGAACGGCGCCAGCTCGGCCACGTTGTCCGTGAGGTGGTACGTGAGGAAGCGGCGGATGTTGTCGAACGCCGCCCGCCCTTCCTCGACGGCCTCGACGATGTGCGCGAAGTTGTCGTCGAGGAGCACGACGTCGGCGGCCTCGCGCGCCACGTCGGTGCCGGCCACGCCCATGGCGACACCGATGTCGGACTGCCGCAGGGCCGGCGCGTCGTTCACGCCGTCGCCGGTCATGGCGACGACGTCCCCGCCGGCTTGAAGCCCGCGGGCGATCCGCAGCTTCTGCTCGGGCGCGATGCGGGCGACCACGCCGAGCGTGGGGTCGCGGAGCAGGTCGCGCAACTCGTCCTCGTCGTCGGGGAGGTCGGGGCCGAGCATGACGCGCCGGGCGTTGAGCCCTGCCTTCCGCGCGATGTTCACGGCGGTCGCGGGGTGGTCGCCTGTGACCATGAGCACGCGGATGCCGGCGCGCGCGCAACGGCGCATCGCCTCGGGCACCTCGACCCGGATCGGGTCCTCAAGTCCCGCCAGGCCGAGCAGCTCCAGGTCATTCTCGGCCTCGTCGGCGGAGGACGGAACGTCGCCGTCGAGCCGCTTCCTCGCTAGGGCGAGGACACGGAGCCCCAGGGATGCCAGGCGCTCCACCTCGGCGAGAACGTCCGCGCGCGCGAGGTCGTCGAAGGGCCCCGCGTCGCGACCGTTCCATACGGAGCCGCAGATGTCCACGATGCCCTCGGGTGAGCCCTTCGCGAACAGCTCGAGTGAGCCGTCCGCCCGCCGGTGCACGGTGCTCATCCGGCGACGGTTCGACTCGAACGGGAACTCGCGAACGCGCGGCGCTCCTCGCTCGGCGGCCGTCCGCTCCACGCCGCCCTTGGCGGCCATCGCGAGGAGCGCGCCCTCCGTCGGGTCGCCCACACATCGCCATCGACCGTCCTTGGGCTCGAGGCGCGCGTCGCCGCAGAGGGCTGCGGAAAGGAGCAGCGGTCCGACGGCGCCGCGGGCCGCCGCGTCGAGGGGTCGGTCCCCGAGCAGCAGGGTCCCGCCCGGCATCCATCCCGTGCCGGTGGTAGAGATCGTGAGGCCGGCCACCACAACCGAGCGCACCGTCATCTGGTTCGTGGTCATCGTTCCCGTCTTGTCGGAGCAGATGACCGTCGTGGCGCCGAGGGTCTCGACCGACTCGAGCGTGCGAACCAGGGCGCCCCGCCGCGCCATCCGGGTGGCGCTCATCGCCAGGGAGAGGGTGAGCGTCGGCAGGAGCCCCTCGGGCACCAGGGCGACGATCACGCCGATCGCGAACAGGAACCCGTCGCGCGCAGGTGTCCCCAGCCCGACGGCCACCCCGAAGAAGCTCACTCCCGACGCGACGGCCAGCGCGGCGATCACCTTCACAGCCCGGTCGAGGTCGCGCCGGAGCGGGGTGGGCCGGCGGGAGACCGAGCCGGTCAGTCTGGCGATGCCGCCGAGGCGCGTCCTACCCCCCGTCGCGGTCACTACAGTGCGCGCCGAGCCCGAGGTCACGTACGTGCCGGCGAACACGAGGTCGGGGGCGTCGGCCCAGTCCGCCGGCGCGATGGCTGGAGGCGACGACGAGCGCGAGACGGGCTCGGACTCCCCCGTAAGGGCGGAGTTGTCGATCATCAGCCCGTCGGACTCGAACACGCGGGCGTCGGCGGAGATGCGATCCCCCTCGCGCAGCAGGACGACATCACCCGGGACGAGGCTCGATGCCGGCACGCGGAGCCGCACCCCGTCCCTCGCGACCGTGGCGGCCTCGGGGAGCAGGTCGGCTAGCGCGCGCGCCGCCCGGCTGGCGCGTTCCTCCTGGGCGAAGCTGAAGACGCCGTTCACGACGACCACGACGGCGATCGCGACCCCGAGCTGCGGCATCCCGCCGACGAATGCCAGCACCGAGGCCACCCAGAGCATCGCGGCGAAGAAGTGCGTCATCTGCCCGGCCAACTTCCGCAGGGCGCTCGGTTCGCGCGAGCGGGGCAGCAGGTTGGGCCCGACGAGGACGAGGCGGGAGGCGGCCTCCTCCGAGGTGAGGCCGTCTGGGCCCGAGCGCAGCTGCTCGAGCAGCGCCGCAACCTCGAGCAGCGCCGCTCTCTCAGCGTCGGGCTCGAGCGCCGAGGCATCCGGCCCGGACGCGGCCCGCGCGGCCGCATCGCTCATATGGCCAGCGTAGGCGACCTCGCCACGGCCCGTCCCTGCGAAGGTCCCGTGCCGCGGGGGCCACGGGACCCCTGCCGGATCTCGGGGCCGGACTCACCCTTGAAGTGAAGGGAGGCGCCGACCATGTTCGAACGGATCATCCTGGCGGTGGACGGCTCCGATAACTCGATGCGCGCGGTGCCCGTCGCCGCGGAGATGGCGCTCCGGTTCGGGGCGGAGGTCGTCGTGCTCCACGTGCGCGAGCACGAGCTGAGCTGGGGAGGCGACGTCGACTTCGAGACTCCTCAGGAAGCCGCAGATCTCGTCGACGGGATCGCGCGCGACCTGAAGGACGCAGGCGCGAACGCGCGCCCGGAGGTCCGCAGGGTCGCCGTCGGCTTCACCGCTCAGACGATCATCACCGCGGCCGATCAGGAGCACGCCGGTCTCGTGGTGATGGGGACCCGCGGGCTGACTGAGTGGAAGAGCCTGCTGCTCGGGAGCGTCGCCCACAAGGTGCTTCATCACGCTCACTGCCCCGTGCTGGTCGTTCGGTAACCGGGACCGCGCTGCGGTAGCGTGTGTGGATGTTCGAACGCATCCTGCTCGCCGTCGACGGCTCCGAGCACAGCGCGCTGACCGTGCCGGTCGCCGCCGACCTGGCGAAGAAGTACGGGGCCACCGTGACCGTCCTTCACGTCCGGGAGTTCACGAAGCGGTTCGGCGCGGATGTCGAGATCGATCCGGAGAACGAGTCCCAGGCCTTCGTCGACCGCGTCCTCGCGGAGCTTCGCGGAGAAGGGGTGGACGCGCGCGGGGAGGTTCGCCGGGTGCCCGCCGGGCAGGTCCCTCGCGAGATCGTCGACGTCGCGGGCGACGAGGAGGCGGGGCTGATCGTGATGGGCACCCGGGGACGCACCGAGTGGCAGAGCCTGCTGGTGGGCGGCGTGGCCCACAAGGTGATGGCCCACGCCACCTGCCCGGTGCTTCTCGTCCGCTAGCGCGACGAGCGCCGGGCTCCCGCCGGGCTCAGGCCGACGGGCTCAGGCCGACGGGTCCGCGCCCCGGCTCCGACGCTGGTCGGTCATCCGCGTGCGGGCGGTCTCGATCATGTCTCCGAGCGCCACGGGACGGTCCGGGTCGTACTCGGCGCTGCCGATCGACAGGGACAGCATGCGGAGCCGGTCGCTGCGCGCGTTGCGGACGGCGATCGACTCCACGAGCCGGGACAGCACCGTCGCCTCGGCGCCGGCCGCTTCTCCGGACAGCAGGATGCAGAAGGTGTCGTCCGCGACGCGGGCTGGATAGTCCGCGTCGCGGACGCCGTCCATGATCACCTGCGCCGCATCGGACACGACCGCGTCGGTCTCGATCGGGCCGAGCTCCTCCCGCATCTCCGAGAGGTCGTCCAGCTGGACGAACACGAGCACGACCGGCTGCCGATCGCGGTCGGCGATCCGGAAGTGATGCTCGGCGACCGGCAGGAAGCCGCGAAGGTTCGGCAGGCCGGTGAGCCCATCCGTGATCTCGAGCTCGCGGAGCTCCCGGCGCATGCGGTGCTGGGCGACCGCGTACCGCAAGATCCGGGGAACGATCCCGGGAGCCAGGTCCGCCGCGCTCACGTGATCCTCGGCGCCGGCGCGGACGGCGGCCTGGCCGTCGGAGTCACGATCCGGCTGGGTGAGCACCACGATGGGAACGTCGGGCGCGGCGCTGCGCGCCACCGCGTAGGTCTCGAGCGGCCTCGGGCCGGGGAGCTCCAGGAGGATCACGTCCACGGCCGGAACCGGGTCCGAGGGAGAGTCGACCTGGGAGAGCGCGAAGCCGTCCCGCGCGAGCTCCTCCCCGATCCCCGCGTCGGTGACGCCCATCAGCAGCGCTCGGAGCTCCCTCATGGCCCGGAGTATCGCATCGCTGGAAGGCAGGCGGGTCTCCACAGGTTCGTCATCGTGAGGCTGCTCTGCGGCCGGACCCCTGCGGGTACGCTTCAAGCCGATGACCGGGGAAGAGCAGGGGCGGATGGGCGCGCACGGGCGTCTCGTCCGAGCGTTCCTCGCCTCGACCGCCGCGCTCGCGCTGGTGGTCGGTGCCTTGGGTGCCTACGGGTACGCGACCTTCGTTGCCGCGGCGGGCGTCGTGTCCACCTTCACCACCAGCGCCGGCCCGGCGGGGTCGCCGCGCGACTTCGGCCCCTGCGTTCGCAACGTCTGCAACTACCTGATCCTCGGGAGCGACTCCCGGGCAGGCCTGCCGCCAGGCCAGGTCGTGCAGTTCGGCTCCAACAAGGCCATAGGCGGGTCGAACCGCTCGGACGTCATCATCCTGGTGCACACCGATCCCCGCCAGGACAAGTCGGTGATCCTGTCGTTCCCGCGAGACCTGTGGGTGAGCATCCCCGGGAAAGGCGAGAACAAGATCAACAGCGCGTTCGAGGGAGGTCTGAACGGCGGCGGCCCGCAGCTGGTGGCCCGCACCGTCGAGAACCTCACCGGGCTCCACATCAACCACGTCCTGTACGTGAACCTGGCCGGGTTCGAGGGCGTCGTGAAGGCCCTGGGCGGTGTGAACATGTGCGTCCCCGCGAACCTGGTGAACACGGCCGACGGGCGCATCTACGACATCCTGACCGGACTCGACATACGGCCCGGCTGCCAGCTGCTGGACCCGCTCCAGGCTCTCGCGTACGTGCGAACGCGGCACCTGCCCTGTGACTTCATCCCGGACTTCTCGCGGATCGGCAGGCAGCAGCAGTTCCTGCGAGCGGTGCTCAACCGGCTGCTGCAGCCGAGCGAGATCTCGAAGGCTCCTTCGTTGATCAAGCCGATCGCGCACAACCTGGTCACCGATCCGGGCTTCAAGCTGGCGGACATCATCTACCTCGTGAAGCAGCTTCAGGGCATCGGCGACCCCACCGCCCAGGCGCAGGCCGATTTCCGCGCCGTCCCCGGCAGCACGGCCACCATCACGGTCTCGTGGTCCTCGATCCCGCTCTCTATCGTGAGGATGGACCCCTCAGCCGAGGAGCTCTTCAAGGCCCTTCGGAACGGCCGGCCTCTCCCGCCGAACGTGGGTGTTCAGCTCCCGGGCACGGCGACGTCCCCGGCTAACATCCCCACGCTGGTCGTCGACCACGACTCGGCCGGCAAGGCGGCAGGCGTGGCTTCGACGCTCTCCGAGAGCGGCTTCGACATCACGCCGGGTACCACGACGTACGCGGGGTCCGGCCTGAAGGTGAAGGGATCGAGCATCACGTACGCCCCCGGCAGCCTGTCGGACGCCCAGGTGGTGGCGCAGTACTTCCCAGGCCTTCGGCTCGTGCAGGCCCCCAAGCACGTCCTGCCTCGCGGGACGAAGATCGCGATCGTGATCAGCGCCTCCTACCGACCCCAGCCCGTCGGACAAGGGCCGTCGTCTTCGGGACAGTGCGTGAGCCCTTCCTGATGCGCGCGCTCGTCCTGTCCGGAGGTGAGGGGTCGCGCCTCCGGCCGCTCACCCACACGAGCGCGAAGCAGCTGATCCCGATCGCCGGCACGCCGATCCTGTTCCACGCGCTGGAGGCGATCCGCGACGCCGGCGTCACGGAGGTCGGGATCGTGGTCGGCTCGACCGCCGACGAGATCGAGGCGGCGGTCGGCGACGGCTCGGCGTGGGGGCTACGCGTCACCTACCTCCACCAGGAAGCTCCCCTCGGTCTCGCGCACGCGGTGCTCACCGCCCGCGAGTTCGTTGCGGGGCAGCCATTCCTGATGTACCTGGGCGACAACGTGATCCTCGAGGGCGTGACCAGGTTCGTGCGGGAGTTCGAGCGCGCCCGTCCCGACGCGCAGATCTTCGTGGCCCGCGTGCCCGAGCCGGAGCGCTTCGGCGTGGTTCAGATCGAGGGCGACCGGGTCGTGCGCCTGGTCGAGAAGCCGTCGAGCTTCGTGAGCGACCTCGCGCTGGTGGGCGTCTACCTCTTCGACGACTCTATCATCGAGGCGTGCGAGAGCCTGAAGCCGAGCGGGCGCGGCGAGTACGAGATCACCGAGGCGATCCAGTGGCTCGTCGACCGGGGGAGAACCGTGCGCGTCGAGATGCTGGAGGGTTGGTGGAAGGACACCGGCAGGCCCGACGATCTGCTGGAGGCGAACCGGATGATGCTCTCGATCCGCTCGACCGAGCTGGAGGGCGAGGTCGATGGGGCCTCGTCGCTCACCGGCGCCGTGGTGCTCGGTCCGGGCGCGAAGGTGATCCGCAGCCACATCCGCGGACCCGTCGTGATCGGTCCCGGCAGCGCGGTCGAGGACTCCGTGGTCGGCCCGAACGTCTCGATCGAGAGGGACTGCGCGATCGCCCGCTCCACGATCGAGGACTCGATCGTGATGGAGGGATGCAGGGTCGCCGACCTGCGCGGGCTGACGGGCTCGATCCTCGGCAGGAACGTCGAGATCCGCCACTCCGAGCTGGAGGGAACGCATCGCCTGATCGTGGGCGATCAGAGCCGCGTCGAGGTGGACTAGGCCCAGCTCGATCGCGGCGCGGATCGGGTCCGGCGGGCAGGCGGAGCCAGGCCTCGGGTAG
>JACQDK010000004.1 GCA_016201135.1 Actinomycetota bacterium
GCTGCGGGCGAAGCCCGGGGTGCGCCGCGCCGCTGTAGTGGTGGGTGAGTGGGACCTTATCGCCCTGGTTGAAGGACCTTCCGTGACGGCCATCGCCACGACGGTGCTCGGTGAGATCCACGCGCTGGACGGCGTGGAGCGGACCCTCACCTCACCGCTCGTGCCCAGCAACCTGATCGGGATGGGGTTCGCGGCCCCCTCGCCCCCCTCGCTCATGCCAGGCGAGGCGTGCTACGTGCACGTCCGCGCGCAGGCGGGAGCGGTCGAGGGCCTGGTCGAGCGGATCGCCGAGATCGAGGAAGTCTCCGGCGTCGCGGCCACAGGGGGGCCGTTCGACCTCGTCGTGGAGATCCGTCACCCCTGGGAGGTCGCCGCGGGGACCGTGCTCTCGCAGATCCAGGGGATCCCCGGCATCGTGTCGACCACGACGATGCTGGGCGTGGACTACGACGAGCGCGAGGAAGACCGGGACCAGTTCAGCCCGTGGAGCTGAGCGCGCCGGAGACCGCTCAGGCCCGCGAGAGCGAGATCCCCCGAACGCCGGCCGGGAGCGAGAACCGCAGGCTCTCCTCGGTGAGCGTGACCAGCTCGACATCCGCGTAGCCGCGGTCGGCGAGCCACGCGAGCATCCGGTCGACGAGCCACTCCGGCGCCGATGCGCCGCTCGTGAGCCCGACGGTCTCAGCGCCGTCGAGCCATGCGGACTCCACCTCGGTCTCGTCGTCCACGAGGTGGGCGGACGTGCCAAGCTCCCGCGCGACCTCGGCCAGCCGGTTCGAGTTGGAGGAGTTGTCCGAGCCGATCACCAGCACGACGTCGGAGCGGCGCGCGATCTCCTTCACGGCGTCCTGGCGGTTCTGGGTCGCGTAGCAGATGTCCTCCCGGGGAGGACCCTGCATGCTCGGGAAGCGCTCGCGCAGGATCCGGACGATCTCGTTCGTCTCGTCCACCGAGAGCGTCGTCTGGGTCAGATAGCTCACGTGCTCGGGGTCGGCGAGCTCCACGACGCGCGCCTCCTGGGGGGTCTGGACCAGCACCGTGCGCTCTGGGGCCTGGCCGGTGGTCCCGACGACCTCCTCGTGACCGGCGTGGCCGACCAGCACGATCGTCCGCCCTTCCTGGGCGAAGCGCCGGGCCTCCAGGTGGACCTTGGTGACGAGGGGGCACGTGGCGTCGATGACGTCGAGCCCGCGCTCGACGGCGTTCCGGTAGACCTCGGGGGCCACGCCGTGGGCCGAGAGCACCACCACCGCGCCCTCCGGCACCTCGGTTTCCCCTTCCACGAAGATCGCGCCCTTGCGCTCGAGTTCGCGTACCACGTGGAGGTTGTGCACGATCTGCTTGCGGACGTAGACCGGCGCGCCGTGCTTGGCGAGCGCCCGCTCCACGGCGTCCACGGCGCGATCGACACCGGCGCAGTAGCCGCGAGGGGCCGCGAGCAGGACCTTCGATGGCATCTCGCTCCCATGGTAGCCGCGGCTGGGAACACGCCCCCGGGCAGCGGCCCGACGTGACCCGCGATCATCGCCGGGTTGTCGCCTGCCGGAGCGCCCGCTAGGGTCTGCGGGCCGAACCCGGACGTACCCGTCCGATCCTCTCCGCGAGCGGCTCGCGGGCCCCCCACCTTCCCAGTGTGGCGCTCGCTTGCGCGCGTGAAGAGCCGGGACGGGGCGAACCGGAGGCGGCACAGGTCGCATAGGACCCCTATCTCCAGGAGGTGATGAGAACACCCACGACCTACCGCGGGTCGACCGGAACGACGTCTTTCGCGGTCGCGCCGACGGAGCTGCCAGCTCCGATCACCGCGGGGGTGAAACCAGCCATGACGCATATCCGATCCCGCCGCCTCTTCGCGGCGCTCACCATCGCGGTCGCGCTCACGGCGTCCGCGACAGTTCCTCAGCCGGTGCCAGCCAGCGCCGGCACGCTGCGATCCTCCGTCTCGTCCAGGCTCTGCGACTACCGCTGGAAGGACGGCCCACGCCAGGTCAAACGGCTGATCCGATGTGCCGCCCACCGCTGGCCCGTCTCGGGCGGCCCGGACAAGGCGGTCTCTGTGGCGCGATGCGAGTCACGCTTCCGCCCCAAGGCCTACAACGCCGCCGGCTACGCGGGCGTCTTCCAGCAGTCCACGTACTACTGGCCGAAGAGGTCGCGGAAGTTCGGCTTCCCGAAGTGGTCGGCGTTCAACGGACGCGCGAACATCATCGTGTCGATCCGGATGGCGCACCGCCACGGATGGGGAGCCTGGTCCTGCGCCTGACGGCTCAGCGGACCGGGCCGCCCGGACGGGGCAGGCCCAGCACGAGGCCCCGGACTTCCCCCAGGGATGTCGCCACCGCGGTGGCTCCGGGCGCGTCCCGATCCGTGACGATCCGCATGCCGGGGAACCGCTCTCGCGCCAGGGCCACCAGCCGCTCGTAGGGCCCGAAGGCGACCAGCATGTGAGGGCGCTCGGCGTCCATCTGCGCTATCGCGTCGGCCTCATCGGTCGCGCCGGGCGCGAGCTCCCACTCCGCCGAGACCGTCGCCCTCTTGAGCTCGGCGAGCGACGCCCCGTCGCGCGCGACGCAGAGGACGGTCAGCGCGCGGCACATGAAGGCCACTCTCGCCTCTTGAACATCGGGCAGAGCGTGGGGATCAGGATGATCGCCGCCCACGAGCCCAGCTTCTCCATCACCTCGTTCTGGTGGTTCCCGACCTGCGCCGTGCCTATCACGGGCGCGAGCCTACCCTCGGGCGAGGAGGCCCGTCCTCAGCCTGAGTCCGGGAGGAGCTCGCGAAGCAGCGCGCGGACCCGGGCGTCGATCTCGTCGCGAATGGGACGGACCTCCTCGAGCGGCAGGCCGGCGGGGTCCGGCAGCTCCCAGTCCAGGTAGCGCTTCCCAGGGTAGACGGGGCACGCGTCGCCGCACCCCATCGTCACAACGACGTCGCAGGACCGAACCACGCCGTCGGCGAGCGGCTTCGGGTGCTCCGTAGACAGATCCATGCCGAGCTCGGCCATCGCCTGGACGACGCCCGGGTGGACCTCGGCGGCAGGGGTGCTTCCGGCCGAGCGAACGATCACTCGCCCGCGCGCGTGCAGATCGAGCAGGGCGGCGGCCATCTGGCTCCGCCCCGCGTTGTGCACGCAAACGAACAGGACCTCGGGAACGTCGCTCACGCCGCCGATCGTACCGGCCCCCGGGTGAACGCGCCGTGAACTCGCCCTACACTCGGCGCCGTGCCGATCCCCGAGAGCCTGGTCCATTTCTGGCGTGCGCTGGACGACCTCCTGGGCGAGGTTGAACCAACGCCGTGGGGCGCGGTGGTGACCGATCCCCGTTTCCCGTCGATCTGGGACGCGAACTACGCGAGGATCGACCAGCCGGCCGAGGGCCTGACGTTCGCGGAGGTCGAGGGTGCGCTCTCGCCGGCCCTCGAGCGGGCGGGCGCGCGGACGTTCCACGTCGTGTCCTTCTTCCCCGAGGAGACCCGCGACCTGCTCGCGGAGCTGTCCTCGCGGGGCGACGCGCTCTCGTGGGACGTCGCTCTGCGGCTCGAGGACGGCGCTCGGAGCGAGCCCGGTGACCACCGGATCGAGGAGGTGCCGGCGGGCGACGAGCTCTGGGATGCGGTGCGCGGCAGCCTGGAGCTCTTCGGGATCGACGATCCCGGGGCGGTCGAGCAGCTGATGCGCTTGGAGCGCGACGTCCTGTCCCCCGCCGGCAAGCGATGGTTCGCGATCCGGGACCGTGGCCGCCTCGTCTCGGTCGCCGCCCTCCTGCTCCTCGAGGGCATCGCGTACGTGGACGACGTCGCGACATTCCCCGCGAGCCGCGGGCGGGGGTTCGCAAGCGCCCTCACCCTACATCTGGGACGCGAGGCTCGCGCTGCCGGCGCGCAGGACGTCTACCTCTCCGCCGAACCCGACGGACCGGTGGGCATGTACGAGAGGCTCGGCTTCCGCGAAGCGGGGCGGCTGGCCTCGACCCGCGGCCCGTTCCCGAGGTGACGACGGCGCTCAAGCGTGCTTGAGCGTCACCGCCTCGATCACGTTCGCGACGTTCTCCAGGCCGTCGAGCGCCTCCTCGAGCGTCTCTATGACCTCCTTCCACTTCAGCACGTCCATCGCCCGGTGATCCCCGCCGAACAGATCGGCCACCGCTCGGCGGTAGATCTTGTCCCCCTCGTTCTCGAGGCGGTTGATCTCCACCCAGTACGGCTCGAGCTCCTCCTGGCGGTTGTTCCCCAAGAGCTTCAATGCCTCCTCGGTCTGCGTCGCGGCTTCGATCAGCACGTCAACCTGCGCCTTCATCTGGGGAAGCGGCGCCTCGATCGAGTGGAGCACGAGCAGGTCCCCCGCGGCCTCGATCGCGTCCATGACGTCGTCGAGCGCCGTCGCCAGCAGGTAGATGTCCTCGCGGTCCATCGGGGTGATGAACGAGGTGTTCAGGCGACGGATGATCTCGTGGGTGAGCTGGTCGCCCTCGTGCTCGCGCTCCTGAAGCCGGCGGGCCTTCATCTCGACGTCGTGGAAGTCCTCGACCATGTCCTTGAGCTCGACGGCGGCCGCCCGCAGGTTCCCTGCGGACTCCACGAACAGCTCGTAGAAGGCGCCGGAGCGGTTCGAGATCTTGAGCTTCATGCCCTGCCTCCTTCGTCGGTCCCGCCGCCCCTGCCGGAGACCTCTTCGATCGCGAGGAGGACGAACCAGAACGCGGCGAGCCCGGCCATGACGAGGTTCACGCGCCGGAACTCCTCGGGGGTGGGAACCAGCAGCGCCAGGAAGGTGATGGAGACCCCGAGGAAGAACAGAGGACGCCGGCCAAGTCTCATGAGAGCGCCCTGAACGGTAGGTACGCGAAGTAGCTGATGAGGAACGCCCCAGGGATCGTCAGCACCCATGCCCACACGACCCGGCTGGCGACCCCCCATCGCACGGCGGACAGGCGCTGCGTCGTGCCGACGCCGACGATCGCGCCGGTGATCGTGTGGGTGGTCGAGACCGGAACGCCGGAGTAGGTCGCGAAGAAGAGCGTGATCGCCGCCGCGGTCTCGGCGGCCATGCCCCCCGCCGGCTGGAGCTTGGTGATGCGCGATCCCATCGTGTGCACGATGCGCCAGCCTCCGAACAGCGTGCCGAGCCCGATCGCCGTGTGGGCCGACAGCACGATCCAAAGGGGGATGGGGATCGTCCCGTCGGCGGCCTTGGCCAGGTGTCCGTTCACGAACAGCAGGACGGCGATCACGCCCATCGTCTTCTGGGCGTCGTTCCCACCGTGCCCGAGGCTGAACGCGGCGGCCGAGAGCAGCTGCCCCCGCCGGAACCCGCGGTTCAGCTTGTCCACCTTCCGGTACTTGTGGAACGCCCAGTAGATGCCAGTCATGATCGTGAACGCGAGCAGCAGCCCTATGAGCGGCGACATCACTATGAACACCGCGATCTTCTGGAACCCCGAACCGATGAGCGCAGCCCATCCCGACTTGGCGACCGCGGCCCCCGCCAGGCCACCGACCAGCGCGTGCGACGAGCTCGTAGGCAGGCCCACGTACCAGGTGAGAACGTCCCACGCGATCGCGCCGAGGAGCCCGGAGAAGATGACGGCGTTCGTGAGCAGGTCTGAGTTCACGACGTCGCTCGCGATCGTCTTGGCGACGTGGGTGCCGAAGATCAAGAAGGCCACGAAGTTGAAGATCGCCGCCCAAGCGACGGCCTGGCGCGGTGTGAGCACGCGGGTCGACACCACGGTCGCGATCGAGTTCGCCGCGTCGTGGAAGCCGTTGAAGAAGTCGAACGACAGGGCGACGGCGATGATGAGTACGACGGCGAGGCTCATGCGTGCTTCAGCGCCACGGACTCGATGGTGTTGGCTATGTCCTCGCAGCGGTCGATGGCCGCCTCGGTCTGCGCGAGCAGGTCCTTCCAGCGCAGTACGTCCATCGCCTTGTAGTCCCCCGAGTACAGGGCCGCGACCGCGCGCCGGTACACCCAGTCCCCCTCGCGCTCCTGCCGCTTGATGTCCGCGGTCGCCCGCTCGATCCGGTGGTAGGTGCGCAGGTCCCTGATCGCGGCGCCCACAGCCTGCGTGGCGCGAGCGAGCACCGCGACCTGCTGGCGGAACTGCGGGATCGGCTCCAGGATCCCGTGCAGCACGAGCAGGTCCGCGACGGCCTCCACGGCGTCCAGGATGTCGTCGAGCGAGGAGGCGAGGTGCACTATGTCGTGCCGGTCGATCGGCACGACGAACGTCGTGTGCAGGAGAGCCAGGATCTCGTGGGTCAGGTCGTCGCCCACGTGCTCGATGTCGGTGATTCGCGCAGCGTGGCGAGCGGCGTTCGGGAGGTCGTCCAGCAGCACCAGCAGCTCGGCGGTCCCCTTCTCCACCCCGTCCGCCGAGCGCTCGAACAGGTCGAAGAAGGCGAGCTCACGCGGGATGACCTGGAACGTCACGTCCTGCTTCCCTCTCCACCGGCCGGATCCGCTGCACGCGCCGCGCGAACCGTAGCGGGATGGCGGCGGGATGTCCACTTCCTTGCCACGATCTGGATGCACAACGTCCATCCTCATGTCGACCGGGCGCCAGGCGGCCTCTCTACGCTGCGGATGTGGACGGAGTGCCGGAGCGGGCCCGGAGGACGGCGTGAGCGGCTGGACGACCCTCGCCTTCTTGGTCCTCGTCCTCATCCCCTTGGCGGCCTACCTGCTCATCGCGTTCCTTCAAGAGGTGGAGGACCACCGATAGCCCCTCGCACCCCGACCCCGAAGTTCCGCTCCTGTTCATCCTCGCGTCGAGGTGCCTTCACCCCGCGTGCCGATGGGAAGGGTGTGAGAGCCACGGAGCCGACGACGATCCTCGAGGCCGACCAGGTGGACGTGCGGGTCTCCCCCACGGGACGGATCCGCCGAGGTCAGCTGCTCGGCTACACGCGCGACGGAGCCGCGCTCCGGGCGCCGTTCCCCTGCCGAGCCCTGCGGATCCGCTACGAGCCTTCGAGCGAGTCCTTCCTGCTGGTGCTCTCGGCAGATCTCGACGCGGGAGCAGCTCACTCGACGAACTTGTAGCCCAAGCCGCGCACGGTGAGCAGGTGGACCGGGTGATGCGGGTCGGGCTCGATCTTCTGGCGCACCCTCTTCACGTGCACGTCCAGGGTCTTCGTATCGCCGAAGTAGTCGGTGCCCCAGATCTCCTCGATGAGGAACTCTCTCGTGAGCAGTCGTCCCTTCCGCCGGAGGAAGGCCTCGAGGAGCTCGAACTCCTTGGGCGGGAAGGCCACGGGCGCCTCCGCGACCTCGACCTCGTGCCGGAGCACGTCCATCTTCACCGGGCCTCCGGAGAGGACCTCCTCGGTTGCCGCGCTCTCACCCATGCTCGCGCGGCGGAGGTGCGCACGCACGCGCGAGACCAGCTCGCGCATCGAGAACGGCTTGGTTACGTAGTCGTCCGCGCCGAGCTCGAGACCGATCACCTTGTCGGCCTCGGAGTCCTTCGCGGTGACCATGATGATGGGCACGTCCGACTCGGCCCGGATCTCACGGCAGACGTCCAGTCCGGAGACCTCGGGCAGCATCAGGTCCAAGATCACTAGCGCGGGTCGCTCTGCGCGGAACCGCTCGAGCGCGCGGCGTCCGTCGGGGGCGGTCGAGACGGCGAAGCCCTCGCGCTCCAGGTTGTACCGGACGGAGTCCGCGAGGGACTCCTCGTCCTCCACTATCAGGATTCGGGCCCCCTCCGCCGACATCGTCCTCATACCCGAGGAGCGGGCGGGTGCGACGCGTCGGTGAACTCGCGGAACTCTCCGGTGATGAGGAAGCCGACCTGCTCCGCGATGTCGACGGCGTGATCGCCCACCCGCTCGAGCTGGCGGGCGATCACCTGCATCCGCAGACCCCACTCCAGCAGGCGGGGCTCGCTCGCGAGCGCCACGACCTCCTCGTACATCCCCAGGTTCAGCCGGTCGACGGGGTCGTCCATCTCCGGGAGCCGCAAGCACAGGTCGATGTCGCGGGTGGCGAAGGCCTCCATCGCCGTGCGGATCATCGGCCGCACCACGTCGCCCATCTCGCGCAGGTGAAGCAGGATCGTGGCGCTCGGCGGCAGGTCCGCGATCGATCGGAAGATCTTCGCGATGTTCACCGCCATGTCCCCGATCCGCTCCAGGTGCAAGTTGATGTGCAGGATCGCGGTGAGCAGGCGCAGGTCAGAGGCAACGGGCGACTGAGTCGCCAGCAGGTCCAGGATCTGCTGCTCGATGCTCATGTAGTGCTCGTCGACCTCGTCGTCTCCCGCGATGACCTCCTCTGCGAGTACCGCGTCGCCGCGCTCCAGCGCGTCGACCGCGCGCCCCACCGCCATCTCGGCGAGCTCGCCGAGCTGACGGATCTCCACCTCGAGAGCCTCGAGCCGCTCGTGGAACCGGTGCCTGGTCTCCTGCATCAGCCGAACCGCCCGGTCACGTAGTCCTCCGTCCTGTGGTCGTCCGGGTTCGTGAACACCTTCTTGGTCGGCGCGAA
>JACQDK010000116.1 GCA_016201135.1 Actinomycetota bacterium
ACTCCTTCACGAGGAAGTCGCCGGGCTCGGTCGACACCCTCACGTCGAGCGGCCCGAGGTGCTCGGCCAGGATCCCGGCCCACCGGTCGAGGTCGAGCGGCTCGTCCCCCGCTCGCTGCGGAACGCCGAGCCCTCCCCCGGTGTTCACCTCCTCTATCGGGCATCCCTGGGAGAGCAGGAGCCGCGTCATCTCCGCCACGCGCCGGACGCTCTCCTCGAACACCGGCAGGTCATCGTTCAGGTAGCCGTCCCCTGTGTGGAAGTGGACGGTGTCGATCGTGAGCCGGTGACGCGCGGCGATCGCGAGCGCCTCGTCGAGCTGCTCGGGCAAGATCCCGAACTTCGTCGGCCGCTCCCCCGTGTACAAGGTCTCGACGCCGCCCTCGAACGACGCGCCGATCCGGGGGTTCACACGGAGGCCCACACGCGAGTCCGGCGCGCGCCGCCCGACGCGCTCGAGCTGCGTGAGCAGGTCGACGTTCAGATGGACCCCTTCCGAGGAAGGGAGCAGGTCAAGATCCCGCTCGCTCACGTTGGTGCCCGTGTACGAGATATCCGAGGGATCCCAGCCGTGGTCGAGCGCCCACCTCACCTCGCCGGGGGAACAGACGTCCATCCCGACGAACGGCGCTCGCTCGCGCAAGAACCGCATGAGCCCCGGATCGCGCTGGGCCTTCAGCGCCAGGCGTACGCGGGAACGGAGGCCCGCTCGATCCATCGCGTCCCGGAGCGCGACCGCCTGCTCCCTGACCCGCTCGCAGTCGTGAACGTAGAGCGGGGTGCCCTGCTCGCGCGCGAGGGCTTCGGCGTCGCGACCGGCGACCTGCAGGCGCCCGTCGAGCACGTCGAGCCCCGGCCGCGCCCACCACGTGCGAAGGTCTGACATCGAGGGCAAGACTATCGGGCCTCGCGGCCCGAGCCGGCGACGGATCGCCTCCGGCGAGCGGCAGGTGCGACCGGGGCCCGGTCAGCCGCGCCGGACCGCGAGGTACGCGCCATACACGGCCAGGACGCCTCCAACGATGGACATCCAGAGGCCGCCGGCGACCGCCTGGGTGATCGTCACGGTCTCCCCGGCGGTGACCCCGGGGGTGAACGGCGCCGAGCCCACGACCTCGCGCACGCGCGAGAACGCGAGCAGCGCCATCGCCAGCAGGAAGACCGCGCCGATCCCCATGAAGGCCGCGGTGAGCTTGCGGATCTGCGCGTCGGAGAGCAGCACGTACGCCGCGCCGAAGGCGAACGCCGCGATCCCGGCGATGAACGCCACCTGGCCGGTCCAGTCCTCGCTCCCGTTCATGTACAGGGTCACCCTCAGACCGCCCGTGGCGTAGCTGTAGCTGAACCACTTCTCGTAGACGCCGGCGAAGCCGAGAAGCCCCCCGACGGCGCCTGCGATGCCCGCGTAGGCGAACTCGACGGTGGACGAGCTTCCTCCCTGACCGTTCATGTCGCTCCCTCCCACGGCCTCTCGGGAGATTGTCGGGGGCGCAACGCCCGGATTCAACGACTCGCGTGGTAGACGAGAACCCTGGTGCCCACAGGATCCAGATGGAAGATCCAGCGTGCGGTCCACATCGGCACGCGGACGCACCCGTGGCTCGCCGCGTAGGTCGGGACGTCGGGCCAGCCGTGGATCGCCCGGTTGCCGTCAAAGAAGCTGGGGTAGTACAGCAGGAGACTGCTGTATCCGGCCAGCTTGTGCCGCACGCTGAACGCCCCGTCGTAGGTCGGCGTGGAGGGCTTGCCCGTCGACACGTGGACGATCGCCGTGACGGCGCCGTCCTGCACCGTGAACAGGACCTGCTTGGTCTGGTTCACCTCGATGTGGAAACCGTGCTTGCTTCCGCGTGGGCGCAGTCGCCTGGGCCTTGCGAGAGCGCGCCAGACCGAGGAGGTCACCAGGAAGTTCCGGTCCATCCCCTGGACCTCCCGGAAGGCGAGCACCGCGTCGGCCGTCCGGAAGTCGAAGCCCCGGTTCACACCCGTGATGTGGTAGGCGAGCGCTCGCAACCTCCGTTCGAGGAGCTGCACGAAGATCCCGTGGTCGCCCTGGCTGAGCGTCGGCAGCGGCGTCGTGCGCGCGCGGCTCGCGTCAGAACCCCGAAGGAGGTCCGCCGCCGCGAACGACGCGCGAGCCCGGTAGGTGCCGGGCAGCGAGATCTGGAACCCGGTCTTGAACCCGCCGGCGGAGCCCATGGTGGGCGTGTGCGTGGCGACGACGCGACCGGCGTGCCGGAGCGTCACGGTGACGGCCTCGCCCGGGCGCGCCGGCTGGACGCGCCCGGTCACGCGGACGGTGTCGAACAGCCGCACGGCGCCGAGGCGGACGGCGACGACGGCCTGCACCTGGACCGTGACCGTGGCACTGTCGGCGCCCTGCCAGGAGGCGTGCAGAGTCACCGTCGCCGAAGGCCGGAGGCCCACTTCGAACGCCCCGGAGGATCCCGTGACGGCGGAGACGACCACCGCGTTCGCGGCATCGAGTATGTCGACGGTGTCGCCCGCCGTGGGAGGGTTGGTCTGCCCGCTGAGCGTGACCTGGTCGCCGTAGGTCACGGCCGTCGGCGAGGCGGAGAGCGTCACGCTCGAGGCGACGGCACGCTGACGATCCGCGGCCGCCGGCGCCGCGAGGGCAAGGACCACGAGGGCCGCGATCGAACCCGCGCGGAGCGTTCGCCGGAGCATCGCGAAATCCTACGATGGCCCTACGGCCCCGGGGTGGAGGCTGAACCCTTTGAACCGCAGGGAACGCCGGGAGCGGTCATTCGGGCTTCCCGAAGGCGCGGACGGCGATCGTGAGGAACACGACGGCGAACGCGGCGACGATGCCGAGCTCTAGACCGACCGGGAGGGTGTGGCCGAAGAGCTCGACCCCGACCGGGAACCGCTCGCGAGCGGCGAGTGGCATCTGCTGGGCTGCGAACACGGCTTGGCGGAGCGGGTCGACGGCGTAGGTGAGCGGGTTGATGCGGGTGATCGCGGCGAGCCAGTGCGGAAGACCGCTGAGCGGGAACATGGCGCCGGAGAGCATCAGCATCGGCAGCAGCACCAGCTGCATGACGACCTGGAAGCTCTCCATCCTGGCGATGCGGCTGGCGATGAACACCCCGAAGGCGGTCAGAGCGATGGCCATGAGCAGCTCGGCACCGACGACCTCGAGGACTAGCAGGCCGGTAAGGTGTACGCCGATGAGTGGGGCCAGGACGAGCATGATCGTCCCCTGAGCGGTGGCGACGGTGGCGCCGCCGGCGGTCTTGCCCAGCACCAGAGCGGTGCGGCTGACCGGGGCGACGAGCATCTCGCGAAGGAACCCGAACTCGCGGTCCCACACGATCGACATGGCACTGAAGATGGCGGTGCTCACCACGCTCATGGCCACCACGCCGGGGAACACGAACTTCTTGAAGTCGAAGCCGGCGGTCGTTCCGACCAGTGAGGCCATTCCATAGCCCAGGACGAACAGGAAGAGCAGGGGCTGGGTCAGGCCGGTCAGGATCCGGATCCGAGTGCGGGCGAATCGGATCAGCTCTCGCTTCCAGACCATGCCGGCCGTGCGGACCTCCTCCGCCAAGCTGGTGTCATCGGCGGCCCGATCCCGAGCGGGGGCCGGGGCGGGATCTGTGATGGTGGTCATCGGGCGGCTCCTCTCACCGGCGACGGGCGGTCCAGGCGAGCTGCATCCCCGACCGGGCTTCGCCGGGCTCGTCGCGGATCTCGCGGCCCGTGAAGTGCAGGAAGACGTCGTCCAGGGTCGGGCGATGGACCCGGACGTGGCGGACGGGGACGGTGGCGGCGGCGATGAGCGAAGCGACAGCCGACTCCCCGTCCTCGACCAGGACGATCATCCCCTCGGCCGTGGGCTTGGCGGCGAAACCGGCGGCTTGCAGCGCAGCCAGGGCGACCTCGTCGTCCGCCGTCCCCAGCGCGACGGTGTCCGCACCGACCGCGGCCTTCAGGTTGTCGGAGGTGTCGAGGGCGACGATGCGACCGTGGTCGATGATGGCGATCCGATCCGCGTACTCGGCTTCGTCCATGTAGTGGGTGGTCAGGAAGACCGTCACGCCCTCCTCGTCCCGCAGTCGAAGCACGTCCTTCCACACCAGCGCTCGCGTCTGGGGATCGAGGCCGAGCGTGGCCTCGTCCAGGAACAGCACCTCGGGCGTGTGTAGCAAGGCGCGAGCGATCTCCAAGCGGCGGGCCATTCCGCCCGAGAAGGTGGACACGAGGTCGCGGCCGCGCTCGGCGAGGTCAACCAGGTCGAGGGCCCGGCGGATGCGGCTTGCCACCTGCTCGCGAGGGACCCGGTAGAGCACGGCGTGGAAGCGCAGGTTCTCCTCGGCGGTGAGTTGCTGGTCGAGGGTTTGCTCCTGGAAGACGAGGCCGATCCGCCGTCGCACGGCCTTGGGGCGGCTGGCGACGTCCAAGCCTGCCACGGTCGCTTCCCCGCTGGTCGGGCGGGCCAGGGTGCAGAGCATCTTGATGGTCGTGGTCTTGCCGGCCCCGTTGGGCCCGAGGAAGCCGAACACCTCGCCGGTTCGCACCGAGAAGCTCACGTGGCTGACCGCTTCGAGCTCTCCGTAGCGTTTGGTCAGCTCCCGGGCCTCGACGGCGGCCTCTGTGCCCCCAGCCGCCCCGGGCGCCGATGCCCCGGACGGCGTCCGCCCATCGCTATCGAGCTGCATCTCACACCTCCTGCTTCGACGCGACCCTTGGGTCGAGGCTGCCCGAGGCCCGGGCGCGATCCCTCCCGGCGGGAGGCGCGAGCGCAGCCCGAAGCGCCACCAACCCGTTCATGAGGTTGCCCGCCTCTTCCTCCGAGAGGGAGCGCACCGTGCGCACGAGCATCGTCCGATACGCGCCATGCCATCGTTCGGCGCGGCGGTGGCCCTCCTCGGTGAGGAACAACCGGATGAGGCGCTGGTCGCGGGGATCCTTCTCCTTGCGCAGCACCCCCTCCGCGGCGAGCCGAGTCACGAACGATGACACCTGGCTCTTCGGGATATCCGTGCGCCGCGCAAGCTCGTTGACCGTGATCCCGGGCTCCTTCGTCACCTTGAGGATGACCAGCAGCTCCCGGGAGAAGCGCGGCATCCCCGCCTCACGGGCCCGCCGGAACAGCTCCTCGCGAAGCGCCGAGGCGACGTCCTGAAGAAGGTCGACGATGGCCTCCCCGCGCTGCGAGGGGCTGGATCCTCCGCGCATGCACTCCCTCCCGTTCACTCTCGAACGTTATGAGTCGAACGTGCATGTCGGAACGATACGACCCGGACGCTCGATCGCGCGGGTCGAAGGTCCCGCCGGGCGTGGGACCGTGTCCTGCGACGGAAGGTCGCTGTGCGACCACGCTCTCGGGGGAGGTCCTCCTCAGAGCGGTTCGCGTGGGGAAACTCTGGTGGAGGTGATCGGATTTGAACCGACGACCCCTGCCGTGCGAAGGCAGTGCTCTACCGGGCTGAGCTACACCCCCGTGGATCGGGGCAAGCGTAGCAGAGGCCCCTACGGCGCCGGAGGTGGCGGCGGCACCGGAGACATGCCCGTCGAGCTGGCCGGAGGCGGTGCCGAGAGCGCCGCGATCAGCTCGCGGGCATCGTCCTTCCAGACGACGGCGCTCACGTTCAGCCGCAAGGGCTTGGACTCGCCTGGCCGCAGGTACTTGAAGGAGTTCCAGACCCTGGCGTCCGCGACGATGTCGGTGACGGTGGCCGCGCCGCGCGGGTCGGACCAGGCCAGGCCCTGCGGCCGCTGACTCCACATCGAGGCCTTCATGAAGATCACCCGCCGGTCCGTGGCCGCGATGAAGTAGAAGTGCATCCCCATCGCGAGCATCACGAGGACCCCGATCGCACCGGCGAGCCACGGGCTCGGACCCGACTGGCTCAGGGCTCCGGCGACCACCTGCTCGCCGGGCTCGAGCACGCCTGCGGCGAGCGCCTCGGAGAACTGCCGCTTGATCGTTTCCCTGCGAACCGCCATCAGCGGTCCCCCTTCCCAAGGACGTCTCGGGCATGACGTTCCAGCGCGTCGTGCATCGACCGCTGCGCGAACGCGATCGACAGGTCGCCCCGGGTCTTCTCGATCAGGCTCCGGGCGACGTCGGTCGAGCGGCGCAGGTTCAGCGTGATGGCGTCCGGGTGGTCCATCGTCACGAGCAGGCCGTGGAGGTCCTCGAGCGCCGCGAGCACGCGCTCGGCGCGGTCGACCTCCCCCCGGCGGAGCAGGTCCAGCACGTGGCGGCGCCCCTCGCCGATCGACTCGGCCATGCCGTTCAGGTAGGGGGCGTCCTCGACCTCGAGGTCCTCGGGCGCCGGGACGCGCTCGTCACGAACTATCGCGTAGGTGAGGCGCGCCTCCGCGTACTCCTTCTGCGCGTCCTGAAGGTAGCCCGCGAACCGAACCTCCGGGTGATCGACCACGGCGAGCATCCCCTCGTCGATCGCGGCGCGGGATTCGGCCGCCAGCTCCAGGGCCCGGTCGAACTCTCCTCGGTGGATCGCGCGGATCGCGTTCGCGCTGGCGCGGATCGAGCGGCGCGCGGCCGGCAGCGCGCGCTCTCGAGCGGCGGTCTTGGTGTCGAAGCGCTCGTGCAGCGCGCGGGCGAGGTCGTCCAGGGACACGCCGGCTTCCCTAGGCGCCGGCGACCCGGACCTCGTTCTTGGAGCGGACGACCACGTGCACGCGGTCGCCCTCGCCGAGCGAGCCGAGGCCGTTGAATGTGGGTCGGGCCCACGATGAGCGGCCCTCGGCAACGTAGCGCTGGGGCATCTGGCGCTGGGGAACGTAGCGCTGGGCCTTGGCCGCCATCCTCGCGACGGTGCCGGGGCGGTCGTGGGCTGCGGCCACCCGTTCGCGGACGGTGTGCGGCTCGCGCTCCTTGAGCGAGAGCAGCATCCAGACGTAGACCGCGAGCAGGCCCACGAGGAGGCCCGACACCGTCCACATCACGCGCAGGGGCGGGACGATGCCAATCAGGAAGGTGATGCCGATCGACTCGAGCAGGAACGTGAAGACCCTCTTGCGGCGCTCGCGCGCCCTGGCCCGGCTCCGTTCGGCGGGGCCGACGAATCGAGCCCCCTTGCGGGGAGTGACGATCCACCTTCCCGGTCCGCCGTGCGTCTCGACCTGCGCCAAGAGCTCCATCCTGCGTTCGAAATCTTCGACGCTCGCCCAAGGCGTGCGCCGCCGACGCTCGGTCGGCAAGAGGAACGCGACCCACATGATGCCGAACCCGGCGAGGAACAGCCAACCCATCGCCCAGCCTCCCGTCCGGCGAAACCCCGGATCGACCCAACATGTGGGTTGCGTATGGACCGTAGCACCACATCTAGGGGCTCGGAAGGACATCGATGTGATTCGCGGAACTTTTTCACAAGCCGCCCCGCGTTCGCCTTGCGGACGCCTGGGGCCGTCTTCCGCCTATCCCGCGCGATAGTCGCCCGACTTGCCCCCGGACTTCGAGAGGAGCCGGAGGCCGTCGATCCGGGCGGCCCTGTCGAACGCCTTTGCGGTGTCGTAGAGGGACAGAGCGGCGACGGCCGCGGCCGTGAGAGCCTCCATCTCGACCCCCGTGCGGTCGGTGGCCCGGACGGTGGTCCGCACGCGGATCCGCCCCGCCGCCTGGTCGGGCTCCACCGCCACCTCGACGCCGGTCACGCGGATCGGGTGGCAGTGCGGCAGCAGGTCGGGAGTGCGCTTCACGCCGATCACGCCCGCGATCTTGGCCGTCTCGATCGGATCGCCCTTCTTCGTCCCGGCGACGAGGTTCGCGACGGCCTCGGGCGTCATCGAGACCCAGCACTCGGCAACGGCCTCGCGATCGGTCTCGGGCTTGGCCCCCACCTCAACGATCCGGGTGACGCCGTCGGCGCCCGCCTGATCCGCTCCCATCTCAGTCCTCCGACGCCCTGAAGAGCATGACCTTCACCTTCTCGCCCTCGCGGGCGGTCTCGACCCCGGCCGGCACGATCGCCAGCCCGTTCGCGCGCGAGACGGTGGAGATCAGGTTCGAGCCGCGGCCACCAGTCGGCTCGGCGATCCAGCCCTCGGCCGTGCGTATCACGTTCACGCGCGCGAACTGCGTCTTGCCGACGGGCCCCGAAACGTCGGCAGCGAGCGTGGCGGAGATCTCCGGGCGGAACAGCTGGCTGCGTCCCATCATCTTCAGTATCGCGGGACGGATGAACATCTCGAAGCTCACGAACACGCTCACCGGATTGCCCGGGAGGCCGAAGAAAGGCTTGCCCTCGATGAAGCCGAAGCCCTGGGGCATTCCCGGCTGCATCGCGACCTTGAAGAACTCGAGCTCGCCGCGCCGGAAGAACGCCGCCTTCACCACATCGCGCTCCCCCACGGAGACCCCGCCGGACGACACGAACGCGTCGGCCTGTATCAGGTGCGAGAGCACGGTCTCCTTCAGCTGGTCGACGTCGTCGCGGACGATGCCGGCGAGCGTCGGGATCGCACCGACCTCGCGGAGCGCCCCGAAGATCGTGTACGCGTTCGAGTCGTGCACCTGCCCGAACTCGGGCGCCTCGGAGGGCGGGACGAGCTCGTCGCCCGTCGACAGGACGACGACGCGGGGGCGCGGGTGCACGAGCGGGTGCGGGAAGCCCGCGTTCGCGAGCAGGCCGAGCTCGGGCGGACCGAGGCGCTTCCCCTTCCCAACCAGGAGCTGTCCCTCGCGGACGTCCTCGCCCGCAGGTCGCACGTGCTTGCCGACCGGGACGCCGTCGAAGATCCGAACGGTCTCGCCCACGAGCTCGACGTCCTCGATCGGGACGATCGCGTCGGAGCCGCCGGGCACCGGGGCGCCGGTCGCGATCCGGACGGTCTCGCCCCCGCCGACGGTCGACTCGGGCCGGCGTCCGATCATGGCGCGGCCGACGATCTTCAGCTCGACCGGGCCTGAGGGCGAGGCGCCTGCGACGTCGGAGGCGCGCACCGCGAACCCGTCCATCGCCGAGGAGGCGAACTCGGGAAGGTCGGCCGTCGCGACGACGTCCTGCGCCAGGACGCATCCGAACGCCTCGGGGAGCGGAAGCTCCAGCGGGGCGAGCGGCTGGATCTGGGAGAGAACCTTCTCGCGCGCCTCCTCGACCGAGAGCAGGCCCTCGCCGCTGTCGTGGTCGTGCCGGTGCGGCTGGTCGGCCATCGCGGCCAGTCTACCCAGCCCGGTTCACAGCAGCTTCTTGCGCTGGACCAGATCGGCGAGCCAGAGGCGGAACTCGGGGCCGACGTCGTCCCGCTCGATCGCGATCTCGACCGTGGCCTTCAGGTAGTCGAGCTTGTTCCCGACGTCGTAGCGCCCATCCTCGAAGAGGTACGCGTACACCGCCTGCTCCTGGGCGAGCAGGTTGATCGCGTCGGTCAGCTGGATCTCTCCGCCGCGGCCGGGCTTGGTCTCTCGGAGCGCGTCGAATATCTCGGGCGTGAAGACGTATCGGCCGATCGCGGCCAGGTTCGAGGGCGCGTCGTCGGGCTCGGGCTTCTCCACGATCGAGACTACGCGCGCCAGGTTCTCCTCCACGAACTCCGGCTGGATCGAGCCGTAGAGCGAGATCTCGTCGCGGCTCACCTCCTGGACGGCGATCACGCTCCGGCCGTACCGCTCGTGGATCTTCAGCATGCCCTCGAGCAGCGGCGTGGAGGCGGAGATCAGGTCGTCCCCGAGCAGCACCGCGAACGGCTCGTCGCCGACGTGGGGTTCGGCCACAGCGACCGCGTGCCCCAGGCCGAGAGGGTCCCCCTGCCGGATGTAGTGGATCATGGCCATGTCCGAGATCTGGCGGACCTGTTTCAGCTCGTCGAACTTCCCCTTCGACTCCAGGAAGCTCTCCAGCTCGACCGATCGGTCGAAGTGGTCCTCGATCGAGCGCTTGCCGCGGCCGGTGATGATGAGGATGTCCTCGATGCCGGCGCGGACGGCCTCCTCCACGACGTACTGGATCGAGGGCGTGTCGATGATGGGCAGCATCTCCTTCGGCTGCGCCTTGGTGGCGGGCAGGAACCTCGTGCCGAGGCCCGCCGCCGGGATGACCGCCTTCTTGACCTTCACGCGCTCGCTCCCCGGGAGGGAAGCCGAGTGTACGTGAGAGGGCGCGCCGGGCGCCAACCGGGGGCAGGCAACCTCGATCCCCTGGTGGCGGCCCCTATACTCACCGCGTCATGCCCACCTACGAGTACGTCTGCAGGGACTGCGGCCGCGTGTTCGAGGTCGTCCGGTCGATGGCGCAGGAGTCGCTGACGATCTGCGACGAGTGCGGGGGTGAGCTCCGGAAGGTGTTCGCGGCGCCTGCGATCTCGTTCAAGGGATCGGGGTTCTACGCGACCGACCACGGCAAGAAGGGGAAGAAGCCCTCGGAGAAGCCGGGGTCCGAGAAGCCCGACAAGTCCGAGAAGAAGGAGCCGGCGGCCTCCGAGAAGAAGCCCTCCGGGACCAAGGAGTCCCCCGGCAAGAAGGAGCACTCGGGGAGCAGGGAGCACTCGGGGAAGAAGGAGACGACCTCGACATGAGCGCGGCACAGATCGGTGTCTTCGGCGGGTCCGGCTTCTACTCCTTCCTGGAGAGCACGGAGACGGTGGAGGTGGACACGCCGTACGGCAAGCCGAGCGCGCCGCCGGTGATCGGCGAGGTCGGCGGCCGGAGAGTGGCGTTCATGCCGCGCCACGGGGTGAAGCACGAGCTCCCTCCGCACGAGATCCCCTACAAGGCGAACCTGTGGGCGATGAAGGAGCTAGGGGTGCGACGGATCCTCGGTCCGAACGCGTGCGGCTCCCTGAGGGCCGAGGTGAGGCCCGGCGACTTCGTGATCTGCGACCAGCTCGTCGACCGCACGCACGATCGGCCCAACACCTACTACGACGGGCCCGTCACGACGCACATCTCGTTCGCCGACCCCTACTGCGCGACGATGCGCTCGGCGCTCGTGGCCGAGGGGCGCGCACTCGGCATCCCGCTGCACGACCGGGGTACGGTGGTGGTGGTCGAGGGGCCGCGCTTCTCCACGCGCGCCGAGTCGGCTTGGTTCGCGAGCGCGGGCTGGGAGGTCATCAACATGACCCAGTACCCCGAGGCGCTGCTCGCTCGCGAGCTGGAGCTCTGCTACGCGAACATCTCCCTGATCACCGACTACGACGTCGGCGTGGAAGGCGTCCCGCCCGTCACCCACGAGGAGGTGGTCCGCGTGTTCACCGAGAATAACGAGAAGCTGCGGGACCTGCTGTTCGCGGTGATCCCGGAGCTGCCCGAGGAGCGGGACTGCGAGTGCGCCAAGGCGCTCACCGGCGCCCGCTTCGAGGCGTGAGATGACCGGCGAACGACGACTCGTGCACGTAGAGCTCCGCTTCATCAGCGAGGAGGAGCCCTCGCAGGTGGGCGAGCGCATCCGCGAGTCCGTGCGGATGATCGTCGGCCGCGAGGCGCTCGAGGACTTCCGCGTGCGCACCCTGCCTCTGGTGGAGAAGCCGCGGCCGCGCGCGGCCGAGTGAAGCTCCGCGTGTGTGTGACCCGCCTCACTGCGGAGGGCCCCGCGCCCGCGTAGCGTCGGCGCGATGCTCCGCAGGAAGTGGCCGACGGCCTCGAAGGTCTACCTGGTGCTCGCGATCGTGAGCGGGCTCGCCGCGTTCGGGCTCTCGCGCGGCTACGCGCGCCGGCTCGAGATGCTTCACCCGGAGGTGGGGCCGGATGTGCCGGTCGTCTTCGCGGCGGTGGACGTCGGGCGAGGCGCCACGCTCACCGCGTCTCAGCTCGAGGTGCGGCGCGAGCCGTCGGCATTCGTGCCCCCCGGCGCGTTCGGCCAGGTGAGCCAGGTCGCGGGGCGCGTGGTGGTCGCCGACGTCGCTGCGGGAGAGCCGCTCACCCGAACGCGCGTGAGCGCGCCCGGGGCCGGGCCGGTCGCGGCGCTCGTTCCGCCCGGCCTCCTCGCGTTCCCGATCGACGCGGGGGTTCCCCAGGGGACCGTCCGCCGGGGGGACCGGGTGGACGTTCTCGCGACGTACGGAGGCGGTCACCCGCACACGGAGATCGTGGCGACCGGCCTCGAGGTGCTGCTGGCGCTGGAGCCCAGCGGGAACCCCGGCTCCGCTTCGAGCGGCGGCGCGGGCGTTCAGCTCGTGCTGCTGGTCTCGCCGGACGCGGCGGAGCAGCTCGCCTACGCTGCGGCCTTCGGGGACCTGGCCGTGGCCATCGAGGGCACGCCCGCGCCGCCCACCTGAGCCTTCACAAGTTCGCAATCTCAACCCCGGCCTGGCGCCGGTAGTATCGGCGCGCCCCCGTTCGCGGAAAGGAGCCTCCCCTGAGCATCCTGCAGGCCATCGTGCTCGGCATCACGCAGGGCGTCACCGAGTTCGCGCCGGTCTCGAGCTCCGGCCACCTGATCCTGGTGCCCTGGCTGTTCGGCTGGCACATAGTGGACAACCCTGACCTCAACAAGACCTTCGACGTGGCGCTGCATGTCGGCACGCTGCTCGGGGCGCTCGTGTACTTCTGGAAGGACGTGTGGAAGTACCTGCGGGCCTGGCTCCGATCGATCCGTTCCAGGCGGATCCAGACGGTGGACGAGCGCCTCGCCTGGGCCCTCGTGATCGGCACGATCCCGGGCGGCGCGGCCGGTGCTCTCTTCGAGGAAGTGATCCAGAAGAAGCTCGGCCAGCCGTGGCTGATCGCGGTGATGCTCGCGGCGTTCGGCGTGGTGCTGCTCGTCGTCGACCGCCGCGCGAAGAGCGATCTCACGATGGCCGACCTCACGGTCGGAAGGGGGCTCACGCTCGGCGTCGCTCAGGCGCTCGCCCTTCAGCCCGGCGTCTCGCGTTCGGGCATCACGATGACGGTGGCCCGCGCGATGGGTCTGGACCGGGAATCGGCGACGCGCTTCTCGTTCCTGCTGGCGCTTCCGATCATCGCCGGAGCGGGGCTGCTGAAGGGCATCCACCTCGTGAACGGCGGCTTCCACGGCTACGCGAGCCAGTTCCTTTGGGGGTTCTTGTCGTCGGCCGCAAGCGGGTTCGTCGTGATCTGGGGGCTCCTGGCGTACCTTCGCCGTCACGACTACAAGTACTTCATGATCTACCGGCTCGCCGTCGCGGCGATCGTGCTCGTGGTGATCGCGGCGGGGGTGCCGGGCGCGAGCGGAATCTAGGCCTCGGGCACGCGCCCGAGCAGCTCCACGACCCAGGGCCGGAACCCGTATCGCTCGTAGAAGCGGAACGCGCCCTCGTTCCCGGAAAGCACGCCTATCAGGAGCTCGCCGATCTCCAGGCGCCGGAGCTCGGCGAAGACCGCCTCCATCATCCGCGCGCCGAGGCCCTCCCCGCGGGAGGTGGGCAGCAGCGCGAGCGACTGCAGCTCGGCCCAGCGCTCCCGCGTGACGTGCGTGTCGTCGCCGCCCTCGTGGATCGAGACGAGCGCGTAGCCGACCGGTCCGGTGCCGTCCTCCTCGGCGATCAAAACGAAGGCGCCCGGGTGCGCCAGCCACTCGACGTACCGTGCGCGGCGCCGGTCCCAGGCGTCGGGCACCTGCCGCATCGCGATGCCCGGGATCTCGTCCGCGACCTCGCGATGGTGCTCGTGCAGCGCCGTCCAGAGCGGCGCGAGGTCGTCCAGTCGCTCCGCCCCGGCCCTTGCGATGCGGACGTCGCCCATCCGTCGCCCCTAGACGCCCGCGACGGTCATCTCGCCGATCAGGATGGTGGGCACGCCCGTCGAGGAGAAGAACCGCAGGTCGTTTCCGACGGCAGCGACCGCGGCGAGCATCTCCGGGATCGTGGAGCCGATCGTCATCTCGCGCAGCGGCTCGCCCACTTCGCCACCCGGCCCGATCCGCCAGCCGGTGGCTCCCACCGAGAACGTCCCGCTGATCGGGTTCGCCCCCGAGTGCACGCCCGAGACGTCGTTGATCAGCACGCCGCCCTCCGCCTTGGCGAGGAGCTCGGCCGGAGACAGGTGCCCCGGTGCCACGTAGAAGTTCGTCGTGCCGACCCCGGGCGAGGTGCGGTAGCCGCCCCGCGACGCGTTCCCGGTGGAGATGGTTCCTCCGCGCCGGGCCGTGTACGAGTTGTGCAGGAAGCCGTTCAGCGTGCCGGCAGTGATGAGTTCCGTGCGACCGGTCGGCGCGCCCTCATCGTCGAAGGGCGCCGCCGCGGGGCCGGCCAGCTCGCGCCCGTCGTCGATCAGGGTGAAGGCGGCGGACCCGACCTCCTCGCCGACGCGCTCGGCGAAGAGCGAGCGGCCCTTCTGGACGGCCTCGGCGCTGAGCGCTCCGCCGAGGACCCCCAGGAACGAGGAGCCCGCGAACGGGTCGAGCACCACCGGCACCTTCTGCGAGGCCGGCTTCGTGGCGCCGAGCATCGCGGCGGCGCGCCGAACCGCCTCGTCGGCAACCTCCTCCCAGGCGAGCTCCCCCAGCTCGCGCCCGATCCGGTAGCTGAAGCCCGTCTGCGTCTCGTCGCCCTCCACGGCGAGCGCCACCACGACGCACCATGTGTCGGTGCGCTCGTAGCCGGCGTCGACTCCGGCCGTGGACGCGATCGCGACGCGCGAGACCGAGTCCCCGTACACGACGTCGTCGCAGTTGGTGACGCGGGGGTCGGTGGAGGTCGCCCTCCGCTCCAGGTCCAGGGCGAGCCCGACCTTGCGGTCGAGCGCCATGTCGGCCTGCTCGGCGCGGTAGAGCGCGGGGATCGGCTCGGTCGAAGCCGCATCGGGCAGCGCGTTGAACTCGTCGGGCTCGGCGAGAGCCGCGTTCTCCCTGGCGCGCGCAACCGTCGCGGCGACCTCGTCGGTGCTCGGATCGGCCGCCCATGCGAAGCCGACCCGGCCGCCGGCGATCAGGCGCACCCCGATCCCGCGCGACTCGCTGAACGTGAGGCCCTCCACCTCGCCCCGGCGGGCCTTCACCTCGGTGTGGCGCGCCTCCTGCCCGAAGGCCTCGACGGCCTCGCCGGGGCGCGCCGCCTCGACCGCCGCCCGGCACAGGTCCCCCAGCTCAAGCACCGGTGCCTCCCACGGTGATCCTCGAGATCCGCAGGGTCGGCGAGCCGCTCCCGACCGGAACGCTCTGGCCGTCCTTGCCGCACACGCCCTCCCACGTGTCGAAGTCGTCGGCGACGGCGTCGACCGCGCTCATGACGGGGATCGCCTGCCCGATAAGGTTCGCGCCGCGGACCGGCGTGGTGACCCGGCCGCCCTCGATCAGGAAGGCCTCGGAGCACCCGAACACGAAGTCTCCGGTCGCGGGGTTCACCTGGCCGCCGGCCAGCGCCGTCACGTAGACACCGCGCTCTGTCGAGGCGATGACGTCCGCCGGCTTCGACGTCCCGTTCAGGATGTAGGTGTTGGTCATGCGGGGGATCGGGGGCGACGCGTACGACTGCCGCCGCCCGTTCCCGGAGGAGGGGACCCCGTCCTTGCCGGCGCGGAGCCGGTCGTACATCCACCCGCTCAGCACTCCGTCCCGGAAGAGCTCGGTGCGCTCCGACGACGAGCCCTCGTCGTCGAACGAGAAGGAGCCCCATGCGTTCACGATGGTGGCGTCGTCGACGCCGTTCACGAGCGTCGACGCGAGCGTCTCCCCCAGCCGTCCCCGGTAGACGCTCGCCTCCTTGTCCACGATGTCGGCCTCGAGAGGGTGGCCCACCGCCTCGTGGAACAGCACGCCCCCGCAGCCGGGCGCGAGCACCGCCGCCATCTCGCCGGCGGGTGCTGGAACCGAGTCGAGCATCGTGACGGCGCGCTTCGCCGCGATCTCCGCGGTCTGCCTCGGAGGCTTGCGGTCGAAGAGCTCGACCCCACCGAGGCCCGCGGGACCATGCATCCCCGTCTGGATGTTCCCGTCGCGCGAGGCCACCACGGTCGCGTATAGGCGGATACGGGGGCGCTCCTCCTCGACCCAGCGGCCGTCGGAGGCGGCGATCAGCACGCGCTGCACAGAGTCTCCGTACGAGCCGACGACCTGACGGACCTCGGGCGAGAACGAGCGCGCGGCGTCGTCCACCTCACGGAGCCAAGCGACCTTCTCGGAAGCCGCCACGTCCGCGGCGGGGCGCTCGGCCCGGTGAACGACCCTCGGCGCCACCTCCCGGAGGTCCACGACGGACGCCGCCGCTCCCTTGAACGCGGCGGCGGCCGCCTCTGCCGCGCGGAGCAGGGCGTCGCCGTCGAGGCGGTTCGAGTACGCGTAGCCGTAGGTCGTCCCCTCGCCCACGCGCACGCCGGCGCCGCGGTCCAGGCCCGTCGTCAGCTCCTCGATCTTGCCGTCGTCCAGCCGGATGGAGGTCGACGCCCGCTCCTCGACGAACAGCTCTGCGAACGCGCCCCCTCGCCGGCGGGCGGCGGAGAGCACCTTGTGGACGAGCTCTCGATCGAGCATGGGCCGCGATTCTACCGGGGCCGGCTGCGTCGGCCGGGCGTGCGGGCCGAGCCGGGCGGGGCGGATCGGTGGGATACAGTCGGCGGATCGGAGCGCCGGCAGACCAGACGAGCAAGGACCAGGACCCCGGCGGAGCCCTCGCTTCTCAGACGGAGCTCCTGTGGACCGGGGGACTCGCCCTGCTGCTGCTCGTGTTCTTCCTGGGGCTGTTCGTCGCGAGGGGATTCCGCTTCCCGGTGGGGCCCGACGGGCCCGTCTACCTGTGGTGGACCCGGCTCGCGCAGGTCGAAGGGCTCTCGGCGGTGGAGCGGCCAGGCGTGCCCGCCGTCGTGCTCGCGCTCTCGGGAACGCTGCACCTGCCGATCGCGGCGGTTGCCGCGGCCCTGCAGTGCGGCCTGGGGGTCACCCTCGGGCTCAGCGCAGCGATGCTCCTTCGCGCGCGGGACGCGAACGACCGCGCCACGTGGCTCCTGGGCGGCACCCTGGCCGGCCTGTTCGCGGTGCACCTGGTCAGCGGCTACCTCGCGAACCTGGCGCTCGCCGCCACGTTCCTGGCCGCCGCGGTCGTACTCGCCCTGGGGACGCGAAGGGGCGCGCTCGCCGCCGGGGCGCTGCTCGCCGCCGGCGGCTTCGCGCACCCGCAGTTCTTCCTGGTGGCGCTCGCGATCCTCGGCCTCGCGGCGGCCTTCGCCGCGCGCGGGCCGAGGGCGCGGAGCTCGGAGGCGGCCCGTACCGGCGAGGACTCGGAGGCGGCCCATGGTGGCATCAGCCGGGAGGCGGTGCGGACCGGCCAGGCGCTCCTGGCCGCGGTCGGGGTCGCCGGAGCGGGGTTCCTGGCCCTCAGGCTCCGGGGCCCGGGCGTCCTGTACG